>DATBFV010000244.1:0-58952 GCA_036558345.1 Gemmatimonadales bacterium | reverse complement strand
GACATCAAGCTCGCGCTCGCGGACCGGAAGCCGATGGCGAACGCGGTCGTGAACCTGATTCACAACTTCTATAACTGGTGCAGCGAGGGCGAGGGAAACCTGCTGCCGGAAGGCACGCCCAACCCGGCCCGAAAAAAAAAGACGGCCCGCTATAAGGTCGTAGAGCGGACGGAGACATTCCTGGAACCGACCGACATGCGGACCCTCGGTGAGATCCTCGAGCGCGCGCGGACAACGGGTCTCCCCCCTGCCCCGCAGCGCGGACTGCGCCGCGAGCGGAAGCGCGGCGCGACCGCGAAGCACACGCCCAAGTCCGTCGATACGCTCAAGCCGGCGAATGCCTATCAGCTCGGTGTCATTCGGCTCCTCTTCCTCTCCGGTCTCCGGAAGAACGAGGCGTGCTCACTCCGCTGGGCGCAGGTCGATGAAGCACGGCGCCAAGCCACGTTGCCGAATCCAAAAGGCGGCAAGAAGCATCGCCAACAACTCGGGCGCGCGGCGATTGAATTCCTCACCACGGAAATCGAGCGCATCCCCGGGTGCCCCTTTGTCTTTCCCGGCGATCCCCCGTTCCGCGTCGATGCGAACGGGAAAAAAGTGTGGCGGCACCTCGTGGACACGCGGCGCCTCTGGGACGCGATCCGGCAAGCCGGCGGCTTCGAGCATGTGCGCATGCACGATCTCCGTCACTCCTTCGCGTCGGCGGTCGTGCGGAATGGCGGCGATGTGCTGATGGTGCAGGCGCTGCTCGGTCACAAGGACATCGCCACGTCGATGCGCTACATCCACCTGATCGAGTCGCAAGTGAAGGACATGGCGAACAAGACGACCGCCGATATGAGTGCGCTCCTCGCGGAAGGCGCCGCGCGCGCGGCCACGTCGCCCAGCCCGCTTTTGCGAGCCATCTGAAATAGCTTGCGGAGCGGTGTAAACCCGTGTACGGTTCAAGTCCACCGTACACGGGCTGTCCTATGACAACAACGGCTGTGCCCACCGAGCGCTTCCAGTTGCTGGACGAGCGTGAGGCCGCGCGCCGACTCGGAGTCAAGCACACGACGCTCCAACAGTGGCGTCATCACGGCGGCGGACCGCCCTTCGTTCGGATCAGCGCCCGATGCATTCGCTATCGACTCGAGGATCTCGAGCGCTTCGCCGCCGAGCGACTCCGCGCCTCCACGAGCGACGACGGCAGTCATGCCCAAGACGCCTAACGTGCCCGTGCCGCCGGCATCGATGCGGACACAGATGCTGCCGCTCGGTACGATCTCGCGGTACACGAAGAATCCGCGGCGCAAGCAGAACATCGAAAAGCTCGCGGCCTCGATCACGCGCTATGGCTGGCGCCAGCCCATCGTCGTAGACAAGAAGCACGTCATCATCGTCGGAGACACGCGCTACCTCGCGGCGGAATGGCTGGGCGAGAGCCATGTGCCCGTGTGGGTCGCTGCCGACATGACCGAGGCCGAAGCGGTCGGCTACCGCCTCGCGGATAACCGGCTCGCGGACGAGGCGGAGTGGGATGAGGGAATGCTCACCGCCGAACTGCAACTCCTCGAGTCGTTCGGCCTGCCGGATCTCGAAGAAGCCACGGGCTTCGATACCGAGGAACTCGAGCAGCTCCTGACGCCGGAGACGGCCACCATCACGCCCCTCGTCATCGCGAAGTTTCCGCCCTACACGTGGGTGTTGATCGGCGTGCCCACGGGACGGTATGCCGACATCGCGGAGCACGTCGAGGCGATCAGCATCCTGCCGGATTCGTTCGTGGAAGTCACGGCGAACGATGCCGAACCGCCGGCGCGGCGGTAACGGGTTCTCATATCCGCTCACATTTGAGAACATGCCCACGCGCAAGGATGGAACGTTCACGCGACCAACCGGTCACTTCGAGGACAACACCGGCTGGCACTCAAAGCTCGCGCTCCGTCGTCATTTTCTCGCGCGCTATCACGCCCAGCAGAAGCCCGTCGTGCTCGACTGCTGTCAGGGCGAGGCGCGGATCTGGACCACGCTCCGCGCCGAATTCCCCTGCACCTATTGGGGCGTCGATCAGGAGAAGAAAAAGGGTCGGCTGAAGATCGATTCGACGCGACTGCTCGCCCAGCCTGCCCTGCCCTACGACGTCATCGACATCGACACGTATGGCTCGCCCTGGGGGCACTGGCGCACGCTCCTGCCGCACGTCACGAAACCGACGACCGTGTTCCTGACCCTAGGCAGTCTCAAGGGCAACGTTCCGGCCATCGATCACGCCGTGCTCGACGCGCTCGGGATTAGCAAGCTCAAAACAAAACCGCCGGTGACGATCACGTGGAAGTTCGCGGAGACCGCTGTCGGGGCCTGCCTCGGGCTCGCGCTCGACTATCCGCTCGCGGTGGTCGAGGCCGGCGAAGCGCTGCCCGCATCCGTCTCCGCGCGGTACTTCGGTGTGCGGCTCGAGCCAGCGGGTAATAGCATTGCATACAACGGTAAATGACTTTACGCTTCGTCTCCCCTTTTTTCGAGTGAGCGTGAGACATGGCCGAAGGTTCTGCAATCGCGTGGACGCACAACACCTTCAATCCCTGGATCGGGTGCGTGAAAGTCTCGGACGGCTGCAAACACTGCTACGCCGAAACGCTGGTGACGGGCCGCATGGGCCGTCCGGGCCTGTGGGGTCCGGCGAGCGCGGGGAAGAAACGCGCTCGCACCAGCGCGTCGAATTGGAAGAAGCCGCTCGCCTGGAATCGCGCCGCCCAAAAGGCGGGAGCGGCGACTCGCGTCTTTTGCGCTTCGCTCGCGGATGTGTTCGAGGAGCATCCCGATCTCGAGGCGGTCCGCCCCGAGCTGTGGGCGCTGATTCGTGCCACCCCGTACCTCTGGTGGCAACTCCTGACGAAGCGCCCCGAGAATCTCGCGCGCATGCTGCCGAGCGATTGGGGCAAGGGCTACCCGAACGTGTGGTTAGGCACGTCCATCGAGGACATGCGTGTCGCGCACCGTACGCGCCCGCTCATCGACGTCCCCGCCACCGTCCGCTTCATCAGCTACGAGCCTGCGATTGGGCCCCTCGATGACTTGGATCTCCTCGGCATCGATTGGGTCATCTACGGCGGCGAGAGCGGCCCGGGCTACCGTCCGGAGGACAAGGCGTGGGCGCGTTCGATGAAACAGAAATGTGATGCGAGGAAGATTGCGTTCTTCCACAAGCAGTCCGCCGCGCTGCGGACGGAGATGGGGATCACCCTCGACGGGAAGTTGGTCCGCGACTACCCCGCGCCCCGCGCCATCGGCCAACTCGATCCGGCCGTTCGCCAAGCCTATCGCACGCGTATCGCAATGGACCGCGAGATGAGCGCCGCGCACGCCACGGCCAACGCGCTCGACGTCTACCAGCAATGGGATAGCCGATGACCTTCCCGGTTGGCGCGCACATCGGTGTGTTGAGCAGTCACGGCTGGTGGACTCCCGCCGTCGTCATCGGGGTCCACGAGATCACGGGCGGGCTCGTCGTGCGCGGCATCCCCGATCCGTGGAAGGCGGAGGACTATGAAGCCGGCGGCGCCCATCTCGAGCCGCCGATCATGGTGCTCCACGAAACCGATACCGTCCGCGCGGCAGCGGAGTGCGAATTCCGGCGACTCTGCCCCACGTGCGCGCAGCACTACTGGCATGAGGCCGGCGGCGAGTGCGCGACGTGCGGAGGGCTCGCGACGGTGCCCTATGACCCTTTTCCGCGTGCGCGTAAGGCGGCCTGACACAACCATTGGACCAAGGTCCAATCCCAACTCGACGGCGGTCGGTGATGCACAGTATTGCGGCCTTGCAGAAACCCTTTTACCTCCGAGCGCACATGACTATCCCTGCCGAGCAAGCGTTGCGGGACGCGCTGCAACCGCTCTGGGACCGGATCCCTCGCCGCGTAGCGGATGACATTCGCGCAAAGCTCGATGCGGCCTTTGCGCCGCGCCGCATCACGACCGAGCAGCTCCGCGCGCTCGAGGAAGGCTACCTTGCGACCGCCGAGGGCACGCGCTTGGGCCGCGAACTGCGCGCGCAGCTTTACGATCTCCTGCAAACGCTTCGCGCCGAGGCCGGCGCGTCCCCCTCCGGCACCTAATAGCTGTCCGAGCCCGGGGACTTTCACCCGCCAACGACACAGCAGTAACCAGTAGTAACCAGCTACTTGAGGCGCCCGACGATGAAGCGATTTCCCTTCTCCATCCCCGACGACGACGAGCCGTCGCCGCTCCGACTCACGATCACGCTCTATCCGCCCGGTGATCGCGGTACCCTCTGTCACGCGTGCGGCGCGGAATGCGCCGTTCGCTATGGGCTCCCCGTCGATGAGCGCGGGCAATACGTGGAGAACAGCTACGAAGGCGAGTGGGGCGGCGTCCCGGCCTGCCACGAGTGCTTCGATGCGCACGCGAAGGGCGGCGTCGTGGGACTCGAGATCCGGCTCCGCGCTGTCACGCTCACCCGGCGCGCGGCGGACGTGGTGCCGCGCATCGCGAGCGAGATTCTCGAGCGGTACGCTCCGGTGATCGGAGAAGTGAGGGCGGAATGATCGCGCCGGCGACCCAGGAGACGCGGCATCGCTGTCCGCACTGCCACAACGTGCCCGAGTGCGTCACCCTCTTCGGTCGTGCCGAGGCTGTGCCAGAGCCCGGTGACGCGTCCCTCTGCTTCGAGTGCGGCGGGTTGAGCTTCTACGGCGACGATGGCGTCCGTCGCCTGCCGACCAAGGCGGAATGCGAGGACGCGCGGCATGACGCGCGGATCGGTAAGGCGTACGCGATCTATCTCCTGCTGCGCGCGCGCCGCTTGCGGCTCAACTGATATGGCGAAGAACGAGGGACGTCCTCCGGGCTGGGTGCGAAGCTGGGACACGGACGTCCCGGCCACGCGCTCCAAGGCAGCATTCGAGGAACTCTTGCGCCGCTACGGCGCGACCGGATTCACGGTGAGCGAGGACTACACGTCACACACGGTCCTCGTCGCATTCCAACTCGTGACCGCGCGAGAGACTATCGAGGTGCGCTTGCCGATTGGGTATGAGCAAGTTCGTAACCGGCTTCGCAAGATGCCGGAGTTCCAACGGAGCTACGAGCGGCGGAGCTACAGCGACCGCGACGAGTGGGCGAAGAAGCAGGCGGAGCGTGTGGCGTGGCGCCATTTGCTCTTGTGGGCGGAAGCGATGCTGATCGCTGTCGATGCGGGGCTCTACTCGCTCCAAGAAGCGGTCTTTGCGTTCACGATGATTGACACGCCGAACGGCGGGAAGATGCCCGCCGTCGATGCGGTCAATGCGATCAAACGTCTCCCGGCTGGCGCACGCCATGACGGATGATCCGCTCGATCCGCACGTGGCGCTCGAGACGTTCATGGTCGGCCCGTGGCAAGTCACCGTGCGACAGCACGTCACCGGCGGTCTCTTCTGGATCGCGGTCCGAAGCCACCCGCGCGACGTCCGCCGTGCGGATTTGCCGGTCGGCTTCACCATCACCGCCGCCCGCGTCGATGCGGAGACGGCGCTCCGCGGTAGCACGTAACCTTTGCGGCGGAGCGGCAACCCTTTTACTATTGCGGTGTCACCTCGAAGGGTCCGCCAATGGCGAAGCTGACGCGTACGCAGAAGCTGACGCAGAGCGCGTTTCACGAAGTGAAGCAGAACCCGCCCAAGATCCTCGCGAAAACGCGCAAGAAGAAAGGGAAAAAGAAGGCGAACAAGCAACGCATTGCCATCGCGCTCTCCAAAGCGCGCGCCGCGGGCGCGCGGATTCCACAATCCTGATGCACTGGATCGAACGGCATCAGCGATTCGCAGAAGAGCACGGCGAGGCGGTCGGGCGCTGGATTAGTGAGGTCGCGCTCTTCGTCGCGTTCCTCGCGCAATTCCTCGGCGCGTGGCAGCAAGCCACCATCGACCGGCAACGCTCGGAGTTGCAGGCGCTCCAGGGCGACCTGCAACGCGCGCGCGAAGAATTCCAAGACACCATGACCGACAGTCTCGCCCAACTAACCCGTTGACGACCGGCTCACCAATGACTGCGACCGCTCTGACGCATGCGCTCCGCCCCGAACTGCCACCGCTCCCGCTGCGCATGAAGAAACTTCCCATCGACGCACGCGGCTATCCCGTGCCCTGGTTCGTCGCGTACATCGACGGCAAGCCGGACTTCCGCATCATGGACATCAAGAAGCTCGCGCGCGTGCTGAAGGGGGACAAACGCTGCTGGGTGTGCGGCGAGAAGTTAGGCGCGCAATTCGCGTTCACGGTCGGCCCGATGTGCGCGGTGAACCGCATCTCGAGCGAGCCGCCGTCGCACCGCGAGTGCGCGTGGTTCAGCGCAATCTCGTGTCCGTTTCTCTCGCGGCCGCACATGCGCCGGCGCGAGGCCGGCCTGCCGGACGATATGGGCGAGGCCGCTGGCGTGATGATCGGACGCAATCCGGGCGTCGCGCTCGTGTGGGTCACGCGCTCGTACACGGTCGTGGACACCTACCAAAAGGATCAGAACCATTGGCTCTTCCAGATGGGTGATCCGGTGACCGTGTACTGCTACGCGGAAGGCCGTCCGGCGACCAAGGCCGAAGTGCGCGCATCGGTCGAGAGTGGGCTGCCGCTCTTGCGCGCGGCGTGCGACAAGGAGCACGTGACCCAGCGCGCCGAGGCGCATCGCGCACTGGAAGTCGTGATCGCGAAAGCGTACACGGTGTTAGGCATCGCATAACGACGCCGATGATGAGCGATGACGCTGCGCGCAATGAATTACTCACCGAACGGGGCTCCCAATGGACACCAACTGGATCATCGGCATCATCGTGCTCGCGGCGGTCGCTGTCGGGCTCTTCGTCTGGTCGCGGCGCTCGAAAGGCCCGCGCCCATGAGGATCACCATCGAGAGCACCGACATGCTCACGTACCATAACGGCGCGCGCACGCGCGTCTGGAAGGGCATGACGGAGAGCGGCAAGCCGGTCTGTGTGTTCGTCGCGGGCCTCGCCGTCGAGACGAAGAACGATCAGGGCGAATTCCTCGCCGAGTTACGGGAGACGGAACCCCCGCTCGAGATCCGGTCCATCGATAAAGTCTTGAGCGCGCGGCTCTTCATGCCGTAGGCTGTGTTCGACGCCGACCGGGATTATAGTCTCGCGGAGCGTGTTGGCCGACTCAAGGCGTTAGGCAAGGACGCGCTCGCGGGGTTCGGTGATGACATCATCACCGAGTTCGAGTACGATTGGCACTTCTGGGCGCGGCCCGCGCAGCTCCCGCCCGATCCGCCGTGGACGCATTGGGGCATCATCGCAGGGCGCGGTGCCGGCAAGACGCGGAGCGCCGCCGAGTGGGTGCGCGACATCGCGAAGGCAATGCCGGGATCCATCGGTGCGCTCGTGGGCCGGACCGCGAAGGACGTGCGGGACACGATGGTGGAGCAAGGCCCGTCGAGCATCATCAACATCTCGCCGCCAGACTTCCGTCCCGTCTACGAGCCGACGAAGGCGCGGCTCTCGTGGCCGAACGGGACGCAAGCCACGCTCTACAGTTCCCAGACGCCGAACGATCTCCGCGGTCCGAACCATCACTGGTATTGGGCGGATGAAGTCGCGTCGTGGATCTATCCCGACGACACGTGGCACAATCTCGTGTTAGGACTCCGCGCCGGCGAGAATCCGCGCGGGGTGTTCACGACGACGCCCAAGCCGATCAAACTCATTCGGCAGTTGATGGGGAAAGAGCGCGGGCTCGACGGCAGGTTGCAACCGTATCCCGGCGTGAAGCTCGCGCCGCGCATGACGACGTACGAGAACATGGCGAACCTCGCGCCCTCCTTCATCGAGCAAGTGGTGAAGAAGTACGAGGGGACGCGATTGGGTCGGCAAGAGTTAGGCGGCGAGCTGCTCCTCGACGTCCCCGGCGCCCTGTGGACGCTCGAGTTGATCGACGCCGCGCGCTATCGCGACCGCATCCCGACCCCGCACGAACTCGTCCGCATCGTCGTCGCCATCGACCCCGCCGTGACGTCCGATCCGGAAGAGTCGAACGAAACCGGCATCATCTGCGTCGGCATGGATCGACGCCGCCCGCTGCCGCACTTCTACGTGTTCACAGACGACTCTGGCGTGCTCCCGCCGTACTCCTGGGCCACGCGCGCGGTGGACCGGTTCCACAACGTCGGACGGTGGGACGCGACCATCGTCGGCGCCGACCGCGTGGTGGGCGAGGTGAACAACGGTGGCGATCTCGTGGAGGCGCAACTTCGGATCGTGGACAAGAACGTGAGCTACCGGAAAGTCCATGCCTCACGAGGGAAGCGCATCCGCGCCGAGCCGGTTGCCGCGCTCTACGAGCAAGGTCGCGTCCATCACTGCGGCACGTTCGACCGGCTCGAGGACCAGATGATCACGTGGGTGCCGGACGAAACGGATGAGTCGCCGGACCGCGCCGACGCGCTCGTGTGGGGCATCACCGAACTCGCCAACCTGCCGCCGCCGCCGCCCCCACCACGCTCGTTCAGTCGCCGGTTCTACGGGGTGTAACTCGGGGTGTAACCTGGGGTGTAACTGCTATCGGCAACGGTTTGCATTCGGCCCGCAAAGGCTGTAAGATTGCCCGCATGCCCACGACTCCCTTCGATGACTGGACCCTGTCCGATGTCGAAGAGGAACTCGAGGAAGAGATCGCCCGGATGAACTGGCGGTTCATGCAAGGCCCGGTCGGTCAGGAATCGCTGTCGATGATGACGACGCCGTCGCGCGCGAATCCTATCGACGTGAACCGCGCGTTCGTATTCGGCAATCACTGGCAGGGCGGCTACGGCTGGATCGGTCCCGCGCCACGCCCCGGCGAGTCGGGCTACGATCAGACGATGTTGGCGATTGAACAGGGATTCACGTCGCGCAATGCCATCGGGGAGGTCGTGAATCGCCATGCCGCCGGCGTCATGGGCCGCGAGCCCGATTGGTCGATGGTGCTCCGCCGCGCGCTCTTCGTGACGCCCGAGGAGCAAGGCGTCCCGTCACCGACCGAGGAGCGCTCACTCCTCGAGACGCCGACCAAGGTTGAGCAAGCACTCATCGATGAAGCCGAGGCGCTCCTCACCGATTGGTGGGACAAACGCAAAGTGCATGCGCTCCTCCAACGCGCGTGCAACTACGTCACCTGGTCCTCGCGCGGCGCCGTGCGCCTCTACATCCCCGAAGGCCTCCTAGGCGATGCGCCGGTGACCGCCGGTCGTCGGACGAAGCTCGCGCGCGCCACAAAGATGGAGGACGCGCTCGATTTGATTCACGTCGCCGTCCTGCTGTACAACGAAGCGGCGATCATCACCGACGACCGAACGCAAGCCCAATGCGGCGTCGTGCGCTACGCGTATTGCGACGAGGACGAGCCGGAAAGCGTCGTGGAAGTGGCCGAGCTGACCTACCTCGACGGCGATCACACGGTGATCCGCACGCTCACGGAAGCGGACGACACGGGCACGCGGATCACGCTGCCGTTAGGCAAGCGGCTCACGCTGTACGAGATGCGGCGCGATCTCCTCATCACGCAGCAAGTGCAGCAGTCGCAGCGCGCGCTCAACCTCGCCGTGTCGATGCTCCCCCGGAACGTCGTGACCGGCGGCTTTCTCGAGCGCGTGCTGTTGAACGCGCAGATGCCGGGGAAATGGGTGACGCAGCCGAACGATGCACCGGACAAGTTCGTGCCGGACGAATTCGTGACCGGCGCTGGGACGACCAACTTCATCCAAGGCACGCAGTGGACGGATCCGGAGTCGGGGAAAACGACGCTTGCCTCCCCGTCCGTGCAGTGGCGCGAGCCGGTCGATCCCTCCGCGACGATTCTCGCGGCGAACGAGCATTACGCGGAGATCCTCCATGAGACGGACCAGATGCACGTCCTCATGGTCTCGGATGGCAAGATCGGGTGGCAGAGCCGCGCGCAGGCCCGCGGCGATTTCGAGTCCTCGCTTCGGCTCACGCAGTCGGAAGCAGAAGCGTTAGGCCGATGGGTCCTCGAGACCCCGCTGGCGCTCGCGGAAGCGCTCACGAATCAATCGGGGAAATTCACCAAGCCGCTCCGCGCGAGCTTCGCGTGCCGCATCGACACCGGTCCCGTGGACGCGCAAGAACGCGCGCAGAACGACCAGAGCTACGAGAAGGGCACGATGTCGCAGGAGACCGCGATCCAGCGGAATGGCGTCACGGATCCCGATGCCGAACTGCAACGCATCCTCGCGCAACCCGGCGCGGATATGTCGCTCCTGAAAGATCGCGCGGCGGTCTACGCCACCCTCGCGGCGGTGGGCGATGCCTACGGCGCGGCGATCATCGCGGGCTTCACACCGGAGCAGGCGCGTGCACTCGCCGGTCCGTTGATGGATCAGACACAAGCGGGTCCGATGTCGGGTACCGCACAGGGGCAATCCACCAACGGATCGGCGGCTTCGCAGACCGGCGCCGCCAAGCCCGGTGCCGCCCCCTCGGGCGCGGACGTCGCCAAGACGGGGACTCCGCAGCCCGGTGGCGGAGTCGGCACAGGCAAACCGTCGCCAGGATCCGCGCCCGTGCGCCAGCCGCTGCGGCTGGGACCGACCCGCATCAAACGCACGACTGTGTAGCGAGCGGATGACGCGCCGTCCCGATGTCGTCTCTCGCGTACTACAACGAGCTCGATCCGCGTGCCGCAGCATGGCTCCGTGCGCTGATCGCGCGTGGCGTGATCGCCCCGGGCGTGGTCGATGAGCGCTCCATCCTCGACGTCCAACCCGCCGATCTCGCCGGCTACCGCCAGTGCCACTTCTTCGCCGGCATCGGCGTCTGGTCCTATGCCTTACGAGTCGCTGGATGGGCAGATGCTACTCCCGTTTGGACAGGGAGTTGCCCATGTCAGCCATTCAGTGCAAGCGGGAAAGGCGGCGGCACAGACGATCAGCGTCATCTCTGGCCCACATGGTTCCGGCTCCTCCGCGAGTGTCGCCCTGACGTTTGCTTTGGCGAGCAGGTTGCGAGCAAAGCTGGTCGGGCGTGGCTCGACTTTGTTTCGGCTGACTTGGAAGGAGCGGGCTACGCCATCGGGCCGTGTGATACCTGCGCTGCGGGCGTCGGTGCGCCCCACATCCGGCAGCGCATCTACTTCGTGGCCGAGTCCCACGGGGATGGACGCGCGCGCCTCGAGACGCCACGGCTACATGAACGATGGGAGGACACGGAGCGCGGATCGCCAGCAGCGCGAGAGCCTGACGGGGCACAGCGGGACGACGCTCCTCGATGCGGCGCGCCTCGCGACCTGGACGACACCGGCGGCGCGGGATTGGAAGGACTCGCCGGGGATGACGGCGGAGCGGAAGGACGGGAAATCGCGCACGGATCAGCTCCCGCGTCAGGCGCACCTTGCGACGTGGAGCACGCCGAAGAGCAGCGATGCCACGCGGAGCGCGAGCGACGCGCATTATCGCCGGCAACTCGAGAAGGGCAACGGCGCGACGGAACTGGTGCATCAGGCGTCGTGGGCGACCCCGCGAGCGGAGGACGCGGAGAGCGCGGGGACACGTCACACGCGCGGCGCCACGGACACCCTCACGGCGCAATCCTCACTGGCTTCTGGGGAGACGCCGAGTGGATCCTCTGCCGCGACGGGAAAGCGCGGCCAGTTGAACCCGGCTCTTTCCCGCTGGCTGATGGGGCTCCCGCCCGTGTGGGACGACTGCGGGGTTACGGCAATGCGCTCTGTGCCCCGCAAGCCGCCGCGTTCATCGAAGCATATCGCGAAGTGTGCGCCGACCGACATTAGCACTTCCTCAACACTTGCTGCCATGCCCACCACCCTCCGCAAGATTACGATCAAGGCCGCACCGAATCCCCACTTCTCCCGGGGGCTCCTCTTCGTCAACGCGGCGACCGACACCCCGCCCGAACCCGGCGATGTGTTCTACGCGCCGCATCTCTTCGATGAGCGGCGCGGGCATCTCTCGCCGCACTATTGGGAAGCGTACGCCGAGACGCAGCGCGATCCGATTGTCGTCGTGCTCCCGACCGGCGTGTGGTGGTGCGTCGATGAACTGACGTGGACGAAGGAGCGCGGCTTCTTTGGCATAGGATGGAAGGCCACCGGCTCGATTGACGACATCCCAATCACGCTATCGGTCGTGCCGTCGATCCGCAGCTTGACCTATCACGGTACGCTCACGAAGGGCATCCTGACCACGATTGGCGAGGGGCTCGCGACCTCTACTCCCGGGAGTCCCGCCGAATCGACGGCGGCGCCAAGCGCCGCGCGCGGCGACCGACCCGGTGAACGAACCGATGACCAAACCGACGCGTTCCCGACCGACTAGCCGCCGTGGCGCGGGGGTGTTGGGCCAGCGCCGTCTCGCGCGCGCGGCGCGCATTACGCCAGCCGACATCGCGCGCGCGAAGGCGACGTGGCGGCGCGATGCGCCGCCTGGCTACATCGCGGTCCTCGACTGACCGTGCCGATCCGGCGTAGCGCGCTCGATCTCGCGCTGCTCGCCACCGGACGCCGCATGACGGCGTTAGGCGATCAACTCCGCGCTGGCGAGATCACGGGCGCGGCGTGGGCGCTCGAGATGCGAGCGCTCATCAAGGACGTGCATCTCTATAGCGCCGCCGCCGCGAAGGGCGGCTGGGACGCCCTGACGCCCGCCGACTTCGGGCGCATCGGCCAGCTTGTGAAGGCGCAGTACCAATATCTCAATCGCTTCGCCGGCCAGATCGCGGACGGGCTCGTGCTCGACGGGCACTTCCGCCAGCGCGTCATCCTCTACGCCGAGGCGGGGCGTGGCACGTATTACACATTTACTCAAGATGTGATGCGCGACCGCGGGATGACCGAAGAGATGAACGTGCTCCACCCCGCCGACCACTGTGTCGGCTGCCTCGCGGAAACGGCGCGCGGCTGGGTGCCGCTCGGCGAGCTGGTCCCGGTCGGCGCCCGCGAGTGTCTCGGTCGCTGCAAATGCACGATCACCTACCGATGACCTTGCGGGCCTGCCGCCACGGCTGTATCCATTCCCGCAACGGTTTGCGGATTTCTGCAAGTTCCTTCCCCTTCCCGACACAGCACTTATGCCGGATGGCGCTGGCTCTGGTGGATTGTCGCGCGAGGAGATGATCGCGGCTGCGCGAGCGGCCTTCGATAAGTACCTCGCCCGCCACGGTGGGAACGCGCTCAAGGCGGCGCGCGCGGCCATCGAAGAGACGAATGATCTCCGGCAGAAGAACGCCGCGCTCGAGGTCCAGCTCACCGAGATGAAAAAGAAGCTCCCCGCCGATGGCGCGGTGGTGCTCTCGCCGGAGGACGCCAAAAAGTGGGAAGGCTTCAAGCTGCTTGAGGCGGAACCCAAAGAGCTAGCGGAACTGCTCGACGCCTACGAGGCGTTGCAGGCGAAGGAAGAGCAGCGCGAATTCACGGAGTTGGTGACGCAAGCCGCTGCCGACTTGGGCTGGAACAAGCACGCGCTCGTGAAGTTGCTCGATGGCGCGGAGGTCGCACTGCGCGACGTGGTCGTGCAGGACGCGGAAAACGGGTCGCGCACGGAGCAGCTTCTGCACGTGCGGGCGAAGGATGCCGACGACAAAACGCCGTGGGAGCTGGTGGATCAATACGTCGCGCGCACGAACAAAGAGTGGCTCCCGATTCTCGAGTCGGTGGCCGTGGAACGGGACGACGACGAGTCGGAAGGCGAGACCACGGAAACCGAGGAGGAGCCGGTGAGCGCGAACGGGGAGAACGGGCGCGACGACGGTCGTCGGCGCAATATGTATCGCGCCGCTGGCGCGAAGGGGGGCCGGAGTACGGATGGCGTGCGGTTCCCCGCGCAGCGGAATCCCGCGCCGCGAGGATCTCGACTCACGCGCGCGCAGATGCAGGAGTTGGCCGAGGCGAAGAACCGACAGGGCGAGTACAACTCGTTCTAACCGACATCGTCAGTTGTTGAGTTTCATAGAGTCGTAACGCACCACGGGAAGCACGAGGAGGACGAGGAGCACCGCGCCGCCCCACGCGGCGCTCGAGAGCGCAGGGCGAGCTACGCGCCGCCCCGTCGCCGCGCAGCACCGGACGACCAGGACGACCGAGGACGACCGCGGCACCGCTCGATTCGCTCGACAATCACTCTCGTCTTTCACGCGACCCCAGCTCGGGCGCGGGCTGCTGCCTAACGGCTCCCCGCGCGTCCGGGGAGTGCTCCACAACATGGCAACCGTTACTCGCGACCCGAACGGCGTGTGGGTCGATGCGTCCACGGCGATGCCCGGTAATCAGATTACGGGACTGATCGCCGGCGCAGACATCGGCGCCGGGATGCCCTGCTACGTCAAAGCCGCCGACGGGCTGGTGTACCAGTCCGACGGCGCAGCCGCGAACGAGGCCGCGAAGTTCGACGGTCTCTCCGCGCGTGCGGCCAAGGCGGGGCAACCGATCACGCTCTACCAAGCCGGCGTTCGCTACCACTACACCGCCTCGTCCGGCCTCACGCCGGGTGCGGACTTGTTCCTCGACACCGGTGGCGGCTTGAACACCGCCGCGCAGACGGGGCACCCGCTTCCCATCGCGCGCGCGATAGACGACACCGACATCCGCATCACCGTCAACTCGTAACCGACCCTAACGACAGGAGGCGATATGGCTGGCAAAGTTGGCACGCTGTCCATCGACACCCTGCTCGCGGCTCGGTTCACGAGCGCGGCACGGTACGGACTCGACAACATCGCGAAAATCCTCAAGGCCGATTTGCAGGTGCACAACACGCTCATGCAGGAGATGCTGTCCGATTTCTGCGATGTCACGGGTGATCGGCAGCGCATCTACGGCTCGAGCGATTCCACGATCATGTATGCGGTGGACGAGTTTGGTCGCGCCCCGACGCAGAAGCCGGCAGTCGGCACCACGGTCGGGTTCCCGCTCAAGCTCTTCCAGTACGCGATTGGCTGGACGCGGAAGTGGCTCGAGAACCACACGCCCGCCGACATGGCAATCGCGCAGCAGGCCGCGCAGAAGGCGCATCGGCGCAAGGTCCGTGGTGAGATTCAGCGCGCGATTTTCCTCTCGGGCAATTATAGCTGGCCCGACTACCTCGTGGACAACATCACGTTAGGCGTCAAGCGCCTCGTGAATGCGGACGGCTCACCGATCCCCGAGGGCCCGAACGGCGAGGTCTACAACGCGGCAATGCACACGCACTACCTCGCGCTCGCGGGCGGCGCGCTGACAACCGTGATCGCGGACGCCGTGATCAAGACGGTGGTCGAGCACGGCTGGGGCGGACAGATGCGCGTCTATATCTCGAGCGCGGATGAATCGGCGTGGCGTGGGCTGACCGGGTTCCAACCCTACCTCGATCCGCGCCTGACGGTCGGCACCTACGCGAATTTCGCGTTAGGCAAGCGGCTCGACATCACGCGCCTCGATAACCGCGCCATCGGCATCTACGGCGCCGCCGAGGTGTGGGTCAAGCCGTGGATGATCCCGTTCTACTTCTTCGCGTTCGACGCAACGACCGACGCGAAGCCGGCGGTGCTCCGGACGCGTTCGGGCAACATGAACGAGGACGGGCTCGCGATTGCCGCCGAGTTGGATATGTACCCGCTCCACGCGCAGTACATGGAAACGGAGTTCGGCGTGGGGATCTGGAACCGCACGAACGGCGCAGTCGGGTACTACAACGGCGCGACGTATGTCGATCCGGTGATCCCAGGCTAGTTGAGCATTCACTCATCACATACGGAGCGACCACCGATGACCGAGACGAAGAGTACCGCGGCGACCCCGGCGTCCGGGCCGGGGGCGGCGATGGTGGGCCATTCGCAGCAGCAGTTCATCACGACCGGGACTCCGCTCGTGGCGGACCCGGCGCCCACTCCAAGCCGCCCCCTCGACCAGACGGTGCCGGGGGGCGTGTATATCGACGGGAAAACCGGCAAGCCGCACGACGCGCACGGCAACGCGATTGATGCCGAGTCACTCAAAGCCGCCGGCATCGACCTTGGCAAGCCGAAGAAGGGCGAGACGCCGCACGTCCCGCCGACATTGAGCGAGTTGAGTCTCACGTTGGGCGGTCCCTCCGCCGTGCCGGAAGCGCCGAGCGAGTCGGAGGAGGAGCCGGACGAGAAGGCAAAGGAGAAGGAGGCGGAGGAGCGCGCCCTCGAGTCCGATGCGGGCGCGCCTGGCCGACCGACGAAGGCCGCTGCCGAGGCGGGGCAGAAAGCCGCCAGCGAAGCGGAGAAGCAAAAAAAGGAGCAAGAGAAGGAGAAGGAGAAAGAGAAGCCGAGCGCCGGTTCCACAGCCAAGCGGTAGGCGCATGCCCTCCCCCTGCGCTCCTGTACCAGCACCCCCGGTGGTGCCATCCGGCGACGACTTCGGTCGTCCTCTCCTCGGCTGCGGTCTCGCCGGGGTACGGGAGTTCGCGGCGTATCTCGGCCCGCCGTCCTACGGCGTGCCCAAAGTGACGACGACCACGACGCGCATCGGCGGCGGACCGTCCGGCCTTCTCTCGAGTAGCCCAACGAGCACCGGCTAACCACGGGGGTTCCGATGGCTAACCATTACGGAATCACCCCCGACGTCATCGCCGGCGAGTTGCCGGGGTTGTTCCCCGATGGCTTCACGGTCTCGACCAAGCCAACGGAGGCCATCGTCACGGCGATCATCGCGCGCGAGGACGCGATTGCGTACATCGCCGCGAAGTGGATCGAAGAGATCGATGATGATCCCGACCTCGCGGCGGCAGTCACCGCGATGGCGACGAACTACGTCATCTGGGCGACGAAGTGGCACGTGCTCGAGATCGTGTACGCTGGCGTGGATCCGATTGCGTACGCAAACATCGTCGGTCCCGCGCGGGACGCGGCGAACCAGTACCTGCAAGGGCTACGGGATCTCGCCATCGCGCATGAAGAGACGCAAGGGAGTGGGAGTGGAGGTGGCCTCGGTGGGGCGCTCCCGTCGATGCACACCTCGACTCGGATCACGTGGTGACGCGTTATGCTCCTCCACACCGGGACGCCGAATGTGCAGCTCAAGCTCTCCACGATCCGTGTCGGGCGCGCGCGACCGTTCCGGCTCGACTGGATCGTGGATCTCCTGCCGGCTGATTTTGCGCAGGGCCTAACGATCACCGATGCGCTTTTGCGCATCGCGCCGCAGTTCACGCTCGATCCGTTCCTGACGAAGGCCGCAGAGATCACTGACGACGCCAGCGACGATGGCCGGGGCGCGCTCAACGTCGTGTTGTCGGAGGCTGATGCCGCGCTGATTGTCGGCCACTGCGCGTACGAGCTGACCGCCATCGATTCGAGCGGTCGTGAGGCCGTGTTGGATCGCGGCGCCATTTTCCTCGACCCGGCCTCGATCCCCGGCTCCGGTACGATTCCGCGGCTCGGGCTCCTGACGCAACCCTCCGCGTCGGCCACGAGCGGCGTGCCGTTCGTCCAGCAGCCGGTCGTCCAACTGTACGACGCGTTAGGCGCGCCGCTGCTCATGGCTGGCGTGTCCGTCACTGCGGCGGTTGCCCACGGGAACGGGAGCCTCACCGGATCCACGACCGTCGTCACCGACGCGAACGGGGTGGCGACCTTCACGGATCTCGCGGTCGTGCTGGGCACGACGGCCGACACGATCACGCTCAAGTTCACGGCGCCGGGACTCGCGTCCGCCGGATCCAGTGGGATCAGCGTCACGGGCGGCAGCAGTGGCGGGGGGACGCCCCTCATCGGTGACGGGACCGCGTACGGCGACGGCGCTTATACGGGGATGGGTGAGATGGTCCACGCCGGACCACCGACGCGAGGCACTCGAGGCATCCCACGATGACGACGACCCTAGCTCCCGAGCGCCGCGCAGCGGACGCGCAGCAAGCGGCGCGCGACCGCATCACGCAGGCCATCGCGAAGGAGCGCGCGGCGCGAATCGCGAAAACACTCGCCAAACCGACACCGCCTCCGCCGCCGCCTCCGACGCGCGAGCAGCCGCCGCAGAAGCCGAAGAGCGGCGTCATCGACTGGTTCCTCGCGTCGGATCGGGTCGTTGGACATGGACACGCCTCACTCCCGGACACGATCAATCGCGGGGCGCGTGCCATTCTCTCTGGGAGTGGTCTCGATCCCGACGCGCCGTTCGGCGGGTTGGCAAGTAAGAGCGAGAGCATTCCGGTCGTCGCTGACCAAGCGGCCCGCGATGCACAGTTCCCGACGCCGAGTGCCGATCAGCGGGTGGAGCGCCAAGACATCGGCTATCAAGAACGCTATACGAGCGGTGGGTGGATGCCGGAAGGCATCACGCGCGCAGCCGGTCCCGTCATCGGCACCGCAGCGAAAGGGGCCAAGCGCGACGACACCGTCGATGATAGCGGTGTCCTGACCGCGATAGGTGCCCTGATCACCACGGTCGGCATCGGCGAGATCGACGTCGGCACGCACCTGATCGGGACGTCGGTGACGGTCCCCGGCGTGTGGCGCCCGCTCCAAGGCGGGATCCTGCACGTGCCGAACGGTGTCAATCTGCACTTCACTGGTCCTGCGCCGCGGGGCATTGCGTTCAAATGGTTGCAGGTGGACGTCGGTGGTTCCGTCACGTTCGATGATTCCGAAGGCGCGGACCCGCAGTGGTTCGGCCTGACCGGGACGGGCGTGGTGGGTGATGAGAAGTTCTTCAACCAGCTCACCGCCGCCGTCGCCAATTTCAGTGCGCCGAATCGACTCCCCGGCCGAGGGACATCGAAGGCTCGGTTAGCGGACACCTGGGTCATCGCTGATAAATCGAGCCAACTCTACGACTCGGGCGTCAACCCGAAGAACTCGAATGTTGGCGAATCACCGTTGCTCGAGTGGGCGGGCGCGCTCGGCGGAACCGTTGTGCGGTTCGATCACTCGCGCTACTGCAAGCTCGCCGGGTTCATGGTTCACACCAACGGCGCGGACGTGGGCTGCGAGACGGACGGCTATGCGCCCGGGCACATCGGCACGCAATGCACGTTTGAGCGCATTTTCGTCTATAACGACACGCCGAACACGCCGAACTTCGTGGCGTTCCGCGTCAACCATTCCGGGGGTGTGAATCAAGAGTATCACCGCTTTATCGACGTCGCCGCGTTCGGCGGCAACAATGGTCAGACGCCGCCGTTCGGCACCGGGATCAACCTTAGCCAAGGTCGGTGCGCGACAACGAACGGCAGCACCACGATCACGTTTGACGATGCGTGGCTCGACCTCGGCTATTGGGTGGCCGGAATTAGCAATCGTGAAATCTGGATCAAGGGCGTGGGGCCGAGCGGCGCCGATCTGGCCGCGCATGTGACGTACCTGAACGCGACCCAAGGCACGCTGGATGTCGCAGCCAGTGCGAGCCTCGTCGCGGCGCTCATGGCGTTCAATCGCAATAGCGCCAACGGTGACGCGCTCATGGGCATCGACGTCGTGGCCGGCAGCACGACCGCGACTCTGAATCCGCGCTACGTCGCGTTCGGCTTTTGGGGGAGCGGCATCGCGGGGCGCCGCGCGCAGATCGCGAACGCGGACGCGGACATTTCCGTGGCCGCGTTTCTGCCGAACGCGACCACGATTCGGACCGCGGTCAAGACGGGCGCGAATTGGAAGGTGAATCAATGGGCGGGCCTCGTCGTCAACGTCTCGTCAGGCACGCACGCTGGGCAGCAGCGCACGATTCGCTCGAATACGAGCGACACGTTGACGTGGGGCTCGGACTTCGCGCTCGACGGCACCGACAATCTGCAAATCCTCACGCCCAAGTTGCTCGACACGACGATCACCTATCTCAACGCTACGCAAGGCACGCTCGCCGTCGCGCCGAAAGTCTCCGTCGCGGGCTCGTATTTCCAGATTGGCGAAATGGTCGGGCGCGGGATTCAGCTTGGGACGAACTACAACACGAAGGGCATCACGTCCTTCCGCGCGGACCTGTTCTACTTCGCGGTCGGTATTGAGGTGACGGGCGGGAGCTACCACTCCGACACCGATAACTGGAATCAGAACGAGTTGTGCTTTGCGGTCGGCGGCGCGATCTCGGAGCCGGTGACGATTGTGCGCGGGAATGCGGAGACGAACCGCGCAGGCATCTACAACAACACCTTCGTCCCGTTGTTCAATTGGGGCTCGCGCTGGTCGATGGACTGCATTCAGCCGGGGGGCGCCTATTTCCGTTTCGGGCCGTCTGCGACGGTGCAGGTCATGTGTGGCAACACCATCGACCCGCTCACGGGCGGCATGCCGAAAGGCTCCAAGGTGTTCGATCTCTCGCAGTCGGACGGGCATGTCGTGTCCATCGGGCAGTCGATGCCGTACAAGGATTCGGAGCTTGGCCTCGATACGTTGAGCCCCGCGAACATCGCCGGCTCGTACTGGCTCGGCCTTGGCGACACGGCCTACGACTTCGGCGATGGCGTGGCGCGCAATTACTCCATTCGCGCATTCACACGGAATCGTCGTCCGGCCGCGCCACGATTCGCGCTCTACAACGAGGTGGACGGGATCGTCTCGTTAGGGTGTCCGGACATTGATCTCTCGGGGGAATACCCGAAGCTATTACGGCCGGGGCAAACACTCGCCGTGAGTGAACACGACTCGGGCATCGTGCGCGAGTACACGCGCCTCAACGACGAAGATCAACGCGGGGTGGTGGGCGGTTCACTCGGCCAGCGCATCCGGGGCTTCGACCAGGGGAATGTGCGATCCGTCATCGGCTCGGGCGGCTTGCCGTTCGATCTCTGGGATATGGGCCGGACGCTCCGCTGCGACCCCACGTCTGGCACCATCTTCCTGACCGCGAACCCGGCCGTGTTCACTGCGTCTAAGCTCGGCTGGTGGTGCGAAATCCTGCATGACGCCGACACGGACAACTTCGTCTACCTCCAATTCGGCTCGGCCACATTCAACGGTTACCCGGCCGTGTCGCTCGTCGGGCGTTATGCACGCGTGAAGATCGAACTCATCGAAGTGCTCGCCGGCCCAATTCCGCGCTTCGATGTCACGGTCCTGAATCGCGGTGTGCGGAAGAATCCGGCCGGTCCTGGCGCGTTAGGCGCGCAGTGGGACCCGGCGAGTATCGCGGCGGCCGGCCAACTGCGTCAGCAGTTCAACGTGAGCGGTGCCTTTCCGGGGATGTTTGTCGAGTGCGCGCAATCGGTCGATCTCCAAGGGTTGCAGCGCACCGTGGACATCGACTCGAACAATCACATCAGCGTCGCGCTCTATAATCCCACGGGCGCCGCCATCGACCTCGCCGCGCACGACATTCGATTCAAGGTCGATCCGCTCTCGCCGGCCTAGCGATGCAACCGACCGAAGAGATCCTCGAGGCGGCGGCGGCGCCCACGGGGGAGCCCAAGGCGGCAGCGCCGATTGACTGGTTCCTCGCATCGGACCGGGTCGTCGGACACCAGCACGCCACGCTGGCCGATACGATCAATCGCGGCCCGCGACAAATCCTCGCGGCGAGCGGCATCGATCCCGACGCACCGTTCGGTGGCCTGCTGGCAACGCCTAACGGTGCGCAGCAAGATGATGTGCTCACCTACGACGCCGGCGCGTGGGTCGCCAAGCCGGCGCCGAGCGGCGGTGGCGGGGGCGGGGGCGTGATGTCCGGGACCGGCTCGCCGCACGGTGTCGTCAACGCGCCGGCGAAGGGCACGATCTATAACGACACGGCAGCGACGGACGCACGGACGCAATGGATCGCGCTCGCCACGGGCACCGGCCATTGGGCGCGGCTCTATGACGACGTGCATGCGAAAGGCTTCTGCACCGTCATTGACGGCGCGACGGACAATGGCACCGATCTCCAAGCCGCCGATGTCGCCGCCGCCAGCGTCGGTGCCGCGCTCTATCTGGACCCGTTAGGCACGTACTTTCTGCAGAACGACTACCTGTTCACCGCGCCGGTCAAGATCCCGTACGGCGCGCGCATCAAGCGCAGCGCGACGGCGCACGTGCAGTTCGCCAAAGGCGTCATCGCCGGCGACTACTGGATCTTCGACAACACAGCGCGTGGGACCGGGCGCTTCGATTTCACACCGGGGTTCATCGAGACGTACCGCTTCAAGTGGTGGAACGTCATCGGCAACAACTACAGCCGCGACGAGTCCGCCGAGTTCCAGGACATGGAGGATCAGTTGCCGAACGGCGCCGAGGTGCGCGCGACGCCGGGGCAGCTTATTCGCGTCGATTACCGCGTGCGGCAATGCGCGTGGGGGCAGACGCACGAGGCGCCGACGAATCACCTCGATCCCTCGCAGCCCAGCGTCCAGATCAAGTACGGCAACGCGAGCGTCGATTCGGGCATCATGCTCAACCTGGACCGCGCCGGATTCGCGACGTGGAAGGGCTTCCTGTTCGATCAACAGAACGCCGACACGGCGGTGAACTTCGAGATGTCCACCGTGGATGGCGTCGCGGGCAACGACATCATTCAGGCCATCGGTGAGACGTACCCGGCGATCCCGTGGACGTTCGCCCCATTCGACGTCGGCAAGCGGATCTCGATCAGCCAAATGGGACCGGGCGGCAACCGCTACGAGGGCGTGATCACCGAGTTCATCGACAGCCCGATCTTCTACGCGCAAGGCAGTCAGGTACGCGTCTCGCCCCCGATTGCGACGTCGTGGACGCGGCGGTCGTTCGCGATCAATCCCGGCCCCTACCAGCAGTGCGAGAACATTAGCACGCAGTGCACGTTCATCGGCTGCAATTGGAATATGTGGTACGTCCGCGACGTCACGGATGTGCAGGGCGTCTGTCTCGCGCGGACGTCGGGCTCGAACGGCGAACTCCATCGCTTCCACGACTGCACGTGGCTCGGATTCGACCGGATCAACGCCTACGGCTATCGCATCTACAACAACGGCGGCATCACCGCGTCGATGACTGCCGGGTCGAACGTGGTCACGCTGTCGGGGACGCCGACCGGGCAAGGTGTGATCGACGCGACGAAAGTCGGCCGCATGTTCCGCATCGGACGCGCGGGCACCACCACGGCAGCGCCGCTCACGGTGGTCGCGCCGGGCGCGGCGGCAGGCGACACGAGCATTCCCGTCGCGGCGACCACGCAATTCATCCCGTTAGGCGGCACGGTCCGTCTGAACGGCTTTTTCATGTCGGTCACGGCCGACGTGCCGGTCGGCTCAACGAGTTTGCCGATGGGCCTGGTCGGCGCGGCCGTGCCCGCCGGGTGGACCGGCGACGATTGCGGCGATATGCGCGCCGCGCCCGACAAGGGCGCCGGACAGTTGCAGTGCACGATCACGAGTGTGATTGACGATCACACGTTCACGGTGAACACGAACGCGTTGCACGACGTGTCGGGGATGATGTGTCTCATCGACCGCAATCGTGGGCGCGGGTTCTTCATCGGCCCGAGCTTCAACGTGCACATGATCGCGTTCTCGGGCTCGTGCAACTTCCAGTCGCTGTATCGCGGCATCGTCTGCTTCGGCGGCGGCTTCCATGCCGAGAGCGTCATCAACATCGGCGCGTGCGACGCGAATATCGAAATCGGCGGCAACAATGCACACCCGATGTGTTTAGGGTTTATTAATTCCGAGAACTCGCTACAGCATTTAATCAACAACACCGGCCAGCCGCTCGAGATCCGCGGCCGGTTCGCGTGCGAGCGCGCGGCACCGGGGAAAGGCGTGTGCCAGTTGTACCAAGGCAACTCGGGCGGCCTCGACGTCTCGACGTCGCTGTTCACGGGGCTCGACACCTACGCCAAGACGGGCGGCTCGACCTATTGGGACATCCACTACACGGCGGGCATGACGATCATCGCGCGCAACGTGCTCGCGATGGACATTGACAACCAACTCATCGACCCGCAGCGGTGCGGCATCGAAGGGAACGTCAACAATCAGTGTCTCATCAAGTTCGAGAACGCGTTCAACTACCAGTCCAAGGTGTGGGGGAACGCGTTCAGCGAGTCGCCCGTCATCCGCCTCGGCGGCTCGGTGCATTTTGGACCGCCGCAACTCGGCGGCCCCGCCAACCTCGCGTTCGGTGAGTTCGCGTTCCGCTGGCCCCCGAACGGACCGGGGATGCTCGTGGATTCGTGGTTCTCGGGTGGGCTCAAGACGGCGGCGATTCGCCCGCGCTCGGTGCGCGTGCTGAACGACGCGGGGAGTGGGAGCACGATCAATCCCGGCGAGGGGCTGCAACCCGATGACTACGGGATCGAGGTCACGCTCAACGCGTTCACCGACCGCTATCTCACCCTCTTTTCGACGGGGAGCTTGGCGTTGCCGGTCGCGTGGGAATGCACGTTCGTGCGGCTCGATGCGAACCCGACGCACTTCGACATTCAGTGCGGCGATGCGGGCAACACCATCAACGGCCTCGCGAGCTACCGCCTCGATGGCGTGAACAATGTCGTCCGTCTGTTCCACATGGGCAGCGGGGTCTTTGTCGCCAAATGACCGACCCGACCCGGCCCCCCGACGATGGGTTCGACCCGGACCCCGAGCTACGCGACCTCGCGATTGACCGGCTTGCGCAACTCGAGGATCCTGACCGACGCACGCGACGCGTGGCGTTCCTCATGGCCGTAGCAGCGGCGCGTCGGCTCGAAGCACAGCAGCTCGCGGGGCTTGGGGAGTCGCCCGCATGAGCGCGCCGACCGGAATCCTGGCCTTCGAGATGACGGTGCTCGGTCTCGAGCGCGTCGAAGCGCGGCTCGCCGCGATCATCGCGCGCACGCAGGACTTCCGGCCCGTGTGGCCCGATGTCGTGAAAGCGTTCCAGGCGATCACGACGAAGGCCTTCGCGACCGAGGGAGCCTCGACGGAGTTCGGGGCGTGGACGCCGCTCGCGCCGGCGACGCTCAAGGAGCGCGAGCGGTTAGGCTTTGGCGCCGGTCCGATTCTCGAGCGCACCGGGGCGCTCCGGCGTGCCCTCACGTTAGGCGAAGGGGCCGACGTCGTGATGGAGCCGCAGCGCATGCAATACGTGCTGTCGCCAAACGTGTCGTACTTCGCGTATCACCAATCCACGGAACCGCGGAAGCGACTGCCGCGCCGACCGCCGGTGAGTCTCACGGCGGCGGACCACGAGGCGCTCATTAATCCGATTGCGTTGTGGCTCATCGGTCGCGATCCCGGCGCGCCAGGCAGTCTTGGGAATCCGGGGACACTCGAGTGAGCATCCGCCAAGTGGAGAACACGCTCCTCGCGCTGTTGAAGAACGGCTCCATCGGCCTCGCCGTGATGGTCGAGAAGTTGGCGAACCAGACGCTTGATCCGCCGGACCGCTCGCTCATCGCCACGGACTTCGACTTCAACCGGTGGACGGTGCCCGGGCAAGCGATCCGTCCCGCGACGCGCGCGAACGTTATGACGCGTCCTCGACGCTGGCTCCCAGGCGTCGTCACGAACGGGCGCCGCGAAGCGGTGGCCGAAGTGGACATCGGCTTCGAGTCGTTCAAGAGCGAGCAGCACGCGCAGGAGCTGCAAATCGCGATCACGGCGACGGCGCTCGCCGCAGTGCTCGACCAGGCGGAAGCGTTCTCCGACGAGACGGGCGGCACGATCATCCGTGTGGTCAACCCGATCCTGTACCAGTTCGGCTACTTCGAGAGCCCGACCAGTGCAGGCTTCATTGCCACCGTGACCTGTGATGAGGCCTCGGCCACCGAATGAGGAAAGACTCAATAACCCCGCGAAGCACGACCGGTGTGGACGTCGCGCCCAGCGCGCGCGCCATGCTGTCGGCGCAGCCGGACTCCCTTCCGGTGGCAACGTGGACGCCGGTGAGTCCGCGCTCGAGTGCGCCGAGCGAAGGCAACAACGAAACCGAGAGGCCCGAATGACGACACCGACTGCAACACCGACCATCACGAACCCGCCGCCGAATTGCGGACCGCCGCCGGAGGATCTGAACGCCAAGAACAAGGCGGCGAGCCAAGCGGCGAGCGCGGACTACGTCTACACCGTGGCGGACGGGCCGAACCCGTGCGGCCTGCAAGACATGGCGCGCGTGTGGCACGTCGATACGCCCGAGGAGCAACAGCAAGTCGTGGATGACATCCTGGCTGAACGTGAGGCCCCGGTCGGCGCCCCCCAGACGGACTTGGGAACGAGCACGGTGTGGTCGTCGTCGCCAACCGCAGCCACGCCCTTGAGCACACCGGCAGCGACCACACCGCCGACGACCTAACGAGTGAGGAGACGGCCATGATTTACCGCGAACGGGTGCAGGCAGTGCTGTTCAAGAAAGAGAGCGTGTCGGGCGTGGATGCGACGCCGGACGGCACCTTTGCCGTGCGCACGAAAGGCATCCCCGTCATCGAGGTGGATAACCTCGAAATGAACACGCGTGACGACGAGCAAACGGGCGTCCTCTCGGGCGCCGACGATTCGTTCGCCGCCGGGTGGTACGGGAAGCTCGATGTCGTGATCGAGTTGACGCCGAACACCGGCACGCCGAGCCCGACACGGTTGCCGTTCTACGACGATCTGTGGCAGTGCTGCGGGCTCGCGCGCCAGTCCGATTACACCGTGGGGGCCGAGTTTCACCGCTACGTCACGATTGACCAATCCATGCTCACGGGCACGTGTTACGCCTACTGCGCGGGCAAGCTCGTGAAACTGGTCTCGTGTTGCGTCAACCCCAAAATCAGCGCCACCGTCAACCAAGTCGCCACGGTCACGTTCTCGATCACGGGCAAGTGCATCGCGATTAGTGAGACAACGATTCCGGCACTCTCGTTCCCCGATGTGTTAGCGGGCGCGTTCCCGTTCCCGTGGAATGGCACGTTAGGCAAGTTCGGCGCGTGGGACTCGACCAATCCCGACCCCGTGATGATGCTCGCCGCGAACGTCGATCTCGGCAACGTCATCAGCGACATCCCGAGCGCGAACGCGCAGGACGGACTCGTCGGCTACACGATCACCGACCGGAGTGTGACGGCCGATTACACGATCTATGTGCCGCAACTCGCGACGTTCAACCCATTCGACCTCGCGCGCTCACCGTACTCGGCGCAACCGACGTCGTTCCAACTCGGTCAAAACGCGGGGCAAAAGATCACCGTCACCCTGCGATTCAAGCCGCGCAAACCCACGTTCGGCGCGCGCAATGGACTGCGCACCTATCAGTTGAACGGCGTCGCGAAAGTCGGCGGTGGTCTCACCAGCGGTCGCGAATACGAAGTGCAGTTTAGCTAACCACGAGGAACCCGCTATGGCGAAGGGCATCACGCGATTGGCCGGCACGTGGAGCTACGTGTTGACGGCAGACCGGGAACTGCCGGTCGAAGAGCAGTCCCGGTTCACGTTGCGACCGCTCACGGGCGCGGAGCGCGAACGGTTCATTGATGATATGTCCGTGGCCGAGACGGTGGACGGCGCGGTGCGCGTGCATCCGCGGACGCGGCAAATCGCGCGGCGGATCGCGATCTCGCACATCGCGGCGATTGAGAACTTCCCCGCCGGCGCGCCGAAGCCGTGGCCGGCGGATGCGAAGGCGCGGGACGACTATTTGGAATTGCTCGATGACGGCTACGTGTTCGAGCTCGGGAACGAGATCTACCTCCGCTCGTCGTTAGGTGCCACCAACGGCGCCAAGGGCACGGAGGACGCGAAGCCGGTGGGGGAATCCTCGACGCCAGCGCCCACGTCCAGCTTGCCCGTCGCCTAACGGGTGATCCGACGCTGTACCACTGTGAGACCTGCTCGCCGCCCATGCGCCTCATGCTCGGCCACGATGCCCCCCCGACCAACTTCTGGCGTGAGAACTTGCTCACGCGGGCGCCGCTCCCCGAGTGTCCCGTGCGCACGATGCTCCGCTATGAGGAGACGCGACCGCAGCTCATGCAGGAACTCGCCCGACACATCAGTCGGTACGCGCCGTATGAGCGTGGCGTCCTGCTCGTCGCCGGTGGCCTGGACGATCAGCCGGCGCGCTATCTCGATTTCATGGAAGTCATCGACCGCTCGACGCAAGCGCGGGAGACGCGGTACCTGGAACTCATCCGCGAGGAGGAGGAAAAGAATGCGAGCCGCGTGACCAGCGGCAACGGAGCGCTCGAGTAACATGGCCTCGGTCCAGGACAACGTTGCGATCAACGTCGAGTCGAAAGCCGATGTCACCGGACTCCGACAGGCGCAGGCCTCGACGTCCGCGTTGAGCGACGCCGCGCAACAGACGCGGCAAGAACTGGACATTTTCAATCGCGTGATGAAGGAGACCGGCAACGACATGCAAGCCGCCGGTCGCGCGGTGTTGGCGTTCCGGAACGAGCAGCAGGGCCTGACGACGGCGACGGAACAGTCCACGACCGCGATTCAGCAGCAGACCATTGCCATCCGCGAGGAAGCCGAGGCGTTCGGTGAAGAGCAAGGGACTGGCCTCGTCGCCGGCACCCGGCGGGCGCAGAGCGCGTTCGTCGGCGTCGTGTTCGCCGCCGATGCGTTCACGCGCTCGATGAACTCTGGCGAGGGCGCGATGCGCCGTGCCTTACGAGCCATCGATCTGCTCGCGTTCTCGCTCGGGCCCGTCTGGGGCGTGGCGGTCACGCTGGCGACGGGCCTCTTCGATGCGTTCACCGACGCGATGCTGAAAAACGCGAAAGCCGCCGAGAAAGCCAAAGCGGCGCTCGACGCCGAACTCGCCACGTTAGGCCGTCAGGAAGAAGGCGGCTTCGCCAAGCTCTTCGAGCTGCGCGGCGAGGCGCAACTCAAGATCCAAGCGATGACGCAGCAACTCGAGGCGATCAACGCGACCGTGGCGCAATTGAACAAGACCACGGCCTACGGCCTCCTCGCGACGCGCGACCAGCGGATCGAACGCGACAAGGCCCTCTCGACGCAGCATGATCTCTTGAAAGCGCTCGGCACCGAAATCCAGATGTACAACGAGATCGAACCGAAGTATCAACACGCGCTCCAGCAAGAGCAGAACGTCGCGGCATTCCGGCAGAAGGAGTGGGCCGACCAAGACGCGCGCCGGCGGCAACGGCAAGGCGAGCCCACCGTCACACCGCTCACGGATCTCGCGAAGGGCGCGAAAGAATTGATGGACCATTTAAGCCTCATCGCGAATGACCCACGGGTCATGTCCTACTACCAGATGTTGCAGGGCGAGGAGTTGGAACTCTCGATTCGACTCAACAACACCAACCTCACGTACAGGGAGCGCCTCGAGCTTCTCGGCCAGCTCCGGAAGGTGCGCGAAGAGGAAGCGGCGCAATTCCAGGTCTCCACGAAAGGCCTGTCCGTTCGGGCGGCGCAACTCCCGGCACTGACCGAGGCGGAGCAGGCGATCATCGCCGAGCAGACGAAGAAACTGGATTTCAAGACGGCGATCACCGACACGGTCGCGTACGGCCTCTCCGGCGCGTTGGCGAACGGCATCATCGCCGGCTTCAACCATCCGGGCGTCAAGAACGCGTGGGCGGCGGCGAGCAAGGCATTCCTCGCCGGCTTTGGCGGTCTGATGATGGACATGGGCGAGCAATACCTCGCGTTCTCGGGCATCATGAAAACGTTCGCGGCGTGGCTGTTCGTGCCGGCGACCGCGGGATGGGCCGCTGCCGGCATCGGCGTGGCGCTCATCGCGTTAGGCGCGGCGCTGCAAGGGGTGGCAAGCCGGAGCGCTGGCGGCGCGGGCGCGGGGAGTTATTCCACGTCGTTTGTCCCGACGAATACCAACGCCGGTGGCGGCATCACGCTGATCGTGCAGACCGTGGACCCCTTCTCGCGCTCGGTCGTGAACAACACGGTGTACGAAATCAACCGCGCGGGCATGCTCAACACGCCGGTCGTCGCGCCCTACGGGCGTCCATCCTAACGAGGAGCAGCGACGATGGGCCAGACTCCGCTCCTCTTGGTCGATAACTTCTTCGACACCGTGAACCTCTACCCGCTCGCGACGCTCGTCGGCTCGAGCGAGGCGACGGGTCGCGAGGCGTTCCGCGTGGCCGACTATCGGCGCGAGCGCTCGTGGTGGCAACCGACGGCCGCGGCCGCGAACAGCGGGCTGTCCGTGGACCTCGGCGCCGGCGTTTCGCTCGCGGCGGATTACGTGTTCCTTGATCGCGGACACAATCTCTGGGGACACTCGATCCTGCTGCAATCGGGCGTCGATGGCGTGACGTTCCCAACCGCAGTGTGGACGCGCGTGGTGCCCGCGCTCCTCGCGGGTGGCGCGTTCCCGGTCGGCGGGGATCCCACCACCGGCTGGTCGGTGACGGAAGAGGGCGCCGTCTGGACGCTGTTCACCGGCGCCGCCGCGAAGCGCGGTTGGAACATCGTGTTCATCGACAACTTTCTGCCGACGATTCCGGGCGTGATGATCGGCGCGCGCACGCAGATGTTCGGCTTCTCGAAAGTCTTTGACGAGGACGCTGGCGAGCGGATCTCGCCGGTGGATGTGAGCGCCGCCGGGTATCGCGGGGGCAGTCGTCCGTATGCGTGGCGCACCTGTCTCCTCGACCTCGGCGCCATCGGCGCGAACGACTATGACACGACGATGCGGCAGATCCGCCGATGGCTCTTCGAGCGCAATCAGCCGTGGGTGCTCTGTCTCGACTATGCAGGGCATCCCGAGCGCGCGTGGCTCTTCCAGTACGATGGCACGACGTGGGGCTTCCCCAAGTCGCGCGTGCTCCGCGCTGGTCAGATCAAGGGGCGCGAGCTGGGGGCGCTCCTGATCTAATGCCGCTCCTCATCCCGCCGCTGCTCCGGCGCATGGCCGAGCGCGCGAACCCGCACGTGTGCGACCTGATCGAAGTCGCGCAGCCCGACGCGCAGACGATTCTCCGCCGCTACAACGATCAATTCTCGCTCGTGCCGCCGCTCGTCTCCGTCACGCCGGCGAGTTCGACGCAGGCGAGTCCCGGGGGCGGGATGATGCTCGCGGCGACCCTGGCGCCCCTCGTGTCGTTCTACGCAGCGGCCGGCATTCGCATTCCGATGTCGGTGCCCGACCCCTCGCGGATCATCCGCGGTGTCGGCTGGCAGTTGGACCCGAATCTCAAGCCGATCCGGATCCGTCAGGTGACGGCCAAGATCAGCACGTCGTTCTCCGCGCGGACGCATCTCGAGTTGCAGATTTACCGGATGCGGGGCGTGCCCGGGCGCACAGTGCAGGACAAGACGGGCAAGATTTTGAGCGCGCAGCCGCAGCTCACACCGACGCCGCTCCTCTCCCCGCCCTGCCGCATCGATCCGTACGCGTTTCTCTCGGGCGGCGGCATCGGCACGTGGGACATGGTGTTCAACCTCATTCCGTACCAGCTCGACGTGGAGCACCGGAATGTGCCATCGCCCTCGGTCACGCAGGCCGGCGAGATCCCCGAGTGGATCTTCGAGATTTACAACACGGATAACGAAGCGAACGGCAACTATCGCTGGGAGGAGGACAACACCACGAATCGCGTGGTCGCGGGCCTCGGCACGTTTTCGGACGTCACCTGGGACAAGCGCTTGCCTAACGGCACGGTGGCGATGGACCCGGCGAATCCGCAAGCGTTCTGGGGCTCGACGGTCGGCATCGGTGTCCCCGCGCGACAAGCGCAAGTGCCGTGCATCAAGATCGATGTCGATACGTATCCGGCGACGAGCCAAGCGATCTACCAGATCAACCTCCCGAAGGTGCCGGATCCGCGCGCGACGGGGCGCGTGAGCTTCAAGCGCGAAGTGCCGTTAGGCACGCAGGCCACTCTCGAGCTTTCGACGGCGGGCTCCTCGGGGCCGTGGACGCCGGTGACGGATGGCGCGCTCGTTCCGGTGGCGCAGGCGCAGTACCACCTGCGGACGACGCTGACCAGTTCCAGCGATCAGCACCGGTCGCCCGTGATCGACGCCATCGGGATCGACTATCGCATCCCGGTCGATGTTTCCGCCGAGGGTAGTCTCGAGCCGCTCAATCAGGACGTGAACACGCCGTTCCTGGACGCGGCGGTTGGCGAGGGGCGCTGTCCGGTCGTGCGCACGGGGCGCCGCGACTATCGCGATCCCGCGTCCGATGTCCTCGCGACGACTGCCGCCACGCAGCTTGAACTGGATCACTGGATCGGCAGTCGGCATCCGCTCGTCACGCGCGACAGTTGGCTCCACACGAATCGCGCGATTGTGACCTCGAGCGAGGCCGCGCCCACGACGGAAACGCTGTCGCTCATCTCGTACTTGAAGCGGACGAAGCGGAAGATCCCGCAGCGGGTGGAAGAGATCAACCAAGTCCTGACGGTGAACACGGGCTCGACCGCAACGAACGTCCGCGTCACGACGACGCTCCCCGGCGCATCCTCCGCGCTCGGCGGCGAGTATGCCGCGAAGAACTACTACATCCGGATCCGCTCGACGACGGCCTCGGGCCTCCAAGCGGGGATGATGTTCGCGGTGGCGAACAACGCGGACACGCAGACGCTGGTGCTGCTCTCGCCGGGGACGCCGGTCGTGCTCGCGCTGAACGACACGATTGAACTGCATTCCGCGAGCTTCGCGCAGCCCAAGCTCGCCTGGTCGAACGCCGACCCCGCCGACGTGTGGCTCGAGATTCTCACGGTGTGGTTAGGCATCCCGCTGGAACGCATCGGCTTGCCCGCCGTGGGGCGCGCGGGGCGCGCGGGGTTCCCGCCGAAAGTCACCGACCGCGCGCCCGGAGACGCGGCCACGCAAGCGCTCCTCCGCGTGAGCAACCAGATCACCGATCAGGCCGAGGGCAAGACGTTGATCGACGCGCTCTCGTTCCTGATGCAAGGCGCCACCGTCGAGATCAACGGGCAGATCGTGTTTGTCCAGATTTACGATCTGCTCGATCCGAACGGCGTGCCGGTCAACCCCGCCCCGGAAGTCGCGGCCACGTTCGATCCGCGGGACTACTACAACCTCGCCACGCCGCGCGGTCTCGAGAACCGCGTGACGACGATTGCCTGCGACTACGGCGTGGATGTCTCGTTAGGGTCTGACGCGCCGAGCCCATCGACCGTCGTGTTCTCGGACGGCGATGCGGTGAGTTGGTTTACGCAACAAGACCTCGAGGAGATTGGGAATTCCTCGGTCCCGGACGACATCGCGAAATGGTGCTTCAACTCGGCGGACGGCGGGTTCTATCTCGCCGCGCTCGTCGCGCGCCAAGTCGTGCGGGCGTGCTCGACGGGAATGCGCGTGTGGTCCTGGCGTGCCGTGGACATTCATCCCGAACTGCTCGTCGGGGATCGCGTCGTGCTCATTACCGACCAGTACACGGACTACGATCCCTCGACCCAAGTCTCGATCCGCGGCATGTGGGCGTTTCCGCTCGTGCTCGTGCATGTCGCGGATCGCGGCCGCGACCTGCGCGGCTTCATGCTGGGTTTGTCGTCGGCGGTACCGGTCTTGGGCGGTGGGGGCACGCCGTCCGTGGGTCTGATCGGCCAACCCTCGATTGGCGCCGTGACCTTCACGAGCGCTGGCGATCTGCTCGTGACGATGAACCAGGGGAACCCGAACGGCGCAGGCTTCCGCATTGCCGCCTCGTCCACCGGCGTGCCGTCCGACGCCGACGTCGATGCGGCGTCGTGGCGGGCCGGGAACTCCGCCATCGCGAATTTGGGGAGTGGCTGGGCAACTGGTGTGACGGTGTACGTGAAGGTGATTGCCTACGCGTCGGACAGCCTCGTGGGAGCGCGGAGCTTCCCGAGCGTGGGGCACGCCGTCAATAGCGGCGGCGGCACCCAGACCATCACCGGCCTCACGCAGACGCCGAACTATGCGGCCAATACCGTCAGTCTCGATTGGGCAAGCTCCGGTGGCGCGCTCTCGAGCTTCGATGTGTACGTGTACGAATCGGCGGTCGATGGACCGGCGGGGATGCCGTCGTTCAAGGGGAATGTCGCCGGCCCGCCCTTCGTGTTTTCGCTGTCGGTCGATATTCAGGATCCGGCGCTGGGGGCACAGCCGAACTCGGACCTCGTGCACTTCTATGTCGTCGGCAAAGACGGAAGCGGTAACGTGCTCGTGACGAGTGATTCCGATGCGGGGGGAACGTACGGGTATGGACCGCCACCTCCGGTCCCGTCCGTCGATACGCCGGTGATCACACCGGACGTTGGCGCGCAGACGTTCACGATCTCGTGGACGCCTCACAACGCGCCGGCGAGCCCAGCCTATACGCTCTACTATCGCGCGCACCCGACCGATGCGTGGAGCAGCACGTACGCGGGCGGCGGACTGACGGCGACGATTACCCAGGTGGGCGACGCCTTCACGCCGGGTCATCACCGGATCCTCAAGAGTTTTCCGCCGACCTTGGCGCAGTTCCAAGCCTACGTGGAGATGTGGGATCCGGGGACCAAGGTCGCGACGAGTCCGGTAGGCCAGCAGGGCTATTACGACGGCGGTCCCGCCTAGGCGGTTCCAGGCGGTTCGCGGTTACCCTAACGACGCGCCGGGAACCCGAGGGAAACCATCGGGAACAAAGAAAGGTTTACGCGACCATCGCAAAGGCTTCCACCAGTGCCCTTGCCGCACGGCGCCGGCTGGGCAATGTTCAGGGCGTCGCCGTGTGTGTTTACTGGTGTGTGAAGTCCGTGTGCGTCCCGCGTGGGCCCCCGAATTCTTGCTCTCGTTCCGCAAGGTTTCACGTGGAACCTTGGCACAGTCTACCGGCATGCGCAAAAGCTTTACTTTCGCGCGAAACGAATTTACGTTACACGTTCCTTCCACTGACGGAGGTTCTGTGCCCGCTGGTCATCGGTCATTGTTGTTCCACAGTCCGGAGATTGTCGAAGCGCTCGAGCGCATCGAGGCCGCGCCGCCCGACGAGCGGCTCGCGCGGATCGATGTCGCGCGGCACCTGATCGACGTCCCTGGGCCCGGACCCGAGCTGCGCGCCTGGATTCGCTGGTGTTTGCAGCGCATCACGAACAAGGCGACTGGCCGCGTGTGGACGCAGGCGGACATCGGTCGCGAGGCGGGCGATGCCTCGGGCGCGACGGTGTCGCGTGTGTTCATGGGCGAACTGCCGCGCGGCGAGTTGGCCGACAAGGTGCGGTCCGTGTCGGCGCGGGTGTTGGGACTCCCCATCGATGTGATCTGGCGTCCGACCTTGTGCCCGGAGTGTGGCAACCCTCTTCCCCACGGCGACCACGATACGCGAACCGAAGGTGTCTCTGACCGTCGCGGAGCGGTTCGTTGGTCGCCACGATCTGACCGGAGCGGAACGGCGCGACGTCCGCGCGGCGCTCGAAAAGCTCGCTCACGAGCGCCAGCGGCTGGAAGCGTTGATGGAGTTGCCGTCCCGGGGAACGGAGTCGAGCCCACGGACGAAAACGATCCAGCCGAACGGGGACAACAGGACGACACCGGGGCCGACGACGCCAGCGAAGCCGCCAGCGGCGAAGCCAGCGAAACGCACGACGAAAGCGGCGAAGCCGGCAGCGATCCGCAAACGATGACCTAACGAGCCGGCAGCAGGGAGAACGACAACGCGCCCCCAAGCTCGTAACAGCCGGGGGCGCGTATTCGTACCGAGGGTACTCCGAGGTACGTTCCTTTCCACCAACAATGACGATCTGCGGTTGACGAGGCCGCGCTCTCAACGTAGTCGAGCGGTTGGCGAGCCGTCAAGTCGGTCACGTCGTCAGGAGGCCACCGATGGGCACGACGAGCACTGAACTCACGCCCGTGAGTGCCGAGGATCTCGGCGCGAACTCGGGCACGAAGAACGACAACATGCTGATGTCCGGGCGGAGCGCGATGGCCCTTCCGCCCGAGATGGCGGGCGCGCTCGAGATGGAGCGCATGCTGGGCCAGATCACCGCGGCGCTCGCGTCCCAGACGTGGGGCCAGCGCATGACGCCCGTGCTCCGGCGCGCGACCGCGCAATACTGCCTCGCGTACGGGATCGATCCGCTGACGGAACTCGACTTGTTAGGTGGAATTCCCTACGTCAATTCGGAATTCTACCTCCGGAAGTTGGGCGAGATGCGCGTGGCGGGCATCATTCGGGATTACTGGTTTGATAACATCACGAACGACCCCGAACTGCTCGCCATCGCCGGAAGCGAGGACGCGCCGACGAAGCGCCGGGAGTGGGCCCGCGAGGAGCATTGGCGCCGATGGCAGCGCCGGCGCGAGTTGGGCGCGAAAGAGGAAGCCGAGGCCGTGTGCGCTATGCACATCCAGCTTGCCGGCGGCGGTCACGACATTGTGGGGTGGAAGCAGGGCGGCGGCGGGACGTCGATCAAGCAACACCGCTCGGGCGGTGAGGCGCGGCCCAACCCCGTGGTCGAGGACGACAACAACGTCGCGCTCGCCGTCGAGAGTCAGGCGGCGCGCCGCGCGGTCCGACAGATCAAGAGCCATGTCGGCGCCCCAGGGCTGATGGAACTCGCGCATTATTTCGCCGGCGTGGACGACGACGGCAAAGCGTTAGGCGCGCGGATCCGCGCGGCGCGCCCACCGCGCCCGCACCCGGCGTCCTTCCAGGACAGTGGGCAGAACGTGGCGCTCGCTGGCGACGCGTATGGCTACGACGAGACCCGAGATGCCGCGCGCGTCGATGTCGCCCCCAAAGCGCTGCCAGAGCCCGCGCCGAACGTTGTGAGCGCCGATCCCTACACCGAGGAACCCGTGCGCACGAAGCGCTGGCGCGGCAAGGCGACGAACGTGGACATGTTCCCCGACTGATCCCCCGATATTGCGGAGATAGTGAAAAGGCGCCGGCGACCCCGGCGCCTTTTTCGTGCCATCCAACACGTCTTGCCGGCTGCCGTAATAGGCTTGCGCGGATCCCGCAAATTGGGCATACTCCGGTCCCTTCCCAGACGTCGGAGGCCGTCGATGCGTGATCGTGACACGCCCGCCCACGAGACACCCGCTGAAGAGTCGCCCAGCGAATCGCCCAGCGAGTCGCCCATTGCGCCGCATGAGAATGGCGAGCCCGCCGAGCGCCCGCGCTTCGACAGTCCCGACGACGACGACGACGACGGCGGCGACGCCGATCTCGAGGACGAGGAGGAGGACGACGCGAACTCGTTAGGCTGATGCGGAAGCGAGACGAACAGCCTGATATGTTCGCCCGGCTCGCCGAAGAACGGGCCGCGCGAGACGCGATCCTCACGCGTTACGAGACTTACCACGCCACGCTGCTAGCGAAGCTCCGGTATCACGCGCTGAGTGTGTGGAAACGCGAGCAGCGCCCCGTCTCCGCCAACGATGTGCGGCACATTCTCATCGAGGACGGCTACCAAGGCGACAAGCGCCTCCTCGGCCAAGTGTTCAATCACAAGACGTGGCGCCGAATCGGCACCACGGAGACCCGCTGCGAAGGCGTGACGTTCGCCCGCGTCGGCGTCGCGCGCAGCCGCATTGGGCTCTACATACCCACCGATGCGGCGTTCGCGGAGAACGTGCCCGCCGATGCGATTGGAGGACGAAGTATGACGCGGCAGCGGCGTTAGGCGTTATGCACCCGCTCCGGTGGATGAAGCTCGATCTCGAGGCGTGGGCGACCTATGCCGGCGATCTCCGCGTGGCCCAGCGGGCGGCGCTGTTGCAGCTCGCCACGGTCGCCTGGACGCAGAATCCGCCGTGCACGCTGCCCGCCGATCACGAATTCCTCGCGGAGTGCTCGGGCGCGGGCGCGGCGTGGCCCAAGCTCTGTCCGGCGATCATCGCCCGGTTTGACCCCGCCGACGACCGGTACGAGTGGCCGTGGCTCCGCCAGCTTTTCGAGGAGCAGATGGCGAGCTACCAGACGCGGCAGCGCGCGAGCGGCGATCAGCCACGGCGTGCAGGACGGTTCGGCCACCGCACTACCGACCGCATTGCGGTCCGCGATGCGAACCGCTTTACGGACGGCAATGGCCCCGCGCCGCCGTCCGATACGCGGTCCGCGATGCCAACCGCAGCGCCGTCCGCAGTTCGGTCCGCATCGCCGTCCGCAATGCGGACCGATGAGCCGTCGCAGATTTTAGAAGTTAAAGTGATAGAGAAAGAGTCCTTACAGACTCTTTCTCTATCACAAGAGAAGGGAGAGAGCGCGCGGGCGCGCGCGCGCGTTGATGAAGCGCCACGCGCGCCCGCCGCGCCAGAGCCCGACCCGGACGCACCCACGTCCGCACACGCGGACGCGCTCTCGGCAGCGCAAGTGGCCGCACGATACGGCGCTGCCGTCGCGGCGAACGCCGCTGGCGCCAACCCCGGCGACGAGCGCAGCGAGCTGCACGCCGCCTACTACCGCGAGTTGAAAAAGCACGGCGAGCGCTGGCTCGCCGCGCATCCCGATGCCGCTGCCGAACTCGAGGCCACGCTCCGGCGCGAACTCTCGATCCCGGTCGGCCAAGCTTCCCGATGGCTCGCGGACACGCTGCTCGAGTCGGTGCGGCAGCAACTGCACTGGCCGGACGCCGACACCTGGGTGGAGCGCGAACTGCGCAAGCAGACTGGCGTCGTGGCGTTCCTCACGCCGGACGAGAGTGCCTAACGGTGCGCGTCACGCCCGTCACGCTCCGCGAGGCGCGGTCGTTCGTCGCGCAGCATCATCGGCATCACGAGATGCCGCAAGGCGGATTGTTCGGGATCGCCGCGTCCGCCGGCGACGTCGTGCAGGGCGTGGTGATCGTCGGGCTGCCCGTCGCGCGGAAGCTCCGCGACGGGTTCACCGCCGAAGTGACACGGCTCTGTGTCTGGCCGGTGTGCCCCATCGTGCACGATGCGGCGCACCCCAAGCGGGAGTGTTCGCACGACGCCTGCTCGATGCTCTACGCCGCGGCGTGGCGCGCCGCCAAGGCGTTAGGCTATCGCCGGCTCGTGACGTATACGCTCGCGACGGAACCGGGGACGAGTCTCCGCGCGGCGGGGTGGCGGTGTCTGGGCGAAGCGGGCGGCGGCTCCTGGTCGCGGGCCTCGCGACCGCGCGTGGACACGCACCCGTTGCAGCTCAAACTGCGGTGGGAGGCCTAACGCCATGAGTCGAAGGCCCTGCGAACCCAAAGGCTCGTGCGTTCCGCGTCTGCAACCGACGAAGGTGATCAGCGCGGAAGGCACGTGGCTCTACTGGTATTGCGCGATCTGCGGCCATGTGGTGCGAGCGAGACGCCTATGACGACGCCGAATGCCGTGCCTGACGAGTATGCGGAACCGGGGACGCTGTTCGCGCTCTCCATCTGGCAGCCGTGGGCGACGATGCTCGTCACCACCGATCCCGTCAGGACGGATGGCAAGCCCGCGAAGGAATGGGAAACGCGCTCGTGGTATCCGAAGGTCTTGCCCGAGCAGCTTGCGATTCACGCGACGAAAGGCATCGATGCGGTCGAGCGCCGGTCGATCTCGGACGGATTGCTCTTCCGCCCGCCGTACGCGGGGATCCTCGAGCGGCTCGGGTATGCGCCCGTCGATCCCTGGGCGCCGGACTACGAGGCGCGCGTGGCGCGATGGAACCGGGAGCGCGAGGACGGGCGCGAGGACCTCGCGCGGCCACTCCCGTTAGGCGCCATCCTCGGCCGCGGACGCATCAGCGTGGTCTACCGGGCCGAGAAGGCCGCAGAGATCATCGGCGCCGAACGCCGGTTTCAGGAGATCGCGTTAGGCAACTTCGGCCCCGACCGGTTTGCGTGGCGGTTTGCGGATGTCCGCCCGGTGGCGGTTCCCATCCCCTGCAAAGGCGAACAGCAGTTGTGGAAGGTGCACCACGACCTCGCGGCGCAGCTCGCGGCGGCGCTCGGGGATCGCATCGGCAGCGGATGAGGACCCAATGACGCCGCGCCCGATCAAGGCCGACCGTGCGGCGCGGCTCGCCGCGCTCAATCCGGGCGTGGATCCCGCCACGCTCGCGTCGCTCGCCAAGGCGGACTACCAGGCGCGCGGGCGCAAGCGCCGTCAAGTGGGCGCGACCTTCCAGCGCGAACTGGTCGCCACGCATGAGAACTATCTCAATCGCGGCTGGGGGTTCGTGCTCGAGCAGCACCCGCCGTTCATTCGCCGGCGCACCGGCTGGTTCCCATCGGGACCGGGGCGCTGCGATTTCGCGGGGCACGTGAACGTGCTGCGCACGTCCCCGTCCGAGTTCCGCATTGACGCCCTCGGGACGCCGACCCCGGTCTACTTCGACGCGAAAGTGTTAGGCACCGAGCACGCGACCTATACGCATCTCGTGCGCGATCAGCATCAGCTCATCGATCTCCGCGCGGCGCTCCGCGGCGGCGGCTACGCGTTCCTCCTCGTGTGCGCGCCGCACGTGGAGCGCGCGTTCCTGCTCGACATCGGGCAGCACTTCGCCGCGCTCATGCGCGGGACGGGCGTGAAGCTCTATGAGCATCGCGTGGTGCACGTGTGCCACCCGCTCCTGCCATCGTGCGAATGGTCGCCGGCGGTCGGCTGGGATTGGGCGCCGCACCTGCGGCATCTCTCGCGCGGCGAGCTCGGGCCATGAGGGCGGAGGTGCTACTTGCATATAGGGCGCACGCCCTGTAGCTTGCCGTTCACGTCGCCTGACGAGCGACGCGTGTCCTTTCCACCAACGATGGAGAACCAACGGATGAGACGACCTTCCTACCTGCGCGCGGTCGAATGGATCGCGCTCAACGACGAGCCGACGCTGACGGACGCTGCGGAGCTGTCCGAGTTGATTTCGGTCGTGCTCGTGGCGGATCTGTGGGGCAAAGAACCCGACGACGTGGCGCGGGACGTGTTGCAGGCGCGCGCGGAGGCACACGCATGACGCTCGTGCGCGTGTATCGCCCCGCGTTCGGTGAGCATTGTCTCTACTGTGACTTGCTCGCCGGCGGCGACGAGCGGTGGCTGATCGATCATGAGCACGCCGAGGGCTGGATCTTCTGCTCTCCGATCTGCTACGCGCGGTGCATCGAAGCGTGCGGCGAGACGGTCGAGACGCGGCTGTCGAAAGGCAACGCGGTGCTCGATCTCCTCGCCTATCACGCGCGCCGTCGCTTTACCGAGGCGTTGACCGAGGGCCACAAGGCGCTCGCGGAGGTCCGCTGATGCCGTGGCTGCGTTTGGAGTTCCAACTGTGCACCGCGTGCGCGACGAGACTCGCGCTCCGCCAATCGATCACCGTGCGAGTGACCGAGCAACCGGAGGCGGTACGCTGCGAGCATGTGCTCGCCAAGACAACGGAGGACGCCCGATGACCGCTCCCAAGCTCACCCTTGAGCCGACTGCTTTTCCGATGATACGCAAACCGATAGCCGCCAGCATTTACAATCAGGGGGACGCGACGTCGCCGGATCCCGTCATCGTCGTCGTCTGTGACGACGGTTCGGTCTGGGAGCGCGCGTTAGGCTCCAACTATCCGCGGTGGCGACGGCAGCTCCCGGTGCCGGATACGCCCGCGTCGGTCGAGTTCGACGCGGCGTGCGCGGCCCGCAAGGCCTCGCTCGCGGAGGACGATTTTGATGAGGGCATCGATGCCTTTTAGCAGGCATCTAGGCCCAACGTCCCATTGCGCGATAGGGCATGCGCCCTGTACGTTCCGAGGGTCAGGCGCTGATGCCTGACCCTTCCCTTTCCTCTCCTACCAACGCAGATGACCAAGAAACTGGAACCGGTGGCGCTCTTGCGCGCGGTGATCGACTCGTCCGGCCTGTCGGATCGGCAATGGGCGATGACGGTGGCGTGGCGTGACGAGCGCACGATTCGCCGGTGGCTCGCGGCCGCAGCGCCCATCCCGGACGTAGTCTTGCGGCAGCTTCGCGCGATCCACGCGCGCGGGAACGGGACGCGCGGCCAATGAGGGCCATCTCGATGAAGGATCTCACGCCGGAGGCGCGTGCGCGGATCATCGCGGCGTGCCGTGCGCAAGGCATTCCCCTGGATTGGCAGGAGGAGCCAGCGCGACCGGCGCCTCGACCGGCACCGCCGACGCGACGACGGTATGCGGCGCCTCCTCGAGCGGGGCGCGCCGCGACGCGATCTCGGCGCCGGGTGCACTTCGTCTACGTCGTCGCGCTCGTCGTCGTGCACGTGGGCCTCGTGGCGGCGGCGATGATGATGCACGGGCGGAGCCCGTCGCCGCTGTCACCGGCGGCACTCGTGCCACACGCGTACGGCCACGGGGCGCGCGGGCGCCGGTAACCGCTGTCCCCTCTTTTTTCTCTCACGGATCACACTCAACCCTTTTGGAGATGGTGCTGCACATGCTGTCCTGTCGTTCGTCTTTGCTCATGCTCTCGGCCGCGCTCGCCGCGTGTGCCCCGCCGGCGCCCGCTGCGTCCGCTCCCGCGCCGGCGCCCGTCGTCGTGCCGGCCATCGTCGTCAATGCGCCCTTTGCCAAGACGTGGGACGCGTTCGTGTCGCTCATGGTGGAGCAACAGGTCACGCCCAAAACGCTGTTGCGCGAGTCCGGTCTGATCGAGACCGGCTTTTCCGAGCAGTATTACCGCATCGCCGAAGCGGACGGCTTGGCCGCATGTCCTGCGGGCCATCGGTCACTCCCGGAGTATTCCAAGCTCGGCATCGATGTGATTGCGCACGTGCATCCGGTGGCGGGCGACTCGACCAAAACGAACATCGATCTCAAACCGCGGTTCGTGGAGTGGCGCACCACCGGCTATGTCGAGTGCCAGACGCGCGGCAGCTATGAGCGGTCGCTGGGCGCAATGATCAAAGCACGCGCCGAGCAATAACCGGCAGTAACCGGCGTGCCGAGGGTACGCGCAACGCCCGCCAGCGGATCGGCGGGCGTTGGTGCATCGTGCAATGCCCCCGCTTGACACATCAGGGCACATGCCCTAATATCGATTCAGGCACGACACGACACGAAACCACCAACCGACGAGACGGACAATGACGGATCCACGGACGCTCGAGCAGAGCGAGAAAAACGACATCACGGTGCAGGAAGCGGTGGACGTACTGCGGCGCGACTACTACGGCGACGTCACCAGCTACGCCGAGGAGATCAAGCGCGCCATCGCAGACGACGAGATCACGGACCGGGACGATCTGCTAACGCGGATCCACGAAACCGCAGACGGTTCACAGTGGGTCATCTACACCTATCGCAACATGCGGGTGCTCCTGGTGTCGGACAACAGCGACGCCTACGCGGAGGAGTACGGATCGGAAGGCATGATCAAAGACGGTGCGATCAATTGGGCGGCGCTCGCGTACGCGGCGTTGGAGCGCGACATCATCGACGCGCTCGACACGGCGGAAGTGAACGTGAACGGCGACGACAAGGCGGAGATGCTCGGTCTCGAGGAGGAGGAGGAAGCGGAGGGCGACGACAATGCCTAACGCCCAGCGGATCACGGCGCACCAGATCATTCAGCTTGCGAACGACCGAGCGATACGGATGAACGAACGCGCGGGCAGCAGGACGGATTGGGCGCGGCGGCATGTCGCCGCGTTCAGTCGGGCCGCGACGCTCGTCTATCGGGCCGACGTCGCGGAGCCGGCGGGCGCGGTGGTCAACCTCATTGTGGCGTTAGGCGCCTACGCGGACGCGCACTATCAGCGGTACGAGACCGCCATCGGCACGGACGGCGTGCTCGGCCAGGCGTGGGCGGAGATCGCGCAAGGGATCCTGACGCTGTTGAACGGCGACCTCGGCCCGCTCGACGGCGGCACGTGCGACGGCATGATTCGGGAGATCATGCGGACCAACAACATCAACCCGGATACCGGCGCCATCTTCTATGAGGAGGACGGCGACGATGCCTAACATGCGGAACGACCCGACAGCGGACACCACCTGGAACGCGCGGGCGCGCTCGCTCTTGCAAGGGCGGACGATCAAAAGCGTGCGATACATGGAGCGCGAGGAGATGGACTCCTTCGCGTGGTTCGAGCGCGGTCTCGTGCTCGTGCTCGACAACGGAACGACGCTGATCATCCAAGCGGACGAGGAAGGCAACGGACCGGGCGCGGTGTGGTACGATGCCACGGGCACCCAAGGCGTGCTCCCGGCGCTCCGCTAGCGGAGCTGCGGCAGCTCGCGGCCGGATGGAATAAGGGACACACGAAACGCCCTAGCCTTGCGCTAGGGCGTTTGCCCTACTACCATATGGTAGACGCAACGCCCTAACCATTTCCCCGACGACGGACGAAACGACGATGCAGACCCTTGCGACGATTGCCCCATTTTCCGCGGACGAGCAGGCGGTGCTCCTGAAGGCGCTCCGGAGCTTCACGATGGACGGCCCGTATCCGGACGAGCACACGCTCAACGGCTTTAGCCTGACGTGGGCGAAAGACTGTGCCGAGCGGGCGCTCGCCATCGCGGGCAAGTGGGGGCCGGTAGACGAGGACCGCGCGGTGCTTCGCGCGGTGCTCGAGCGGATCGTCGCGGCGCTCCCGAAAGGGCCGCGCACCTGGACGGAGTTCACGTCGCGGTGCCGCTTTTGTCACCGGATCTTTCGGATCTCGGCGGAAGCGATCATGGACTGTCGGTCAGACGATGATCCCGAGGACGCCACGAACGATGCGGAAATCGCGAACGGGATCGACGTCTGTCTGGAATGCGCGACGGGCGAGCCGGTGCAGGGCGAGAAGCCCAGCTATCGGTTGCACACTTACTACCCGATAGGGACACGCGTCCGGTTCCGGCGCACGGTAGATCGGTATCCGCATTTCGTCGCGCGCGCGGGATTGACTGGCGTTGTCACGGATGCCGGTGACGAGATCGGCGGGACGATTGCGGTCAAGGTCGATACGCCGCTCGCCGGCGCGGAGGCGTGGAACAATGAGGTGTGGTGGACGGAACCGGAGGAGCGGGACGAGATCGGCAACGACTTGGAAGTAATTGCGCTCGCGGCGCCAATGACGACGCCCGCCGCGCCAGACGACGACGACGACGACGACACGAACGAGGACGAGCCGTGCTATCCGATCTGCCCACGGTGCAACGCGACGACCTACGGCGCGCCCGAGTGTCCGGACTGCGGCGTGCAGTTCGACATGCCATCGACGGATTGGGACATGTGGACGCTTGAAGCGTTGATCGATCGGTCGGGTCTCCCGGCGGTCCTGGACGCGATGGCCGACGTCGCGGAGGCGAAGGGGAGGCATGCGGAGGCGCTCGGCGCGCACGGGCAGGAACCGAGCCCGCTCCAGCGGACCGTCGCGGCGGAATGGCGCCTCCGCGCGTCGCGCTTGCGCGTTGCGGCGGACGAATCGCGCGGTGAGATGATCGCCTAGCCCTTGCGTTAGGGCGTTTGCCCTGCTACAATACGGTAGAGCAACGCCCTAACCCTTTCACCTGCCGACCAATGACGACGACGACGACGACGCTTCCGCTGTATCTCTTGAACGGATCCGACCCCGCGAGTGTGGCCGAGGCAATGCAGGATGCGGCGCACGCGGCCAGCGATCTCGCGGGCTGGCTTGCGAAGTGCGGCCCCCACATGCGCGACTATACGAGTGTGCCCGACGACTACGCGCGGGCTCGAGCGGAGTTCACGGCGCACGTCGCGAACCTGCGCGGGATCCTCGAATACTTGCAAGCACACGCGATGCACGCGGCGGATGCGGCGGACGCGCGAGGCGCACGATAAATGACGGCGCCCACTGATCGGCCGTTTCGCGAGCACCCGGCGTGCATCTTCCCGGCGTGGCTGCAAGCGCTCGGCTTCCGTGACGAGTCGTGGCGCAACGAAGCGTCGGGCCGCGCGACGCATGACTTGCCTGACGCGTGCACGTTAGTCGTGTGGATCGCGGAGGAGAATCCGGCGGATCGCGAATGGCCGGAACATCCGCGCTACCATGTGTCCCTGGAACGCGAGTACGGCGACCCGACAAAGAACACGGGCCTCTACAGCGGCGACGACGCGGCGCTGGTGCAGACGATCTGCGCGGCGGTGCTTGCGGCCAACGGCGTGCCTAACGGCGGAGGCGTCAATGGCGCGGACGCGTGAGACGGTCTACCTCGTGCGGACGGCGGACGGCGTCTGGACGCGGATCTGTGACACGGAAGCGACGGCGGACGCGTACCTCCGGACGCTGGAAGCGCAGCAGCTTGGCGCGACGACCGTTGTCCGGGTCGTGCTCACGGATGCGGTCGCGGTCGCGGGCCTGCGGACGGCGGTCGCGGAGGCCTAACGGTTAAGCACCTTGGTTCCCTTTCCTTTCCCCACACTTTCAAGGATACTCAACAGATGCAGCAGCAGCAGCAGCAGCAGAATGCCCGACGTCGGGCCGCGATGTTCCTCGGTGTCGTCGCCGGCTGTGCGGTGGTCGCCGCTTGCGGCTCGAGCGGTGACGCTTCGACCGGACCCAAGGCGCCGCTCAACATCGGCGGTGGCTGGTCCCTCTCGGTCGCGGTCAGCAACGCGGCGGTCGGGATGAGTTGCCAAGGCAGCGGGCTCGTCTCACTCGTCCAGATCGGCAGCAACTTCACCGGATACGTGACGAATTCCGGCCTCGTGTGCACCGGTGCGAACGGCGCGACGGCCGGCGGCAGTATGGACGGTCCACTGACCGGCGGTCAGATCGACGGCACGACGGTCACCGTCAGCGACGGCAGCGGCTGCTCGTACACCGGCACCGCGAGCGGATCGCCGGTGAACCGGATCGACGGCCACGTCACGTGCATGGTCCCATTGAACGGCACGGTCTACCCGTTCACCGGTCCCTTCGTCGCCACGCGGTAACACACCGGTCAACGCCTAACGGCGGCAGGAGCACACGCGGTCCGGATCCTTCGGGCCGCGTGTCGCTTTCTATAGTAGGGCGTCGCGCCCCTTGCGCGAATAGGGCAGATGCCCTAGCTTGCCTTGTGTGAGAGTTGACGGCTCTCGCGTTCCTTTCCACAGACGAGACACGCCAATGACGACGACGACGAGACCAACAAAGACGGATCGGCTGATGTGCCTGATCGCGGAGTTCGACCGGTTGGACGCACGGAAGCAAGCGTATAACGCAATGGTGCGCGCGCGCGCCAAACGCGCGTGGGAAAAAGCCTTCGGACCAATCGACTCGGGCATTTTCTTCCTCTACGCCCACAATTGGCAAGACTTGCCGCACCTCTCGCGCGAGCAGCGCCACACGTGCCGCTACGTCAATTGGCTGGGCAATGACGTCCAGTGGCGCGCCTCGCGTCTCATTGACGCCTGGTACCAGAGGCGCGCGGAGCTGCTCCGCGCGGAGACCCGATAATGAGGACGCGCCACTACGAGCCGGACCCGGGCACGTTCTACGAGGACGCGTATGCGGTCACCGGATACGGCGGTGTCGCGTTCCATGTGCTCGGCTGGGAAACCGAACCGGACGAGGACACGGAATGGAGCGGTCTCGAGTCACGGACCGGCCAGGTGCTCGCGGTCATGATCGGTGACGACTACCGGCATCGCGTTGACGTGGACGATCTCACCCCGCTTCCCGCGTCCGCCTACTGCCGTGACTGCGGCCAGATCGGTTGCGGTCACAACGTCATCGCGGAGGACTGACGGCCATGCGAGTCATCAATGGCACACGACGCGACGCGCTCGCTTACGCTCGGCGGTTAGCGCAAGAGACCGGACGCGAGCACTGGATCTATGAAAACGCGCTCGTCACGCCGGCCACCGTGTGGGGCGTGGCCGACGTCTACCCAGACGAGACGCTCTCTCAAGTCGAACGGCGCCACGACATCACGGAATTGGTCTGGGGCACGTTGCTCACGTTCGTCCGTGCGGACTCGTCCATATGACGCGGATTATCGACTACTCGCCTCGGCTCGTCATCCGCAACACGGACCAATTGCCGCGCGGTACCGGTGCGCCCTATCCTAGAGTGCATCGTCTCCCCCACTGGCGAGCTTATCGCCAAACAATGGCGCCGGACAATCCCACGGAACGCGTCCGTCATTATCCGGATGCGAGGTGCACCCGACCCACGGATCTAGAACACGGATCTCGAGCGGATTCACCCACGGGGTGAATGGGTGAAGTGTGACGCGCGGCTCTGTCTGTCTGTCAGAGCCGCGCGTCACACTTTCCGACGCTTGCGACCATTCCGTCGATGCTTTACCGTCTCACGCAACGGTATGCAATCACTTCCCAAGGCGAAACCGAAGGCAGACAGGCCCGGGCCGCCTGTCAGACCGGCGAAACTGTCGCCCGACGTCCGGCAGCGCCTCCTAGATGGCTTCCGGCTGCCACTCACGCATGACGACGTCGCGCGACTCGCGGGCGTTTCGCCTCGCACTCTCGCGCTCTGGCTCGCCAAAGGTCGGAAAGAAACGTCGGGCGAATATTACGATCTCTTACAGGCAGTGGAGCTTTCCAAGGCTCAGGGCAAGGCACTGCTCGTCAATCGCGTCATTGCGGCCACGCGCACCAACGCGGAGTTAGCGCTGAAAGTCCTCGCGCGCCGCTACCCGCGCGAATGGGGCCCGAGCGCCGCGCTCACGGTCGAAACCCGCCCAGCGCCCGATATGGCGGAAGTGCGCGCACGGCTCGCGCGTCGGCTGGACGAGTACGAAGCACGTCTCGCGCTGGCAGCGGATCTCGAGCGGCGCGTACACGAGAGTCACGCGAGCAACACGAGCGCGCCGCGCGAGATAGTGCCCGCGCCTGACTTGCGACGCATCGCGTCGGCCATCGGATCCGACGACGACGCGCGCGCCGTCATTAGGCAGCGCGTGCGCGACATCACACGACCGGACGACGACAGCGCAGCTCCGTAGGATCCCTCGAGAATCCGCGGCCGCGCGGCGTGCGGCGCATGAGGCCTAACTCACCCCTTGCGTGTTAGGGCGTATGCCCCTATCTTCCGGTATCGGCAGTGACGAGCCGATTGCACCGCCACCAACGACGCGAGGTTAGTACGATGGACGTATCCCTGACGAAACCGCATGCCAAGAGCGCGTACGCGCATCTCCCCCTACGCGCGAGCGAGGCGACGGCGGTGAAAGTGACGCGCGAGGACCGGGCGCGCTATGCCGAGCGCCCGTTGACGTTGCTGCCATCGTATCGCGTACTCACGGACGCGGAAATGCGCGCGGCGCGTGATACGCAAACGCTAACGGCCCTCCGTGACACGTTCGTGTCGCTCAACATCAGTGACGAGACGTCGGGCGCCGAGCAAGAGCGCGTCCCTTGTATCGATAGCGCGCCGCATCACTGGCGCGTCGGGCGTCCGGGCACGACGTCGGATTTCTGGCAGGACACGGACGCGCGGGAAAAGTCATTCACGTGCGCGCGCTGTGGCGCGATAGTCGAAGTGGGCGCGCAGCGCATTGCTTCGACGCCCAAGATCCCATGCCCCTACGCGGCGCGGAACCGGCGCGAGGACCAAGCGTCGAAACTAGGCCAAAATTGCCCCTTGCGTAAGGGCGATAGCCCTAGTAAGTTGAGTACATCGGAAACGGACACCACTGCTACCAGTTTTACCACCTCTACCACCAACGGAGTACCGACGATGCCCAAGACGATCAAGACGACCAAGACGAGCAAGAGCGCGAAGTTGGACAAGGCCCTGGAGCGCGCGACGGCCCTCGCGTTCAACGCCCCAGCGCCCGTAGTGCCCGTAGTCGAGGCACCCGCGCCGGTTGCCGAGACCGTGCCCGTAGTAGTCGAGGCGCCCGTAGTCGAGGCGCCCGTAGTCGAGTGTTGCGCCCACTGTGGGCAGCGCATCCGGAAGCCGAGCGCGCCGCGCAAGAGTGGGACCTACGCCGCGTCGTCGCTTGCCAATCCCGAGCTTGCCGAGCGCCGGAAGCAAGCCGGGTTCAAAGCAGCAGCGACGTTGCGCGCGAAGCGGGAAGCGGCGGCGCTTGCCGCACAGCAGCAGAGTGCCGCGTAATCAAGACCTTGCGCGAGCCAGTGAAGGGTGTTACTGTACGGGGTAGAGCGCTGCGCTCTACCCCGCCCCCCCTCCCCGCCCCGAGCGACGACGATGGACCTACAGACACTGATTGGCGCCAACCTGATCATCGCGGCGGTGACGATTATCCCGTCCGTGATCTGGGAGGGGGTGGAGGCAGCGCGCGCGGCGCGGCGGCGGCGGCGCCCCGCATAATAGGCGACCATGCTTCGGTCCTGGCCTGGAGCTGGGAGCGGGGGTCTCCGCCTGTAGGCACTGACACAGAAACCAAAAAAACGGGGGTTACGATGGAGCACGTGACGAGGGTGCGCGAGTTTCGGCGCGGGAGTCCGACTGGCCCGGTGGCGTACGAGGGGATGTGCACGTGTGGGTGGCGCTCGGGCGTGCCGGTGGAGACGAGAGAGGAGGCGGAACAAGCGGCGACGGCACATCGCGGACAATTCTCGACGCGAGGGACGGACTAATGGCGGCAGGATCACTCGGGAAGCCGGGAACGGAGCGCGGGCCGTGCGCGACGGCATGTCGGCACATCGACTGTCGGGAGATCCGCGAGTGGGCGAGAGCGTTGTGCCACTATTGCGGGAAGGAGATCGGGTACGAGACCCGGTTTTATCGACAGGGAGAGGACGAAGAGCCGCATACGAGGGCAGTGGCGTCGCTCGAGGACGCGCACGGTAGGAAGTTCGTGCTGGTGCATGCGGGCTGTGCCGAGGCGGCAGTGGACGTGGAGGGGTAACGAGCGGTAAAGGGATTGCGGGAAGCGGGAACGATGTTAATTCAGAGGGACCACCACCAACCAAGGGTTGACGACCCGAATGACGCCAAAGCTGGATTTCGAGGCGCTCGATGACGACGTGAAGGCGAAGGTGGCCGCGCGGCTCGGCATCGCGTCCCGAAAAAATCAAAAAAAGCGGACCCGCACGAATGGCGGGATGTCGAAGGACGAAGTGCGGATGCACGCACGTCGGGTATTGGGCGCGCTACCGACGCTCGCACAGTCGGAAGTTCGACGTGTGCTCGCGCAGGCGTCGAAGATGAACGATGTCTAAAAAGTCACTGGTGACGAGAGCGCCGACGCGATTCGTCGTGAAGGGCGAGACGAAAGTGCAGTACGTGCTCTGGTATTGGGGCCGGAGCGGACCGTGGCATCGTCAGGCACAGCGCGAGACCCTGGACGAACTGCGGAAGTATCACGCGTACCTGTGGGAGAAGTATCCGGGCATGACGCCGTGGCCGTGGGTGATGACGAAAGAGGTCATCCGGACCGAGAGCAAGATCCTCGAGATGCAGGCCGGGGGGAACTGATGCGGACACAGAGTATGTGTGGCTTCTGCCACGAACTCGTGGATGTGCTGGACCGGTGGTGTCCGACGTGTGGTCACAACCCACACGTCGCGCGCCTCGATTGCGATTGCGCGCAATGCATCAGTGTCGCCGGCGCGCTCGCCAAGACGGTCGCGCGCCAACAGACGCGGCAACAAGCGGAGGACCGATGAGTGACGCGATGGACGAAGCGGAACTGCGCGCGAAGGTGGATGTCGCGACGAACAGATTGGCCGAACGGCTTGCTCGGCTGTCAGATATGGCGGCGGAACTCAACCGTCAGTTGACCGCCGGCAAGTTGGGACCGCCGAAAGCCGCGCCTGCGAAAGACGCGCATGCGAGGATGGTGTCGGAGATCGCGGACGCGCTGGATGACTATTACGCGACCCTGCCCGGAGCGACGGACCTGCACGTCCTGTCGGGCGAGGCGCTCGCGCGGCGGATCCGCGACATCCTCTATGGCGGAGCCTAACGCATGAAGATCACGCGGCTCGTTCTCATGACGGCTCTCCTCGCGAGCTGTACGGCCCCTCACACCGACTGTAGCCACGAAATCGCCTACTACGAATCCCAACCGGGGGCGCTGGGCGAGGAGAACGGGCGGCAGCGCCCAGACGGTAGCTATTGGACGCGGATCTACTTCGCGGACGGTACCGCCGTCCTCCTCGAGTGGGGCGGGCCACTCAAGGCCTGCAAAGTCACCCACGAACCGAGCACCTAACGATGATGCCTATCGAGGATCGCGGGACGACGAAAGAGCCCCGCCGGCCCATCGCCGCGTTCGGCTTCGGAAAGCAGCACGTGCCGTGCGTCGTGTGCAACGACGGCTCGGTGTGGCTCTGGACGGTCCCGGCGAGCGTGATCGACGGCCTTTCCCCACACAACCAGTGTCTCGTGCAGATCGACGCCGACTATTTCAACGGTCTGCCGCACGATTGGGTCGCGTTCCACACGCCGATCCCTGGAACGCCGGCCTACGCCGAGTACATGGAGGAGCGATGAGCCGCGACCCGCTCGACGTCTACGTGGTGTATCACGACCCGTCCGACTACCCGGGCCGGTTCGTCGTTAGGCGCCAGCGCGTCACCGACGTCGTGGTGAGCGATCCCGAGCCGCTCGTCGTGTGCGACACGTTAGGCGAGGCACGCTCGGCGCTCTTGGCGGCAGTGCCCACGGGTCTCTACTGCCTCCCGCGCTTCCCGCAAGACGAGTCACAGATCGTGGAGGCGTGGATATGAGGTGCGTATGAGATGGTTCGGCAAAAGCTACCGCGCGCCGGTCTACCACTCGATTGAGCGCACGGCCACGCCAGTTGGTGAGGATTGCTCGTGGTGCTTCGAGCGTATCACCGAAGGTGACGACGGCTTCGAGTTGCCCTTCGCCTCTCCTCTGTCCGACGCGAAAGCGATCTATTACCACCGGCAGTGCTTCCTCCGCACGGTCCTAGGCTCCGTCAGCCACATCGAGCGTCTGTGCTCCTGCTTCGTGTCCGGTTCCGAATGCAGCGATCCGCCTGGCATGAGCAAACGCGAAGCAGCCACTGCGGCCGTGAAAGCCTATGAGAAGTACGAAGGGGTGCCGCTGACATGAGCGAGCCGTACAGTATCGTCGGCATGGCGGCGGCAGATGAGCCCGACCCGGTCGAGGGCAGCGTGATGGTGCCCTGCACGCTCTGTAGCCGGGGCACCTGGATTGGGCGCGCGCTCCAGCCCTATATCTCCGGTGCAACGCGCATCGTCTGCTCCCGCTGTGCGCCGCGAGCGGCACGCGAGGATCCCGAGCCGCCGACGCCGGTGGTGCTGCCCGAAGTCATGGACGAGCTGTGCAGAGAACTCCGTCGCCGATGCGGACCGGGATAGGGACCGATGGCCGCGCGCGTGACGCAGGCTGGTATATGCGTTTGATCCGTGCCACTGCACGGGGTAGGACGTCTGGACACCAGTCTGCGCTCGCGCGCCACGCAGCGCACTCCAAAGGAGAGTCCTGACATGGATTCCGTCATCATCGTCGTCGTGATCATCGGGTTCATCATGCTCTTCACGCGCCGGCGATGACGAACGCGATGACGCGCCCCTACGTCGCGATTGTAGGGCACGAGGCCGCGAAGTTCACGCCCGAGACCGAGGCGAAGGCGCGAGGCATCATCCGCGCGCTCCTCGAGAATCCCCGCGCCGTCGTTGTCAGTGGACACTGCCATCTTGGTGGGATTGACATTTGGGCCGAGGAAGAGGCCGACGCGTTAGGCAGAGAGAAGCGCATCTTCCCGCCCGAGACCTTGCGCTGGTTCGACGGGTTCAAGCCGCGGAATATCCAGATCGCGGAGACCTGTACCGAAGCCCACTGCCTCGTGGTGAAGGAATACCACGCGAGCTTTGCCGGCAAGCGCTTCAGCTACTGCTATCACTGTAAGACCACGGACCACATCAAGAGCGGTGGCTGCTGGACCGTGAAGCACGCGGAAGCGTTAGGCAAACCCGGCACCTGGTGGGTCGTTGGCTAACCACGGCAATGGGACAACACCGGCGAATGCACTCCGTAAAGAGCGTCGTTGCTGCCAACGACTATGAGCCGCCCTGCTCGCCGGCGCGCACCCTGATGATCCGCGGCCGCGAGCCGCTGTTGGCGCCCGGAGTCCGCGGCTACGCCTTCCGCGTGCGCGACCGGATCGAGATCCCGATCATCATCGCAGAACACGAGGGATCCGGCGACGTCGGTCGGTTCCTCGATTCGCTGTCGCCGCGGTGCGTCATCCCGTGCGTCATCTCCTATCGGCTGATCTACATGCTCGCGCGCCGAGGCTGGGCGCCGAACTTCGAGCCGGACGAGGATGGCGGCGAGATCGATGTGTGGGTCCGGACGTGGAGATGAGGCGGCGCGCGGATCACATCTGGTGTGTGATGGCGGGCGTCGATCCCGCCGAGCCGCGCGCGCACACAGTCTGTCGGCACTGCGGCGAGCGGCTCGTCATCGAGCTGCCCGTCAACCTCGACGTCTGGCTCGCTGCGAACAAAGCCTTCGTGTCCGTGCACCGGCGCTGCCGCGCCGTTTCGCGCGCCCCGAGGACGCCATGAGGATGCCATGAGGATGCCATGAAATCGCATCCCTCCGATCTCCCGGCGCCTTACGCCGCGCTCTTGATCAACGACGGCACCATCCAGCGCATTCACGTCCAGCGCGCACAGAGTGGGCAGTCCCACATCCGCGAACTCATTGGTGATTCCTTCTCGAGTTGCTTCACGCTCCCAGGCACCGGTGGACGGCGCCTCATCATCGCCTACTGCGACGACCGCTATCTCGACAAGCCGCGCGCCGATCTGCCGTGGAACGTCATGCTCGATCCGCACACGGTGTATCGCGACGGGTGGCCCGTGGCCGGCCCGATAGTCGTCACGACGGTCGTGGCGCCGGACACCGTGTCGATGAACGAATTGGAAATGGCCGCGCTCCGCATCGATGCCCCGCCGCCGCCCGCCTTTCTCTTCGAGGGCGAAGTGCTGACGCTCCCGCTCTTGATCTTCCGGCCCGGATACGACGTCGAACGATTGGCACAGCCGTCTCGAGCGCGATAATTAGAATTCTCTAATGTAGTGACCTAGGTCACACCGAGGCGCACGCCCTCGTTAAGCCGGATTCACCCCTGATTCAAAGATGATTCAGATGTCTCCGTAGTTTTCCGGAGGAGCGGGCTGTTTGGTAAAAGGTTTGCAGGTGAACCTTGCGGTCTTTACCACGACGCCTCACGTTTCTCGGGACGCGCCGGCGGTGGCGCGAGTGTGGTTTGTTAGCGTGTGTGTATCATCACAAACGTGGAGCAGTGGACACACCCGTTTAAACAGGTGTCGTCCATCGCTGCACGGTCCGCCACAGTCAACGACGGGAGGAACGGACGCATGTCGCAGCTCCAATACGCGTGGGCCGATAACCGGCCCGAATGGAACGGGCTCGGCGCGCAGCGTGCGGGCGAGGAACTCGAGACGCTCTTCGAGCGCTTCAAAGGCCATCTGACGAAGGACGAGATTCTCGCGGCGGCGCGCGCGACGAACTCGCCGTTACACAAGTTCTTCGAGTGGAACGAGAACAACGCTGCCGAGCATTATCGCCGCAAGCAGGTGGCGGCACTCGTCGGCGGTCTCCGCGTCAAGCGCCAGAAGAAAGCGACGACGACCCGCGCGTTCGTGTTCGTGTCGAATCCCGAGCACAAAGGCCGGAAGGTCTACATCGACATTCAGAGCGCGATGCGGAACCCGGAGATGAAGCGCGAACTGGTCGAAAAGGCCCTCACGAGCTTGAACCGATGGGTCACGGCGTACGGCGCGGCGCGAGAACTCCGCTTCGTCTCGAGTAGCGTCGAGCGCATGCGCCGGCGCATCGAGGCCGAACTGTTCGCCAATGCGGGAGTCTGACTCCATGTCGAGTCCAACAGCGTTGCGCGACCTGCGAATGGGCCGCTCGATCACGCGCGGCGACATGGCGCGACAGCTCGGCTGCTCGCTCCAATTCCTCGCGCTCATCGAGACGCACGCCCGCTCGCTCGCGCCGAACCATCCGCTCGTGCCGAAGATGGCCGAGATCCTTGGGCTCACCCTCCCCGAGATCCAAGTGTTCTGCAAGCACGAGCCGTACACCGAGTCGCAGATCAAGCTCGCGAAGTTCCGGCTCGGACTGAAAGAGCAGAAGGACGGACGTTTCGGCCGACCGAAGGAACCGAAAGCGCTGCTCGGGAGTGGCAACGGGAGTGGCAACGAGAGTGGCAACGGAAGTGGCGACGTCGCCAGCGCGCTCGCGGCGGACATTGACGAGGATCACCACGTGAACAAGAGCGGCGCGATTGTGCCGTCTAAACAGCGACGGCGCACGCACCTCGCGCCGATGAGCGACCGCGTGCCGTCGCTCAAAGCGCGGCGGTTGGAGTTGGGCTTGAATTACACGACGCTGGCCGCGCACCTCGGGTGCGAACAGGCGTGGGTCTATCGCTCGCTCGATAACCCGAAGGCGTTGTCGCCAAACCATCCGCTCATCCCCAAAATCGCGAAGCTTCTCCGAATCCCCGAGACGGAAGTCCGACGCCACGCGAAGCGTGCTCGGATGAGTGACGCGGCGATCAACATGGCGCTCGCGCGGCTAGGGCAGTCCCGCGGAATCAGGGGCCACGACAAGCACCCGGCGAAGGCGCCGAAGCCGGTGACGGGGAAGTCAACGGCACTGGTGCCGCTGGGGCACTCGGCGGCGCTGATCAAAGCGCGCGGTGAGAAGAACGGGAAGCGCGCCTACAATGCGCTCCGCCTGATGGATGCCGAGACGCGCCAGTGCGCGCGTTCGCTCGCAATGGCGACGACGCTCGCTGCGATGAAGGGCCAGCGCTACCTCGACGTCGCGATCCCGACCGAGGGGATGGCCGCGATCCTCAACGATTGGTTCCGGCTGAAAGGCATCCAGGAGCCGGTCGTCGTCGCGGTCGATTATGACGCGGTGTTCGGCTGATGCCGGTCTTCGACGGCGTGATGCGTGGCGTGAATGGCGGTGGAGCCATCAGCGTGATGACGCGCCGGTCGTACAAGCATTTCTATCTCGTGCTCAACGAGTTGTTTGAGACGCACGGGACTGACCCGGGGGCGGCGGCTATGGCGACGCGCGATGACGCTTTGAATCACCGACTGCAACTCCTGCTCTTACACGAGTGCGCGGCCGTGTTGGCGGGCCGCTACTTCGCCGCGAAGCATCCCCGCAGCAAGAACCCGGCGAGGCTCTTCGTGACGAACTGGCTCGACCGCACCTCCGTGCGTGAGCTGCTCGAATGGTCGCATGCCGAGGCCGCGCGCCGACCGCCGGCACGAAGCGTGTCGAAAAAACGTCAAAAATACGCGGGGGGTCTGACAGTCAAATGACAATCACTGACCGGAAGCCCACGGTCGAGGAGCACCGCGCGCGCCACCGGTTCCTCCACGACGCGCTCGATGAACTGGTCGCGGACTACCTCTCGCAGCACCGGCGGATGCTGCCCTCGGAGACGTCGCTGATGGCACTCATGCAGTGGTCCTACGACCAGACGCAACAGCCGACCGATCCGTGACGCACGACAATTGGAATCCGCCAGCGGAAGAGCGCATGGCCTACCTCGCGGGGCAGGCGCTCGAGCCGGCGTTCGAGGATCTGAAAGCGAAGCTCCCCGAGGGGACGGATTTCGGCATTATCATCCTCGTGCCGAACACGGATGACCCGAAGGGCGAAGGCCGCGTGATCGCGATGAGCACCAACCGGAAGCGCGTCGGGTTCGCCGCGGCGCAGTGGATCCTCAACGCCGAGCCATTCGGAGGACGGAAGAAAAAGGGGGAGTAGGTGAGCGCTGCCGGACCTCACACACCCGGCCAGCGTCTGGTGCCACAGCGGCACAGCACGGCGGTGCGTCAACACAGCCCGCAGGCTTGACGGCCTGGTCACCGAAACCCCGATTTCCCACTCATCGCGCGTCGGGGTTCTTTCCCTTCCGGCGGGCGAGCTGCTTTTCAACGGCACGGTGACACGAGCGACAACAGGCGACGAGATCCTCCATTCGCTCGTCACCGAGTCGTTCATACGTCTTGTGATGCACTTGAGTCGCACGATGACGGCAGCGGTCGCCTAGGCCGACGAGGTTCGGACTTCGTTCCACGATCTTCCGTCCCTGCTCCCAATGCACCTCGCACCGTGGCCCGCCACGCCGGTACGATTGCCGCGTGGGGATGCTCAAGTCGATGTCGCGGACATAGGGGTCGTCGGCGTCGTCATCGCTGACATGCGGGTCATCGGCGGCATCGGGATCTGACTCGCCGCTGTACGCGTCGGAATCCCAGCAGAACGCCATCTCGAGTCGCGCTCTGCGCTTCGCTTGCCACTCGGGCGATGCGAGATACTCGTCGTAGTCCACGCCCATCGGTCGCCTCGTGCCTTTCACCAATCGGGACGGCGGGATTTGAACCCGCGACCCCTTCCACCCCAAGGAAGTGCGCTACCAGGCTGCGCTACGTCCCGCCCGATTTTTTGCTTATTCCTTGCTTATTCAGGCCGTTTTTTCGCTGTCTGACCTAACGAGCCACTTCGCTCCAAGTGCTGCTGTAGCTGCATCTTCCGGGCTTCGCACGGCGCGAAAAGAACCTGCAACCATGCTGAACCCCATATAGTGGCAGTGCTTATTCACGACCCTAGTACGGTCTTTACTATATCTGCATATGTTTGATTTTCCCTCTGTGATCTTGCGAAAGCCAACTCGCGACCACACTATTGATTTTAGCGATTTTGACGCGTTTTTTGTCTCTCGTGCTTATTCTGTGCTTATTCACCGAACCCTATGCCCACGACTGAAAAGCTCACAAAAACGACGGTAGACGCCCTCGAGTACGACCCGAACGGGAAAAAGAACCAGCTCTACTTCGAGCAGATAACGCCGGGATTTGGGGTGCAGGTCTCGCCGAGCTGCAAGACCTTTATCCTCTCCTACCGCACCAAAGTGGGACAGGCGCGCCGTACCGCGTTAGGCAAGTACGGCGCGCTCACCGTCGAGCAAGCGCGCGACCTCGCGCGGATGAAGCTGGCCGACGTCGCGGAGGGCAAAGATCCCGTGGCCGAGGCCGCGCAACTCCGCGCGGCAGCGGATCTGGAACGCGGTGCGCTGACCGTCGCGCAGGCCGGCGAGAAATACCTCGCGTGGGCCGACGCGAATCGCAAAGCGACAACCGCCATCGAGTACCGGCGAATCTGGAAGAAGAACGTCGTGCCGGCCATCGGCACGAAAAAGCTGCTCGCCGTGACGCCAGCCGACGTGGCCGACATCAAGCTCGCGCTCGCGGACCGGAAGCCGATGGCGAACGCGGTCGTGAACCTGATTCACAACTTCTATAACTGGTGCAGCGAGGGCGAGGGAAACCTGCTGCCGGAAGGCACGCCCAACCCGGCCCGAAAAAAAAAG
>DATBFV010000243.1:0-3356 GCA_036558345.1 Gemmatimonadales bacterium | reverse complement strand
GCGAGCAGTTGATAGCTCTCGGCGGTCGCGGCGGTCTTGAGCACGGCTTCGCTGTCGGGCAGCATGTCGAGCACGGCGATATCGGGGCGGCCGTCGTTGTTGAAGTCGGCCGCGTCGACGCCCATGGAGAAGCGGCTCGTGTGACCCGTGGCCTGCGCGATCGATTCGGTGAATGTGCCGTTGCAGTTGTTGAGATACAGGAAATCGTTTTCGGGGAAATCGTTCGCGACATAGATGTCGGGACAACCGTCGAGGTTGAAGTCGCTCACTACGACGCCGAGGCCAAAGCCTTCCACGCCGCCGTAGATGTGCGCCTTTTCGCTGACGTCGACAAAATGCCCGCGATCGTTGCGGTACAGCCGGTCGCCCGCCTTGGCGTCCCGCACCGTACGATTTGTACTGGGCGCTGCGGCTCGTTCGGCGAAGGTCGAGCTGTTGAGCAGGTACATGTCGAGATCGCCGTCGCCGTCATAATCGAAAAACGCGGCCTGCGTGGAGTAGCCGGCGAAATCGAGCCCGTAGGCTGCCGTACGATCGGTGAACGTGCCGTCGCCATTGTTGATGTACAGCACGTTCCTCCCAGGCATGCCAAGGTAGTTGACGCCGCAGACGTAGATGTCGAGCTTGCCGTCGCCGTTGACGTCCGCCATGGTGACGCCGCTCTTCCAGCCGACCGAATCGGCGACACCCGCGTGCTCGGTAATGTCTTTGAAGCGAAAGTTCCCGAGGTTGCGGTACAGGCGATTGCGGCCGAGGTTCGAGGTGAAATACAGATCGACTAATCCGTCGCCGTCGATGTCGCCCGCCGCGACGCCGCCGCCATTGTAGAAGTAGAGATAGTTGATGATGTTGACGACCGAATCTTCGGGCAGCGTATTGGCGAACGTCACGCCGCTCGTCTCCGGCGCGACGGACACGAAGAGCTGCGGCACCGGTGGCGATCGCCGGCAGCTGGTGGCGACGAGAGCAGTCACAAGCAGGAACGACAGGAATCTGGGCAAGGGGCGCCAGTATAGCGTGAAAACTTTCGGTTCGCTTGTCATCGCCGTCTTGTTGCTCACCGGGTGTCCCGAGAAGCCGGTCGATACCGGCGCGCTGATCACCGCCCGGACGGTGGGGCTCGAAAACCTGCAACGCGGCCAGCTGGCGGAGGCCGAGCGGGAGTTCAAGAAGGTCGTCGACCTCGCGCCGCGCGATCCCCTGGGCCACGCCAATCTCGGACTCACCTACATCCGGGCCGGCCGGCTGGCGGATGCCGAAGCGCCGCTACAGCGCGCGCGGCGCCTCGATCCGGCAAACCCCGAGGTCGCGCTCATCAGCGCGAAGCTCTACTCGCTCACCGGCCGTGCGGCCGACGCGCGCAGGCTGCTCGCGAGCATTCCTGGGGACGCGCGGGTCTCGTACGCGCTTGCAGAGCTCGCCCGCCAGGTCGGGGACAGCCTGCAATACGCCGAACGGTTGCGCGAAGTGCTCAAGCTCTCGCCCGCGAATCTGGCAGTGCGGCTCAAACTCGCGGATCTGCAACTCGGTCTGAAACAGTCCGACAGCACGTTGCACTATCTCGAGGATGTGCGACGCATGCGCCCAGAGCCGCCGCGCGAGGCAAAGCCGCATCTCGAAGCCACGCTCCGGCGGCTGGACACCGGGGATGTCGCTCAAGCGCGTGTGGAGCTCGACCGGTTTCTCCGATTGATGGAAGTCACGGCACCGTATCAATCGTCGCTTGCGAAAGTGGACTGGATCGAGGGGCCGCTCACCGGCGAGCCACTCATTTCGTTCAATCCGCAGACGCTCATCACTTTGCGCGGGATGTCGGGCGGACCCGATACGGGCAAGACAACATTCACCGACGTCACCGGCGAGAGCGCCTTGCCCGACCGTGGCGCTCCAGCGACGTCGCTCGCGTGGGGCAACTTCGACCAGGAGGGCGGGGACAATCTGCTGCTCGCCTCGCCGATGGCGGCACTGTACGCCGTGCAAGGTGGCTTCTTTGCGGACGTGAGCTCCCAAACGCCGCTGCCGCTGCCCGCCGGCGCCGTATTCGCCACGTTCGCCGACTACGACAACGACGGCTGGCTCGATCTCTTCGCGATCGGCGCTGACGGCCGCCCGTATTTGCTACACAACGTCGAAGCGCAAGACCGCCGGCGATTTGAAGACGTGACCGCACGGGCTGGAATCTCGGGCGTCCAGAACGCGCGTCGCGGGCTGTTCGTCGATCTCGATCACGATGGCGATCTCGACCTGTTGCTCGTGGGCGGTGGATCGCTCGCCGCCTACCGCAACAACCTGGACGGCACGTTCGCGCTTCTTCCCAATGCCGCTGGGATCCGGCAGAACGCCAGTGACGCCGCCTTCGCCGACTTCGACGATGACGGTCGCATCGACGTGTTCGTGGCGAGCGAGACCGGCGGTGACGCGCTGTTTCGAGGAAGCGGCACACAAGGATTTACGGAGACGACCGGCACCAACTCGAAATCCAGCGCCACAGTCGCCGCCGACTTTGACAATGACGGCACGATCGACGTCGCTGTCGTGGGCGCCGCCCGCGGAACTCTGTGGCACAACGACGGAACCGGCAAACTGACGGAACGCCAGCGCCTCGCGGGCGGCACCGCTGCCGCAGCGCTCGACTACGACAACGACGGTTGGCTCGATCTGATCGTCGCGGGCCCGCGCGGTGCAGCGCTGTATCGCAACGATCGACACGGAAACCTAATCGACCGCAGCGGGCTGCTGCCTGCGCCAGTGCAGCACGACTCGATCGGTCCCGTTCTGGTCGCGGACGTGGATGGCGACGGCGATCAAGACATCGTGCTGGGCGCACGGCATGGCGTGCGCCTGTTGCGCAACGACGGGGGCAATGCCCATCTCGCGATGCGGGTGCAACTGTCCGCGCTGGGCGCGGGGAGCGGCAAGAACAATGCGTTTGGAATCGGATCGCGGCTCGAAGTCCGGGCCGGCGAGCTGTATCAGACACGCGTCGTCACAGGCCCATCGACCGCATTTGGACTCGGCAGCCATTTCAAGGCCGATGTGTTACGCGTCCAGTGGCCTAACGGGGTGCCGCAGACGATCTACTTCCCCGGAACGGACCAGGATGTGCTCGAGTTGCAGCAGCTCAAGGGCTCGTGCGCTTTCCTTTATACGTGGGACGGCACGCGCTTCCGTTTCATTACGGACATCATGTGGCGGAGCGCGCTGGGGATGCCGGTCGGGATCATGGGGAATGGGGAAGGGGGAATGGGTTATGCACCCGCCGCAGCATCGCAGGAATACATCCGCATCCCCGGCGAGGCGCTGCGCGCGCGCAACGGCCGCTACGTTCTGCAAGTCACTGAAGAGCTTTGGGAGAC
>DATBFV010000242.1:0-8883 GCA_036558345.1 Gemmatimonadales bacterium | reverse complement strand
CATGCCGCGCAGCGTCTGCAGCACGAGGGGCACACCACCAACGACCAGGGTGACCAGAAACACGATAGGAGCACGGGCAAGCAGGCCCACAACGAGTCCCGTCGCGGCGATTAGCACGATCGGACGGCGTAGGAGGCTGCGTGTCCAGCTCATGATCCAAGCTGGACCGATCTTCATGAAAGAACCTTGAGGATATGTCAAAGGAACGTCACCTTTGTCGCCCATGGTCGACAAAGCAACGATGGCCCTGGCCAAGGCGAGCTACGACCGCTGCTGTCAGGCGCCCGAGTTCCTGGAGACGTTCTACCGCAATTTCTTCGCGGCCTGTCCCGATGCAGAGCCACGGTTTGCCGGCACCGATTTCGACAAGCAGATCAAGCTGCTGCGCCACGCGATCGGCATCCTCCTCATCTTCCCCAATCAGCCCAACGGTGAGCCCAACCTACTGTCGCGCATCGCCGAGCGGCACAGCAGTCGCGACCTGAACATCGACCTCGCGTTCTACGGCCCCTTCGTCGAGGCGCTGCTCACGACCGTCAAGCAGTTCGACCGGAAGTACAGCGCGACCGTCGACGCCGCCTGGCGCGAGACCATCGCGCCCGGCGTCGACTACATGAAGTCAAGGCACTAGGGCCTAGAAGGGCTTGAACCCCGGCGACCCGAAGCGGGGCATCTGGAGATGCATCCACAGCGGGTACGCATACGCGATCAGCACGAGCCCGACCGCCACCGCAGCCCACACCCAATAACGATCGAGCCACGTGCGGCCCGGCCCGATCGGATGGAGCGGCTCGGCCCACTCGACGGGCTGCGGCGTGATGCGTTTGCCGGCGAGCCCGGTACCGAGCATCACGAGCAGGAAGAACGCGGCGCTGGAGAACAGGAAGACGCCACCGAGCGCGGAGAGGCCCGTCAACCCGCGCCACGTCGCTGCCACCGCACTGCCGCCATAGCTCGCGTCGTAGATCCGGCGCGGCATCCCCATCAGACCGGTGATGTGATTCGAAATCGAAAACAGTAACATGCCGATGAACCATAGATATGGTTGCACGCGCGCAAGCAGCGAGAGCTCCAGCTCTCGGCCCGTCAGCCGCGGCAGCAGCCAGTACGCCGCACCCATGAATGTCAGCGCAACGGCGCTCCCGACGGTCAGATGGAAGTGGCCCTGAATGAATGCGGTGTTGTGCACGACCGCGTTCATCCCGAACGATGCGTTGATCGCGCCGCCGATCCCACCGACCGCAAATAGAATCATCGAGAGCGCAATGCTCGAAAACAGCGGATCGCGCCACGGCAGCTTCCCGATCCAGTCGAGCAGCCCGGTCGCCCCCTGCGCACGCCCGCCGACCTCCATCGAGGCTGTGACGGTGAACGCGGTGATGAAGCTCGGGAATAGAATCGCGAAGGTCAGGAATGTGTGCAGCAGCTTCCAGCCCGCCGACACGCCCGGATCCATGAACTGATGGTGGAAGCCAACGGGCGTCGAGAACAGGATGAAAAGCACGAACACGAGCCGCGCGAGCGGGTCGCTGAACAGTTTTCCGCCGGCGACGCGGGGCAGCACCGTGTACCAGATGACATATGCCGGCAGCAGCCAGAAGTAGACGAGCGGATGTCCGAAGTACCAGAACAGCATCCGCGCGAGCACCGGGTCGACCGTACTGGTCCAGCCCAGTGACCAGGGGATGAGCTGGAACAGCGCTTCCGCGGCGACGCCGATCGTCGCGATCAGCCACACGATCACCGTCGCGATCATGCCGTGCATCGCGAGTGGCGCGGGACGATCGGGATGCGCTGCTCGCCAGGTGCGATAGGAGAGCAACATCACCACGCCCCAACACCACGAGCCGACGATCACCAGCGTCAGCCCGATGTAGAACGCTGGATGCGCCTGGAGCGGCGGATAGAACGTGTACAGCACGGTCGCACGACCGGTCAGGACGGTGAGTGCCGCCATCAGCGTTCCGACCAGCGCGACCCAGAAGCCGGCCCAGGCGAGCGTCATGCCGGTCGGCTGCTGATCGAGTGTACGACTCACCACGACATATCCGAACGCCATGATGAAAAACGTCGTGAACACCAGCGCCATCAGGACGCCGTGCGCCGTCACGGACAGGTAGTACATCTTCGCGGAGCGCCAGGGCAGGTCCAGGCTGGCACGCGACAGTGCCTGCATCAACGCCATCGCCGACGCGACGCCGAACGCGAGAATCGCGACCCAGAGATGCGCGAGGGACAGCCGATCGCTGCGCGTCATGGGCGCGCTCCTTCCCCTGCATCGACGATCAGCTTGGCCGACATCAGGTGATGCGAGAGGCCGCAGTATTCGTTGCAGACTATGAGATACTCGCCCGGCGTGCGGAACGTCGTGGTGAACTGGCTGACGTAGCCGGGAACGACCATGGTGTTGCCGTTGGTGCCGACGATCTCGAAGCCATGTGTCACGTCGGCGCTCGTCACGCGAAATGTGACCGGCCGGTTCGCCGGGACGTGCACCTCGGCGGGCTGAAACGCGAACATCATCGCGATCAGGACGACTGTGGCCCCATGGTCATCGAGCGTCACGCCGCGCTTGGCGAAGCGTGGATCGTTCCAGACCTTCGTCGGATCGATCGTTTCGACGTGGCTGGGCGGCTGCAACGAGCTTCCGGCGACGCCGACCGCGATCGTGGTGATAAAGGCCACGATGAGAAATCCCGAGGCCCACATCCAGATTTTTTCGTAGAGGGGGACGTTCATCGCGTGACTCCCCCGCGATGCAAATACACGAGGAAGTAGACCGCGAACCACGCGGCCGCGAAGACCACGCCGTACAGGCCAATCAGAAACAGCGTGCCTCTTGGGTGTTCTGCGACTTCGGTCTTGGGAGGTACGACCGGCATGTGGCCCTCCTCAGTTGGCGGGTGGCGCTGGGATATCTACTTCGAAACGAGTACTGCGACCTGGCACGCTCGACGCGCGGGCCAAGCCGCCGTGCAGATGGGCGATAGACGCGACCAGCGCGAGACCGAGCCCGCTCCCGCCGTCGGCCGAGCGCGTGCGCGCCGCATCGCCGCGGTAGAACGGCTCGAACAGGTGGGGCAGATCTTCCGTCGGAATGCCCGGCCCGGAGTTCTCGATTGCGAAGCGCAGCCCCGCCCCCGCAGGAATCGGCTCGAGCTCCACACGGATCCAGCCGCCCACCGGCGTGAACTGCACCGCATTCTCGAGCAGATGATCCACCAGCCGTTCGATGAGCACGGCATCGACCATGAGGGCTCGCTGGCCGGAATGTAATTCCATTTTGAGGTCGAGATCCCGTTGCTCGAACTGGCGATGCAGTCGGTCCACCCTCGCGGTCACGAGGTGGTCGACATCCGTGGCGCTCCGCGTAGCGGCTACCAGACGGGCCTCCGCGCGGCTCACCAGCAGCAAGTCTTCACTGAGCTCCGTCAGCCGCTCGATTTCCTCGAGCCCGCTGCGCAGCACCTGCTCGTACTCGCGCTGCGTCCGAGGGGCGCGGAGCGCGACCTCGATCTCGCCCCGCAGCGCAGTCAGTGGCGTGCGAAGCTCGTGGCTCACGTCCGCCGTGAGCCGCCGCTGCGCGGCAAAGCCGCGCTCCAGCCGCTCGAGCATGCGGTTCAGGACCGCGACGAGGCCTTCGTACTCTTCCGTGTCGGCGTGGGCGAGGATCCGCTGATCGAGGGTCCCCGCTTCGATGCGCGTGGCCTGCTCGGTGATCTCGGCGACGGGCCGTACCGCCGAGGATGTAAAGTGCCAGGCACCCATCAGCGTCACCGCCGTGCCCGCGAATACGATGACGGCGAGGGTGAACATCAGGTCAACTTCGAGCGTGCGCGTGGGAACGGACTGCTGCAAGGCGCGAGACGCGGCCCAATAGAACGCGCCGGTCGCGAACAAGAGCCCGGCTGCCATCGTCGCCGCGAACCGCACCGCGAGCGTGCGGCGCAGCGAGCCTCCCCCCTTCACGCCTCCTCGCGATCCGGTGTCTGGAGACGGAACCCCACGCCCCGCACGGTTTCGATCAGGTCGAGCCCGATCGCCTGACGCAGCTTCCGCCGCAAATTGCCGACGTGCACGTCAACGACGTTGCTCTCGGGATCGAAGTGCATGTCCCACACCTTCTCCAGCAGCTCCGTCCGCCGCACCACCTCTTCGGGATGCAGCAGGAAATGCTGCAAAAGATGGAACTCCTTGGGAGTGAGATCGAGATGTTTGCCGTCGATGCGGGCTTTGTGTTTCAGCCGATCGAGCTCGACCGGACCGTATTTCAGCAGCTCCGTCCGGCCGGAGCCGCCGCGGCGCACGAGCGCGCGCACGCGCGCGAGCAGCTCGTCGAACTTGAAGGGCTTGGTGAGATAATCGTCCGCCCCCGCATCCAGCCCACGAACCACGTCTTCCGTGGTGTCGCGGGCCGTCAGCATCAGAATGGGAGTCGGTCTGCCCTCACGCCGCAGCTCCGCGGCCATCTGCAGCCCGGTCTTCTTGGGGAGCATGACGTCGAGCACGAGGAGGTCGTAGTCGTACACGTGGGCCAGCATCGTTCCCTGCTCGCCGTCCCCTGCGACGTCCACGACATACCCCTCTTCGCGCAGACCCTGCTCGATGAAACCGGCGACCTTCCGGTCGTCCTCCACGACGAGAATTTTCATGAAGACAGCCTATCCGTGCCGCGTTGAACGCATTCTAAAGGATCGATGAAGAATTCTTAATCATCATCGGCGGCCACGGACGGCAGCTCCAGCACGAACGTGGCGCCACCCCCGCTCGTCTCTTCGACCCAGAGCTTGCCGCCCATCACCTCCGCGAGCCGGCGCGAGACCGGCAGCCCCAGACCCGTGCCCAACCCGGAGTGCGGGTCGAAGCGCTCGAACGGCTCGAACACCCGCTCGCGCAGCTCGAGCGGCACGCCGGGGCCATGATCGACCACGCGGACCCGGAGCAGCGCCTCGGAGCCCTCGGCCAGAATCTCGATCGACTTGTCGCTCGGGCTATGACGAATGGCGTTGGACAGCAGGTTCACCATGATCTGCTCGAACCGCACCGGATCGGTTCGCAACACCTGCGGCGCGCCGTTACTGTGCACCGTCACCTGGACCTGCTTCGCGTCGCCGGACGGCGCCACGTCACTCGCCGCGCGCTCGAGAGCCCTTGCGACATTCATTTCACGCCACACGGGACGGACCTTGCCCGCGTCGAGCCGCGTGAGGTCGAGGAAATTATTGAGGAGCGTGATCGTCCGTTCCGCGGCTTCGAACACTTCGCGCGCCGAATGCGGAATCGTTTCCGGCGACCGGGTACGAACCAGCCGCTCGGCCCACCCATAGACGCCGGTCAACGCGTTTCGCAGTTCGTGATTCATCATCGCAAAGAACAAATCCCGCTGGCGCTGCATCGCGCGGATCTGGCCGACCAGCTGCTCCGATTCGCCGTACAGCTGCGCATTCTCGACCGCGACCGCCGCCTGTGTCGCGAGCAACACCGCGATCGCCTCGTCCTCGTTGTTGAATTCGGTCGCACCGATTTTTTCGGTCAGATACAGGTTCCCGAATACGCCGGTCCGTCCCTTCACCGGCACACCGACGAACGACTTCATGGGCGGATGATACGGGGGGAAGCCGGATCGTTTCGGGTGGTGGTTCAGGTCGCGCGTTCGAATCGGCTTCCCTTCGTGGATCACGTGACCGAGCAGCCCACGCCCCTTTGGCGTATCGCCGATGCGCGCGCGCACCTCGGCGTCGATCCCCGACGTCACGAACTGGACCAAGGTCTCCCCGTCCGGGCCGAGAACGCCGAGGGCGGCATAGCGGGCGCCGACGACCTCACGTGCGGCGTCCACGACCTCTTGGAGCACCTCGTCCAGGTTATGGCGCGAAAAGATTGCCACGCCCGCGGCGAGCAGGCGCTCTAGTCGCTCCCGGATGCGGGTCGCTTCGACCTTTCGGCCCACGCGTCATAATGCCTAATTCGGGGCTTAGTGACAATTCACCAAAGGGCATCCATAGTTAGGTGACGACACGCGCGGCGCCGTCACGCGCAACGATGCATTCCTCATCGCCCGAGGTGCTCATGTTGCGCTTCCAGACGTTGGCCATGGTTCCCCTCGCCGCCCTGCTCACCGCCTGCGCCTCGTCCCGCGCCCATGTGCCCGTGGTCGGCACCTCAAGCGATGTGTCCGCGCTGACCGGCGACTGGGTGGGCGAGTACAGCAGCTCCGAATCGGGACGCAGCGGCAGCATCAGTTTCTCGCTGCAATCGGCGACCGATTCCGCGCACGGCGATGTGGTGATGATCCCGACTGGGCTGGGCAGTCCGCTGAGTCCGTGGCAACCCGACAACACCGTCAACGCCGCCAATCCCAATCCGGGAACTCAGGCACCGCCATCCAAGGTGCTGACGATCCACTTCGTGCGTGTCCAGGGCGGACAGGTCAGCGGCACGCTCGACCCTTACGCCGATCCGCAAACAGGAGAGCGCCTGATCACCACGTTCACCGGGGAGCTGAAGGGCAACACCATCACCGGCACGTATACGACTCAACTGGCCGGCGGCGGGACGCAGACGGGCCGATGGACGGTAGAGCGCAAGCAGTGAGCTAGACGCGCGCGGCGCCGACCGCGCCGACGATGTCGGTCTGCGAGATGACGCCCACGAGCGCGCCGTCGAACTCGACGAACAGACGCTGTGCGTTGAGGTACAGCATCTCCTGCGCTGCCTGCCGGACGTCGAGGTCGGGATCGATCGTCGTCGGCCACGAGGCCATGATCTCGAGGACCTTGGCGTCTCTGCTGACGTTCTCGTGTTCGGCCTTCAGGACCTCACGCGTCGAGAGCACGCCGACCGCGCGGCCGAACCGGTCGATTACCGGCAAAGACGACACTTGCGCCTCGGTCAGATCGGCGATCGCGTCCGCCAGCGTCGAATCGGCGCTGATCGTCTTTAGATTCGTCTGCATCAGCTCGGCGACTTTCATAGGGCCTCCATGCGGGTGTAACAACACATTCCATCTTTCCGCATGAAGCGCCGTTGAAACCATCAGGAAGGAGCGATTAGATGCGCCGCCATGTGTACTGCCTGCTGGCCGTTGCCCTTATTGCATGTCGCGAGCGCGAGGGCTCCGCCCCGCCGGCTCCCCCCCGACGTCCCGAAGCACAACCCCCGGCCGCTCCGGCCGACGTCTCGCACGGGGAGGCCCCAGTCGGTTCGACCACTGAACCACCGCCGGTCGATCCAGCGGCGCCCGTGCGCACTGTCGCGCACTTGCGTCGGATCCGCGTGACGATCCGTCACGCCAAGGTGCCGATTTCGCAGGGTGTCATCTACGACGCCTGGACGTTCGACGGACATGTGCCGGGACCGGTCTGGCGCGTCACCGTCGGTGATACCGTGGACTTCACGATCGTGAACGAGGCGCCGATGCCGCACAGCCTCGATTTCCACGCCGCCGAAATCGCACCGAGCCGAGCGTACGTGAACCTGATGCCCCACGATTCGCTGCATTATCGCTTCGTTCCGCGCGTGGCCGGCGCGTTCATGTACCACTGCGGAACCGCGCCCGTGGCGCTGCATATCGCAAACGGCATGTACGGGGCCATCATCGTCGATCCTCGCGAGCCTCGGCCGCCCGCGAAAGAGTTCGTCTTTGTGCAGAGTGAGTTTTATACGACGACCCTGCCCGATTCCACGCGGACGATCGACTGGAACAAGCTGCTGAGCCTTGCGCCGGACTATGTCGTGTTCAACGGGCACGAGGCGGAGTACGCGCACCATCCGATTCGCGTGGGCGTGGGCGAGAAGCTACGGATGTACGTCGTCAACGCGGGGCCGAACCGGTTCTCGGCTTTTCACGTTGTCGGAGCAATCTTCGACCGCGTCTACCTGGACGGGTCGCTCGCGCATCCGCTCGAGGGCGTTCAGACCGTAACTGTTCCGGTCGGCGGCGGTGCGATTTTCGAGACGCGCCTGGTGGAACCCGGAACCTACCCGTTTGTGAGCCACGCCTTCGCCGACGCCACGAAGGGCGCCGTGGGCATGTTCGAAGCTCACATGGCCGAAAGGCCCGCGGGCGAGACGCGTCCCCAGAGGTGAATCGCGAAACTGGCTGCCGCCGCGAGCTCGCTGATGCGGCCGGCGGCGGCCGTCGTGTCACCCATACAGACGAGCAGGACACCGAAGTTGAGCAGCGCGAAAGCGAGCCAGGCCGTAACCGCGCTTCGTCGTGGTCGCCGATGCAGCACGAACCGTGGGAAGATCCAGATCGCGACGCCCAGCACGAGCTGAATCATCCATCCGACGAGCAGCATCTCGATGTGCACGCTGCGCAACACCCAGATGCGCGGCGGCATCGCGATCCCTTTGCTCGCGAGCAGCAGCCCACCCAGCACAAAGCCGCCCATCATATGGCAGAGCGAAGCGCGGATGAACCAGGCGGCAACGCGCGGCATTACCGGACCTTGACGCGGGGCCAGGTGTTGACCGCAAAACCGATCCCAGCGAGCGCTTGCGCGGCTCCCGCTATTACCAGAAGCCATCCGGGCGTGACATCCGGCCGCGCCGCGCGGAGCGGTTCCACCACGATTCGCAACAACAGGCCCGCGTTCAGCAGAACGAACGTGGCGATCGCGATTGCATCGTCGCCGCGCGGCTTGTCCGGCGAGAACTTCGGAAACATCCAGTAAGCGACGCCGAAGATCATCTGCGTTACCCAGCCGACGACGAGCATGTGGACGTAAGCGGGGCCGAGGTACGGCAGATTCATCGCGGCCTGGAGAACGCCCACGATCATGGCGCCGACGAAGTACAGAATTGCCAGCTTGATGTACCAACGTGATAGCGGGGGCATCTACAAACCGCGCAGGCTCATGGATCGCGCCACAAAGCGCG
>DATBFV010000241.1:0-8982 GCA_036558345.1 Gemmatimonadales bacterium | reverse complement strand
GATGAGTTTGCGGTTCGCGCTCGTGTCGTACGCTGCGCCCATGCCGACGCCGCCCATGGGGCCGGCGCTGCGCACGGTTCCATGCATCATGGTCCCGGCTTTTTCTTCCAGCGTCATGCGTCCGACGAGATCGCGCGCGCGCTGCTCGGGCGTGAGGCGCGAGTCCTCATAGAGATCGAGCACGCCGTTCTTGTTGAGATCGCGGAACTGGCGCCCGTCCTGTTGAATGACGGGCGCCTGCATGGCGAGCACGATCAGCAGAATGTGCACGGCGTGGATTTTACGCCCTCGGCTCTTCCCCCCGCCAGTACCGCGTTGGATCGGCAGGCCAGCCGTGCTGCGCCAGGAACGCGTCGACCGGTTCGTTGACCGGCGGATAGCGGGCCGGTGGTTTGCCGCCCGCGGCGACGAGAGCCTCGAGGATTTCGATCTGCCGGGCACCGTCACCGCCGCTGTGGGCCCGCCAGAGTGCAGCGCCGAAAACCGGTCCGTTCTCGGTCATGATGTCTGACCTGGCGCCGCGCTCCAGCAGCAGTCGCACGACCTCGACATGATCGCCGAGGATCGCGTAGAACAGGGCGGTCTGCCCGTCGTTGTGATGGCCGTCGACATTGACGCCGCGATCGAGCAGGAAACTCACGATTTCCTTTCGCCCGTAGCCGGCGGCGTAGCGCAACGCCATCTCGAGTCGTGGCGGCGCGGCGTCGGCGGCGAGCTGCTGCACGACGTCGAGGCGGCCAATTCCCGCCGCGCCTATCAAACCCACACGCCCGCCGCGTTCCGCCAGGTACTCCGCCGCCTCGGGACAGCCGTTGGCGAGGCAGGCGTACACTGCGTCGGCCCCTTTGCCGGCGAGATCGGGGTGTTCGATCTGTGCGCCGTGCTCGAGCAGCACTTCCATCACGGGTATCTGCACGCCGGCTTCTCGCGGGGGCGTGCTCGTCGCGACGAGACCCAACGCGGTGCAGTTGCCACCATACACATCGGCCTCGGCTTCGACGTCAGCACCCGCATCGAGCAACAGCTCCGTAATGCGCGCGGCGTTCTTGGGGGACTTCTGGCGATAGCCCTCGACGCCGTTCGCCGAGACATAATGCAGCAGCGTGGCGTTGTGCTCGCGGGTGGAGCGAACGCGAATCAACTCCGGGTTCTGCTTGAGGAGCTCTCGCAACGTACTTTCGTCGCCGCGCACGATGGCCTCCGCCGCCGCCTCGAACTCGGCGGCCGCGGTCCCGGCATTGGCGAGCGCCTCGAGATGCGATGCGAACGCGGCCCAGCTCGTGAATCCGTGCGAGCGCGCCAACACGAATTGCGCATCGGCGAGCACACAGCTGCGATCCTCTCGTTTCAACGCGCTGACCGCGAATTCTTCGACCTGCTGTGCCGCGCGATTGCGCTGGCGTTGGTCGGAGCCCGGCAGCAGTGAAGCCATCCAGCGATCTGCCCACGCGGCGATCTCGCGCTGGCCCGTGTGACACGCCTTCACGAGATCCTTCGCGAGCTTCTTGTACTGCGCGATGCTGGGACTGGCCGGTAGCGGTAATGCGTCCTGCGGATTGGGGAACATACGAAACTCCTCTCAGAGCTCGCCCGTTGTCCGCTGGTTTCGGGCTGAAAGAAGTTCGTCGCTCGATTGTGACTGCAGGTGGGTGGGCACGGCCCTTTCCGCGGACTGGAAGCGCCCCTAGCGCTCGAGGAAGGCTAGCCTCTGGCCCGCGGAAAAGTCAAATGCGGCCCGCCGTCATGGATTCGATGTGACCTTCACGTTGCGGAAATGCGCGATCGTGCCTGGTCCGATCCATAGCGCCACGCCGCCGCGCGCCGTCGCGCCCGACTTCACATCGTTCACGACCAGCACGGGCTGTGGGTTGTCGTTGACGTAGAGGCGCGCTTTGTAACCCGCCACCTCGATCTTGATCCTCGTCCAGACATTCGGCTGCACATCCACGTACGACTCGTACTTGCTCGGCGTCTCCTGGCGCAAGCGGGACCACGTCCAGTCGGGATGCGAGATGTACTGCGTCGCGTGATTGCGCCGCTCTTGATCGTCCGCGCGGCCGTTCGTCGGACGAAGATAGAACGCGTCATACGTCTTCATGTCGGGCTGCACGCGGAAGGCAATGCCGACAAAACCGCGCGCACCGCCGACGGCGCCGGGCGCGGGCATGCCCGCGATCTCCGCTTCGATCGTGCCGCTCGAGAACGCGACACCCTCGATGATCGCCAGCGGTTCGACCTGAACGTGTTGCGCTTGTGCGGTATCAACGAATGTCACGCGCACGCCCTTTTTGCCGTCGAGCGTGGCGGATTCAGCCACCACATTGTGCAGCTGTAAGCCGGCGGTGGTTTCCAGCGCATAACTCTTGGCCTGTTGCGACGACGCAGTGCGCGATACGACCAGGGTCAGAGCGGCAATCAGAGCGGTTCGCATTCCTGAGCCTCCGTGACGTAGAATTACCCACCTTCAGACGCGAGCTATGTGTGATCGACCGTCGAGCGTTTCTGCAGGATCTGAGCGGCACGGCCGCAGCCCTTGCTCTGCCTTCCTACGTATTCACCCAACAATCCGATCTCACCCCAATCTTCCGCGAAGTCGAGAAGCGTCACGAGGAAACGGTGCAGCGGCTCCAGGAATGGATGCGCCAGCCGTCCATTGCCGCCGAGAATCGCGGAATGACCGAAGGCTGTGATCTGACGATACGGCTGCTGCGGGACGCCGGATTCCAGCAGGTGACCAAGGTGGCGACTGACGGCCAACCCGGCATCTTCGCGACGCTCGATGCGGGCGCGCCCAAGACCCTCGGCCTGTACTTCATGTACGACGTCAAACAGGTGGATCCATCCGAGTGGTCGTCGCCACCGTGGGATGCCGCGCTCGTGGACAGGCCGGCTCTGGGCAAGGTCGTTATCGGTCGCGGCGCCGTCAACCAGAAGGGGCCTGAGGCGACGTTCATCGCCGCACTGCACGCGATCCGCGGCGCCAACAAAAAGCTCCCGGTCAACCTCGTGCTCGTCGCCGAAGGCGAAGAAGAAATCGGTTCGCCGCATTTCCCGCAGATCGTGCGCCGGCCCGAGGTGCTCGCCGCCCTCCAGAAGACGATGGGCATCTTCATGCCCTCCGCCTCACAAGGGCTTGACGGCCAGGTCACGATGACGCTCGGCGCCAAGGGCGTGATCGAGGTCGAGCTGGTGTCGAGCGGCGAGAAGTGGGGCCGCGGGCCGGTGACCGACATCCACTCGAGCAACAAGGCGCGCGTCGACAGCCCGGCGTGGCATCTCGTGGAGGCGCTCGCGACACTCGTTTCGCCCGACGGCAACGATCCGGCGATCGACAACTTTGCGGACAAAGCTCGGCCGCTTTCGGCAGACGAGAAAGCGATGATTGCCGCCGCCGCCGCGCGCATGGACGAAGCGGGCGTCAAGAAGGGGCTCGGCATCCAGCACTGGGTGAACGACGTGAGCTTCACCGAAGCGCTCGAGCGCCTGATGGGCCGTCCCACCGTCAACATCGAAGGCCTGGTGGGCGGTTACACCGGCCCCGGCGGCAAAACGATTCTGCCGCATCGCGCCGTGGCGAAGCTCGACCTGCGGCTCGTGCCCGACATGACGGCGGCCGACGCGCTCGCCGCGCTCAAGGCGCATCTCGCCAAGCGCGGCTTCGGCGACATCGAGGTCAACATGTCGGGTGGCTACGATCCCACGAGCACGCTGCGCAATGCGGCGGTAATTCGCGCGGAGGAAGCGGTGTACCATCGCGCGGGCATTGAGCCGATTCTCTTGCCGCGCAACGCTGGTTCCTGGCCCGGCTATGTGTTCACTGGCGAGCCGCTCACACTCGCCGCCAGTCACTTCGGCCTCGGCCACGGCAACGGCGCGCATGCGCCCGACGAGTACTACGTCATCGAGTCCTCGAACCCGAAAGTGCAGGGAATCGACGGCGGCGTGAAGTCGTACGTGGAGTACCTGTACGAAGTGGCCCGGACGCGATGAACATACCGGCGTGGTTGACGGCGTCCGCGGCGAGCGTATTGCTATCCGCCGCGCCCACCCCGCTGCAGGCGCAGGACTGCAGTGGCGGAGTTTTTATCGTGTCGGCAGCCGTCGTCGGCGGATCCGCGATTTACGATATCGCGACCGCGTCGAAATCGGCACGACGCTACAATCAGAAGCACCTGTCTGTCGCGCCACTCGTGAATCCCAGCCAGGGGTCATACGGTGTGATGGCGTCATGGTCCTTTGGCCGCTCGCCGCGAGCGCCGCCGCCGCACCGAGCCGTCCCGCGTGCCGCACGTAAATCGTCCTCCACCGCCTTCGAGTTGTCGTTCTTTTCAACGGCGATGCCTATGGCGGCCGGCGGACTTGCGGCCGCGAGCTCAGAGAGTGGGGCTGGCGCGGTTGTGTTTCTTAGTGGCTTGGTCATCGGTCCCAGTGTCGGTCACTTCTACGCGGGACAGGTCGGCCGCGGGATCGGGACGATCCTGTTGCGCGGGGCGGGGACCGCGTTGGGACTGTGGTCGATCATTCCCTGTTTCGAGGACTAACGGAGACGTTGGATGAAGCGGCTCAGCCCTCTGTTGCTGGCAACGCTGCTCCTTTTGCTCACTTCTGCACCCCGGCAACGTCCGCCTCACAAACCGGATTTCTTCCCCTTCTCGGTCTGGTACTCGGGCGGCAAGGCACGCGCGCCGATGCTCTCACCGCTCACGCCCACATCCCGCCAGGAATGGCGGCGCGATCTCCAACAGATCAAACAGCTCGGCTTCAACACCGTACGTACCTGGGTGGAATGGGCCGAGGCCGAGCCGCGCCGGGGCGAGTACCATCTCGAAAACCTGAAGCTGCTGCTCGCGCTCGCGCAGGAGACGGGGCTGCACGTCATCGTGCAGGTCTACGCCGACGCGGCGCCTGACTGGGTGGGCAAAGCGTATCCGTGGACCCGCTTCGTGGCGCAGAACGGCGTCGCGATTCCCTCGCAGGTCGCGCCGGGCTACTGCACCGACAATCCGGAAATTCGCAGGCTCGTCGACGCCCTGTACACCGAGATCGCGCGCGTCGCCTCGGCCTCGCCCGCGTTTTACGGCTGGGATCTCTGGAGCGAGCCGCACATCATCAACTGGGCCGAGATCGATTACATCCCCAACGCACAATTCTGTTACTGTCGCGCGTCTCAAGCCGCGTTTCGCGCATGGCTCAGGCACAAGTACGGCACGCTCGCCGCGGTGAATCGCGCCTGGCATCGCGAATTCGCGGCGTGGGCCGATGTCGAGCCACCACGCTTCAGCACGATCCTGAGCTACACCGACTATCTCGACTGGAAGGCGTTCATCTCCGACCGGCTCGCCAACGATCTCGCCGCACGCTATGCCGCGGTGCGCGCCGGCGGCTCGAACCACGTGATCACGTCCCATGCCGCGATCTCGTCGCTGTTCACCTCACCGCATGCGGGCGACGGCGCCAGTGACGATTTCCGCATGGCGGAGAAAGTGGATTTCTACGGCGTCTCGATCTACCCGAAGCACAATCGCCCCGAGACGCATTGGCCGGCCTGGCAGCTGATGGCGATGCTCGATTTCCAGCGCAGCGCCAATCGGCCCAATCAGGGCTGGTACATTGGCGAGATGCAGGCCGGGGAAGGGAACATCGCGCTGTTACATGGCGACCCGGTCACACCGGCGGATCAGCGGCTCTGGGCGTGGTCCGCGATTGCGGCGGGCGCGAAGGCGATCAATGTGTACGCGTACTATCCAATGTCGTCGGGCTACGAATCGGGCGGCTACGGGCTGATCAATCTCGACGGCACGCTCACCGATCGCGCGATCTCGACGGGCAAGATCGCGCACACGGTCGACGTCAATCAGAAGCTGTTCCTGGGTGCGCATCCGGTGCCTGCGCGCATCGGGATCGTCTACAATCCGTTGTCGCAGCTGGTCGGCGGCGCCGAGCGGCGGCAGGACTACCCGGAGGCGGAGCGTAACTCGCTGATCGGGTACTACCGGGTGTTCATGGAAAGCAATATCCCGGTCGACTTCATCCATCGGACCGAGCTCGAGCGCGGGGATCTCTCGCAGTATCAGCTGATCATCGTGCCGTATCCCGTCATGTTCACGCAGGCGGCCGCCGACGGGCTGAAGCGATTTGTCGCCCAGGGCGGGCACGCCGTCGCCGAGGCGCGGCTCGCGTGGAACGACGAGCGGGGCTTCGCGGCCGAGATCGTACCCGGCGCTGGTTTGCACGAGGTGTTCGGCGTGCGCGAAAAGCAGGTCTGGATGCGACGCGAACCGCAGCTACTCATGGCGGACGGCCATGCGCTGCGCGGAGCGCTCTACGCGAGCACGGTCGACGTGCTCTCGAAAGACGCGCGAGTCCTCGGGACGAGCGACAGCGAGCCTGCCGTCGTGGCATCGCGCTACGGCAACGGTGCGACGCTGTTCATCGGCTCCTACATCGGGTGGGGCAATCAGCCTGAGGAGCAGCGCGATAACGTCACGTTCATTCGGGGATTGGCCGATTGGGCAGGGGTCACGCCGCCCGTCGAGGCCACGAGTCACGTCGGCACGGCACGCGGCGGCACGCCACCACTGCTCGTCGCCCGTCTCCATGAAGGTCCCGCCGGCTATGTGCTCTTCGTTATTAACCACGACTCGGCTGGCCAGGATGCCACCATCACGGCGCAAATCCCGGCGGGCGCGTACACGTTGACGGAGTTGATCAGTGGCGCGACCCGCTCGACCAATTCCACCACCACCGGGCTGCGATTCGACACGCACGTGGACGCTCGAGACGCGCAGGTCTGGTCGATTCACGCGCCGTGATTGCCCGTTTCATTCTTCTCGCTCTCACCTGCGCGGCGGTTAGCGCCCCCGCGCAAATCCCGGCTGTCGTTCCGAAGTTCCCGCTCCCCGTGTCCTCCTTAGATCTCAGCGGCCCCGCCCGTCCCGGCGTCTATCTCGGCGATGTCGGTCGACGCGCGGCGCTGTTCGGGGACGAGACGGGCGGATTCGAGGCGTGGACCTGGCCGATCAAGCTGGTGCGCGATCTGTCGTTTTCGTTCAAGGTGCCCGAATACGACGATCCGATCGACGGCGCCAAGATCGCCCGCCGCGTCATCGTGCATCCGGCGTACAAGACGATCGTGTACGCGCACCCGAGCTTCACGGTGCGGGCGCACGTCCTGGCGGCGCTGGATGAGCCGGGCGCGTTGATCCTGCTGGATGTCGAGACGGTGCGGCCGATCGAGATCCTCGTCCACATGCACGCCGACTTCAATCTGGCCTGGCCCGGCGGCTTTGGTGGACAGCACATCGGCTGGGACTCGACGCATCACGGCTTTCTCCTCACGCAAGGCGGCGTGTGGGCCATCAACGGCGTGGTGGCGTCGCCCGCCGCGACATCCGGGACGTCGCACGCGGCGCACGACGCGCCGGCATTCGGCTCGCAATTCCGGATCGTGGTCGATACGGCACTCGCGCGCGGCAACTATCTGCCGATCGTCATCGCGGGCGGCATCATGCCGCAGGACTCGGTGTGGGCCATCGCGAATCGGCTGCTCGCCACCGCCCGCGAACAGTTCGTCACCAAAGCCGCGCACACGCGGGCGGTCACCGACTCGCTCGTGTCCGTGGAGTCACCGGACAGCGATTTCAATCGCGCGTTCGAGTGGGCCAAGTTGAGCCTCGATCGCCAGCTCGTCTGCAACCCCGATCTCGGCTGCGGTCTGGTGGCGGGATACGGGAAAGCTGGAGCTGGAAACTTCCGCCCGGGGTTCGGTTGGTATTTCGGCGGCGACGCCGCGATCAACTCGTTCGCCATGGACGCCCTGGGACAGTTCGCGCTCGTGCGCCAGGGGCTCGAGTTCCTGGCGCGCTATCAGCGCGCCGACGGCAAGATCCCGCACGAGATCTCGCACTCGGCCGGCCGGCTGCCGTGGTGGACCGACTATCCGTACACGTGGTACCACGGCGACACGACACCGTTCTGGATTCTCGCCTGCGCCGAGTATTGGCGCGCGTCGGGCGATCGCGCGTTTATCGACACGCTGTGGCCCAAGCTGCTGCTCGCCTACCGCTGGTCGAAACAGACCGATTCCGATGGCGACGGCTTGATGGAAAATCCCAACGCCGGCGCTGGCGCGATCGAAGTCGGCAATCTCGGCGACAGGCTCCACACCGACATCTACCTCGGCGGCGTGTGGGTCGCGGCGCTCGCGGGACTGCGTGACGTCGCGCGCGAGCGCGGCGACAGCGCGCTGGTTGGCGAGCTGACCGAGGTCTACACCAAGGCGAGCGGCAGCCTGGAGCAGCGGTTTTGGATGGAGCGCAACGGCCGGTATGCCTTTGCGTTGTTACGCGACGGCGGCAAGATCACGGTCAATGACGCCCTGACGGTCTGGCCGGCGACCGCGATCGCGTTCGGGCAACTCGACTCCGAGCATGCGCGGCGGATGCTGACGCAGATCGCGGGCGCCGACGTGACCACCGACTGGGGAACGCGGACGCTCGACCGCCGCCATCCGCTCTATGATCCGCTGCACTACAACAACGGGACGGTATGGCCGTTCGTCACGGGATTCGCGGCATGGGCCCACTATCAGACGCACCGCGCCTGGGCGGGCTACGACCTGGTGCGCGCCATCGCCCGCACGGGTGACGATTTCGCGCTCGGCGTGCAGCCCGAGCTGCTGTCGGGGGAATTCTACGATCCGCTCGACACCGCGATGCCGGATCAGTTCTTCTCGACGTCGATGCTGGTGTCGCCGCTGCTGCGCGGATTGGTGGGATACCACCCCGACGCGCCGCACTGCCGAGTGACGCTGGCGCCGCAACTGCCGGCGCAGTGGGATTTGTTGACGGTGCGGCGGCTCGAGAGTGGGTGCGGCAAATTCGACGTCGCGATAGGGCGCGGCAGTGGCGTGCTGCAGCTGAGGCTGCGCCGCGCGTCCGGCGGCAAGCCGATCGTGGTGATGTTGGAGCCCGCGCTGCCATT
>DATBFV010000240.1:0-4202 GCA_036558345.1 Gemmatimonadales bacterium | reverse complement strand
GTTCTTGCGCTTGGCGAGGTCCAGCACCTTCGGCAGATCGGCCCACGGCTGCGGCGGGGCCGGTGGCGTGCGGGGCTGCAGGATAGCCAGATGGTCGATGATGAAGCGCGTATCGGGGTGGCGGTCGATCAACGCCGTGCCCGCCTCCACGTTGCCCCAACACAGTATGTTGACCGGAAGGTCGTGCTTTACGGCCGCGCGCAGGATCCGGTCGAGGCCCGGGTCATGCGGCTCGCGCTTGGCCTCCTTCGTCATCATGATGCGGATGCCGACGGCGCCCGGCGTCTGCTTCCAGTCGGCGATGATATCGCCCACGGCTGGATCGTCTGGGTCGACTGGCTTGACGATCGCGAACCGACCGGGATGGGCCCGCTGTATTTCCACCGCATAACTCGCGTCGTAGCGGTACAAGGAAAAGGCAGAGATAAAGATCGCGCCGTCGACACCAAGCTTGTCCATCGCCGCTACCATCTCGTCACCCGTAACATGATCGGGCCAGTTCGGCACACTGTGCCAGGGTCGCTTCGGAGTGTTCGGCAAGAACCCCAAGAAACCCGACCGCCCATCTTACACTTCCACGCGTGATGAACATCATCACCTCCTCTGAATTACTCGCCGGTTGCGACCGTTGCCAATCGTAATGACCGCGCGACCAAGCGCATAGCCGCCTCGTGGTACCTGATTATGAGATTATAATAACGCACCGGATCAGGTAGAGACCGGCGCATCGTAGCTCGGCTCGGAGCGACGCGTCTGTTCTCAGTCTTTACTTTTCGGTGTCAGCGCGAGTTCATGAGCCTTCTCGGCGGCACGGCGGCCGCGTGGCCGCTCGCCGCGCGTGCGCAGCAGAGCTTGAGCTGGTTGGTCCAAGCCGCGAGAGCTGGCTATACAGTCCCGTTCAAAGCGAAATCGAAGATGTCGAAGTTGCGCAGCCGGCGATCATGAGCGATCGCGCGGTAGGTCGCATTCAGGGGACGGGACAGCATGAAAGGAACAGGCTGTTCCGACAGGCCGCCATGCGAGCGCAGTCTGTGGCCGGTGAGCCCGGCGAGGTCGTGCTCGTCCGGCCGCGAGCCGATTGCAGTGTATGTGTCCGCTACTGCGATGAAATCGCCTTCCCTCTCGGGAGGCATTTCATAGCGCGCGGCCGCGCTTTCTCCATCAAGGACCAGCGCCACGCCGGGAATGCGCGCTGCTGCGTCCATCAGCGTCTGCGCTGGCACGGAACCTGTTGCATAGACGCGCACGAAGGACCCGAGGGCGCCGTGATGCTTTACGAAGGGGTCCGTGATCGGGCAGATCACGCGCACCGAGCCCGGACCGAACTGGTCGTTCAACGCCTTTTCCAGATAGACCACCTGGGGTTGGCCGTCGGGAGTGCATTTGTCAGTCATCCCGTGATCCGCCACGATGGCGACCACGGCGCCCAGCTCGAGCATCCGTCCTACGCGCTTGTCGACTTCGCGATTGAATGAATCCGCCAGTTCCTCGCCGGGTCCGGCGCTGTGCTGGACCATGTCCGATAGCGACAGATACAGGACATCGGCGCGGTGCGTTTCCAGTAGCCTGATTCCCGCATCCAGCACGAACAGCGAGAGATCGGGACTGTACATGTCCGGCGTCGGGCGCCCTACCAGCCGCTCGACCTCGTCGATCCCGTTCTCTTCGAGCGTGGCCTCGCGCGCGCGCTCGGAGGAGAAGCAAATCCCCCTCAGGCCGCTGCCAAGCATCTTGCGGAGCTTGTCCTTGGCTGTGATCACGGCCACCCGCACGCCCACATCGGCAAGCGCCGCCAAAACCGTGCCCGACGAGACAAGCGAGGCGTCGGTGATCATCACCTCCCGGCCGGTCGCTTTGTCGAAATAGTAATTGCCGGAAATGCCATGCACCTTCGGCGGCGCTCCGGCGACAATCGACATGTTGTTCGGATTGGTGAATGTTGGCATCGCGGCGTCGGCGATGGCGAAGAAGCCTTCCGACATGATCCTGGAAATGTTGGGGAACAATCCGGCCAGAACGCCGTGCGAAATATAACGCGGATCGCAGCCGTCATAGCAGATGACAACGATTGGGGCCGTGGGTTTGCGGTAGCTCCGCCCGTTGACCCTAATTTCGCCATTGCTCGGCTCGGTCATAACCGCCGATCCGTCCTACTGAATGATGAGACCATAACGCGATGGACTAGCGGCGGGAAGCCGTGCTCATTCGCGAGCTAGCGGGCTAGTCTGTTCTTACAGCCGATCATGGGCGCCGCCGCTTCGGTACCTACCGCCGCTCCGGAGGCCATCCCCTGTGGTTCGATACAGATACAACCGAACCGTTGTCGGCTATCGTTGAGGCACCTGCCGGCCGGCCGCACCTCAATTTAGAACAATGCAGGCAAGGACTTGCCGGCGCCTCTGTGGCAGGTTGAGCTGCGGTTAGCCGACTGAACGGGCCTGTTGTTGCCGGTGCTCACTCCTGGGCGGGAGGGAAGCCCATGCTCCACGTGGGACGGCGCGAGTTCATCACCCTGCTCGGCGGTGCGGCGGCCGCGCCCTCACTTCCTTCGGCCGCTCCCTTATCTGGCGGGCGCATCCCAGTGCTGGTAGGATGGAACCATTCAAAAACATCGCCCAAGAACGGGAGGACAGCATGGCCCAGCGAAAATCACTGAACGTGAACGGCAAAGCGGTCCGGATCACGATCGACGATCCCGACATGCCCTTGCTTTACGCGCTGCGTGACAACCTCGGGCTGCACGGCCCGCGCTTCGGCTGCGGGCTCGCGCAATGTGGCGCCTGCACGGTTCACATCGACGGCAAGGCGGTGCGCTCATGCGTGACGGCCTTGTCGTCGCTCACCGCCCAGCAGAGGGTGGTGACGCTCGAAGGCCTCGGCACGCCGCAACGGCCACATCCGGTGCAGCGTGCCTTCATCGAGGAGCAAGCGGTGCAATGCGGCTACTGCATCAACGGCATGATCATGGAATCCGCCGCGTTCCTGGCCAGGACCAAGAAACCGACCGAGGCGCAAGTGAAGGACGCGCTCGCCAACAACCTGTGCCGCTGTGGGACCCATGCTCGCATCGTTAAGGCGGTCATGCGGGCGGCCGGTGCGTGAGGGAGGTAGCCATGACGATTCACGCTTCTCGACGCGACGTGCTCAAGGGCGGCGGCGCGCTCGTCGTCAGCTTCTCGTTCGCCGGCGCTCTCGGCGAGACCCTCGCCCAAGGCGCCAAGCCCCTCGCGCTCACCGAGGTCGACTCCTTCCTCGCGATCGATGCCGGCGGGGTGGTGACGCTCTATACCGGCAAGGTCGATCTTGGAACCGGGGTCGCGACCGCGCTGCCGCAGATAGTCGCCGACGAGCTCGACGTCCCGCTCAACCGGGTCAAGCTGGTCCAGGGTGACACCGCACTCACGCCTGACCAGGGCACCACCTGGGGTAGCCTGTCGATCCAGATCGGAGGGATGCAGTTGCGCAACGCGGCGGCGACCGCCAAGGCCGCGCTGCTCGAGGAGGCGGCCAACCGCCTGGGAGCCAAGAAGGAAGACCTCAAGGTAGTCGACGGCGTGGTTAGTGCCGGCAACAAACGGGTGAGCTACGGCGAGCTGATCGGGGGGAAGTCGTTCGCGCTCAAGCTCGATCACACCAAGCCCGCCGCTGGCAAGGATCCCAAGGACTACAAGCTCGTGGGCAAGCCGGTGGCGCGCGTCGATATCCCCGACAAAGTGACGGGGCGTTTCACCTACATGCAGGATTTCCGCGTGCCCGGCATGTTGCATGGGCGGGTCGTTCGCCCGCCGGCGATCGGCGCCACGCTCGAGGGGGTCGATGAGACTTCGATCAAGGACGTTGCCGGGGTGGTCAAGGTCGTGCGCCAGGGCAATTTCCTCGGCGTCGTCGCCGAGAGCGAGTGGGGCGCGATCAAGGCGGCGGAGAAGCTCAAGGCCACGTGGTCGAAATCACAGACGCTGCCGGAGGCGGCGAAGCTGTGGGATGAGGTGCGCGCGAGCAAGGTCGTCAAGGACGAGGTGACGATGAATGTCGGCAATACCGCCGAGGCCATGGGCCAGGCGGGCGCCAAGACACTCAAGGCCACTTACAACTTTGCCATCCACACCCACGGTTCGATCGGGCCGTCTTGCGCGGTGGCCGAGTTCAAGGATGGCCAACTGACGTCCTGGTCGGCCTCGCAAGCGACCCACAATCTGCGCAAG
>DATBFV010000239.1:0-3132 GCA_036558345.1 Gemmatimonadales bacterium | reverse complement strand
CGATCGAATGACGGCCTGCACGGTGTCGGGCAGCGACAACGTTTCGAGCCCACCTTCGACGACGGCTTCACCATCGCGCACCGAGACGGCGCGCTGCTCGACGAGCGCGCGGCACAGCTGCTCGAGGAAGAACGGGTTGCCCCCCGTACGCTGATAAAGGCGCTGGGCGAGCGGCTCGGACACGCGCATCTGGAGGCCGGCCTCGATCATCGCGGCGGACGCCGAGAAGTCGAGCGGCTCGAGCTGCACTCTTGGTCCGCGCGGCGGCCACTGCTCGAGCACGGCCGGCTCCGGACGAGTGGTGACGATGCACAGCAGCCGTTCCTGCGGAGCGACCTCTCGCATGCGCACCAGCACGGCGCGCGACGCGCTGTCGGCCCAATGCCAGTCCTCGAGCAGCACCACCAGCGTGATCTGCCTGGAGAGAACGGCGAACAGCGAGACCAGCGCATCGACGAGCGCCGCCTGCAGGTGCTCGCCCTGCAGGTGCCGCGGAAACGGGTAGGCCTCGCTTGGCACCGAAAGCAGATGGAGATAGAGCGGCAGGAATGGGTCGAGCGATGCGTCGATCGTGCGCAGCTTCGAGACCAGCGCATGCGCGTCGGCGACGCCGAGGCTCTTGAGCTGCAGGATGCCTCGAAGGATCTCGATGAACGGGCAGTACGGCGCCACGTCGCCGAACGCACGGCAGCGCCCCTGCAGCGTGGCCAGGCCTGCCGTCGCCTGGGTCCGCTGCCGAAGCTCGTACAGAAGCCTGCTCTTGCCGACGCCCGCATCGCCGACGACGCCGACCACGCGTCCGTCGCCGCGGTGCGCCCGCCGCACGTAGCTCTCGAGCAAGGAGAGATCCGGTTCCCGCCCGACATACGGTGTGAGGCCGAATCGCTCGGAGGCTTCCAGCCGTGTCTCGAGGCCGGTCTCTCCGGTGACGCGATACGGCGTCACGGGGGACGCCCCCGCATCGAGCACGACCGGCGCGCAGGCCATGGTGTGGACGAAGGGCGAGAGCAGGCGTTCGCACTCGGGACTCATGACGACGTCCCCCGGCGCCGCGAGCGCGGCCAAACGCGATGCGAGATGACTCGCACCGCCGACGATCGCGTAGCGCCGCGGCCCCTCGCTCAGCCGTTGCGCGACGACGGTTCCGGCGTGAAGCCCGGACTGAATCTGGGTCGTCGTTGCCGGGTGGACGGCGACGGCGAGCTCACGCACGCGGGCATGCAGCTCGACAGCCGTCCGCACCGCCCGCAGTTCGTCGTCGTCATGAGCCACGGGCACGCCGAAGACGGAGACGATCTCTTCGCCGATGGCCTGATTCACGAGGCCGCCGTGACGTCTCACGACGTCCACCGCCAGATCGCGGATCTGCGCCACGAGCCGCTGCGCGTCCGAAGCCGCCATGCGCTCGATGAGGGAGGGGTAATCGGAAACGATCGTGACGAGCACAGCGGCGTGGCGACGCTCGGTGACGGGCGCCGCCTCCGCCGGCTGGGCGGCATCGGGTCGAGTGTCGCCTCGTGCGGTAGCCATCTCGGCTGGAGCGAGCGCGACCAGATCGGAGACAAGAGCCGTCATCGAAGGGTAGCGATCGTCCGGTGCCTTGGCGAGCGCTCTTCGAAACAGCGCGTCGACCCCGATCGGAACGTCGGGATGCGAGGTCGCGATCAGCGTCGGATCGCGGTTGAGAATGGCGTCGATGATCGTCGCGCGGTCGTTGCCGTCGAACGGCCTGGCGCCGGTGAGCATCTCGTGCAGCAGCACGCCCAGCGACCAGATGTCGCACCGATGGTCGATCGTGCCGCCGCCGCGGACGTGCTCAGGGCTCATGTACGCAAGCGTGCCGAAGCCCGGATCCACGTTGGCCGACGAGAGGTCCTCGATCGTCGCGATGCCGAAGTCGAGGACCTTGACCGTGCCGTCGCGGAGCAGCATGACGTTCGACGGCTTGATGTCGCGATGCACGACGCCGCGCGCGTGGGCGCGGCCGACGCCGCGCGCGATCTGCAGCGCAACCGGGACGGCTTCTTCGAATGACAGCCGTCCGCGCTTCAGGCGCTCGCCCACCGTCTCGCCGTCGTAGAGCGGCATCGCCAGGAACAGCTGCCCGTCGTCGGTCTCACCCACCTCGAGAATCGTGCAGACGTTCGGGTGATCGAGCGCGGCCGCCGCGCGCGCTTCGACGAGGAACCGCTGCTTCGGCGCCGGCTGCAGGCTGAGGTGCGGGGGCAGGAACTTCAACGCGACATCGCGTCGGAGCCGGGTGTCGTGGGCCTTGTAGACAATCCCCATCCCGCCGGCGTCGAGCAGCTCGTGGATCACGTACTGTCCGACGCGCCGTCCCTCCCAGCCCGCGACTTGCGTGCGCGCCCAGGCCGCCGCCGGCGCCACGGCCGGCGCCAGTCGATCGACTACGCCGGGACGCTCGTGCGCGGCGAGCAACGACTCGACTTCGGTCCGCAACGCGTGGTCGCCGGCACACCGCTCGCCGAGCAACTGCGCCCGCTCCGCGCCGTCACACTCGATCGCCGCCGCGAACACGTCCTGGACGCGCTCCCAGCGATCGGTGGACATCCGTTGGCGATGCCGGTCGGTGTCGGTCACGACTGCAGTTCGCGGTTCAGCCAGGCGCGCGCGATCGCCCACTCCCGCTTGACAGTGGCCGGCGACACGCCCAATGCCTCCGCCGTTTCCTCGACGCTCATGCCACCATAGAAACGACATTCGACTACGCGGGCCTGACGCTCGTTGATCGCCTGCAGGCGGGCCAGTGCTTCTTCGAGGGCGACGAGATCATCGGCGCGCTCGTGCGCGATGGCGAGCGCATCGCCGTCATCGAGGGACACCAGCACCTGACCACCGCCGCGCTTCTGGCGTCGCCGCGCGACCGCGTAATCGATCAGGATGCGCCGCATCGCTTGCGCGGCGACCGCGAGAAAATGTCCCCGGTTCTGCCACCGGATGCGATTGAGCTTGTTCAGCTCCAACCACGCCTCGTGGACGAGCGCCGTCGTGCTCAGCGTGTGATCGTCGCGTTCGCCTTTCAGCTTGCGCGCCGCGAGCTGATGCAGCTCGTTGTAGACGAGCAGGAACATCTGTTCCATCGAGAGAGTGGATGTATCCACGGGCCCCCGA
>DATBFV010000238.1:0-6137 GCA_036558345.1 Gemmatimonadales bacterium | reverse complement strand
CGCTGCTGGTGCAGTGAGTCGTTGATGAACGTCATCGTGAGCCCCAGGGCGAGCATGCCGAAGGGGATGTTGATATAGAAGATCCACGGCCAGCCATACACGTCCGTGATCCAGCCACCCACGGTCGGACCGAGCGTCGGGCCGACCATCACGCCGACGCCGAAGATCGCCATCGCGGTGCCGTACTCTTCGCGCGGGAATTCTTCGTAGAGAATCGCCTGCGACGTCGAGAGCAGGGCGCCGCCGCCGAGTCCTTGCACGATGCGCCAGAACACGAGCGCGCCGAGCGAGCCGGCGTTGCCGCACATGAAGGAGGCCATGGTGAACAGCGCGATCGAGCCGGCGAAGTACTGCCGCCTGCCGAAGTAGGCCGATAGCCACCCGGTGATCGGCAGCACGATCACGTTCGCCACGATGTAGCCCGTGGAAACCCAGGCGATCTGGTCGAGCGTCGCTCCCAGGTTCCCCATCATGTGCGGGATCGCCACGTTCACGATGCTGGTATCGAGCAGCTCCAGCACCGACGCGAGCGACACCGTGATCGCGATCAGGTATTTGAAACGATACCTGTCCTGAGGTACGGGGAGTGCTACCGCGCTCATTAGTGAGTCTTGATGGTCGCGACCACGCTCATGCCGGGCCGCAACGGATGCGCGTTATCAGGCGCGGTTGCGAGCCTGATCCGTACCGGGATGCGCTGCACAACCTTGGTGTAGTTCCCGGTGGCATTGTCAGGGGGCAGCAGCGAAAACCTCGCGCCCGTCGCAGGCGAGAGGCTCTCCACGACGCCGCGGAAGTGCCTGCCTTTGTACGCATCCACGGTGATGTCGGCCGAGTCTCCCGGCGTGACATCAGCCGTTTCGGTCTCCTTCAGGTTTGCCGTCACCCACACATCCTCGAGCGGCACAACGGTCATCAGCGGCTGGCCGGCCTGCACGAGCTGGCCGATCTCGACCGATTTCTTGGAGACGACGCCGTTGGACGGCGCCGTGATGCGCGTATACGAGAGCTGCAGCGCCGCCTGGTCGCGCGCGGCACGCGCCGCGCCCACGCGCGCATCGGCACCCACCAGCGCCGCCTGCGCGCTCGCCAGCTGCGCGTCGGCGGCCGCCGCGGCGGCGCGCGCCGCATCGAGCTGCTGCGGACTGACCACGTCCTGGATCGCCAGCGGCTCGACGCGCGCGAGGTCGGCTCTGGCCTTGACGGCATTGGCCTGCGCCTGCGCAACCGCGGCTTCGGCCTGCCCCACCCGCGTGCGCGAGCTGACGGTGGCGAGCAACGCCGCGAGATCGGCGTCGGTTTGCGCCAGCCGCACGCGGAAGTCGCGGTCATCCAGTACCACAAGCGTGTCGCCCGCCTTGACCGAGCGATTCTCGTCCACCCGCACCTCGGCGACGTATCCGCCGACTTTGGGCAGAATCGGTACGATGTGCCCGTCCACCTGGGCGTTGTCGGTCGTGACATGATTGCGCCCGAACCACCATTTGCGCACAGCGAAAACGATCAGGCCCAACAGGACGATGCTCATGATTCCGAACACCACCTTGCGAGAGCTCTTCCGTTTGGCGGGAGGAGTCTCTGGTGTCCTGACGCGAGGACGAGCTTCGGTTGTGGGTTCCATCGTGGTTGCCATGTGCTCATGCTTTCTCAAAGGGTGACTAGTGGAGCGTGCGGGCGGCGCCAACCGAACGAGCCAACGCAATCCGCGCCGTCAGCCCGGCAAACCGCGCATCGACATCGGCTTCACGCGCACGTACCAGTGACTCTTGCGCGTTGATCACTTCGATATTGCCGGCCACGCCAGCCTGAAAGCGCTGCCGTGCCTGCCTCACTTCCTCCGCGGCCAGCTGCAGGCGCTCGCGCGCGATCATCTGCTGTGCCGCTGCCGAGCGCAGATCGAGCAACGCGCCGTCGACATCGGCGGCCACTTGCAGCCGCAGATCCTTTGCGCGCACATCGGACTCGCGCGCGACCGCTTGTTGCTCGGACAGGCGGCCTTCACGGCGCCAGCCGTCCAGGACGGGGAGCGTCACCTGCACGGCGACGGCACGGGTGGGTATCGCTTCGGGAAACTGATTGCCGCTCCAGCCATAGTCCGCGGCCAAGCCGATGCGCGGCATCCGCTCCGCCGAGATCGCGGAGGCCGCCGTGCGCGCGGCGTTGCCGCGAGCGACTTCCGCCGCGAGGTCCGGCCGCGCTGCCACCGCCTGCGCCACCGCCGCATCCCGATCCGCCGGCACATCGGCGGCGCCGAGGTCCGTGCTGAGGGTGTCGGTGAGCTCGATGGGAGTGGAGGCGTCGAGACCAAGCATGCGGGCGAAATCGATTCGGTTGCGCTGGAGCTGGCTGGTCGCGAGCACCAGGCGTCCCGCGGATTCCGCGAGCTGCACGCGCGCCCGGGTGACGTCGATCGATGCGCTCACGCCGGCCTGCTGTTGTGCGATGGCAAGATTGACGAGCTCCGCCGCGAGCGAAGAGTCGGCGCGGCGAGCCGCCACGATCGCCATCCCGCGCGTCACCCGCGCATACGCGACTGCAACGCTCTGCGCGCTCGCTTCGACCGTGGCCGAGCCCTCGGCGGTCGCGGCGTTGACCTGACTCTTGGCCGCGCTCACCCGTTTCATGTTCGAAAAGTCGAAGATCGTCTGCTGCAGCTGCACCCGGCCGTCGACCACGTCGAACGGGCCGATCAGGTTCGGCAACCCCGGGAACGAGAACCCGAGCGCCTTGGGGTTGAGGGTGCGATTCGCCCACGATCCCGCGAGCGAAAGACTCGGCAACAGACCGGAGCGCGCCTGCGTGACCCGCGCGCGTGACTCATCCGTGCGCAGACCGGCAAGCTCGACGACGGGCGGCGGCGTCTGAGTGGCCCCGGTGGCCTGACGCACGGCGTCGGCAAATGAGAGCCGCACCGGGTTGGCCCCGGGGGTCTGAGCGCGCAGCGAGCCGGCGCTAACGAGCGCGAGAAGCAGGACGATCTGTGGTCGAAATGCCATGGAGATAGAGATCGATGTGAGTGTTGAGATAGCTGGCGACGTCGAAGCCTTCGGGCATGCACGCCAGGAAAGCTTTGCGGGCGATCACCGCGTGCATGAGCGGCGACATCGCCAGCTTGGCCGCCACCATGACGTTTACAGGACGGAATTCGCCGGCCTTAATACCCCGCTCGATGACCCCGGCCATCAGCCGGTGCCCGCGCGTCACTACTTCTTCGTAGTAGAACCGAGCGAGCTCGGGGAAATTGCCCGCCTCCGCCATCATCAGTTTGGGAATTCCCACGAGCGACGTCTCACCCATGAGACGCCAGTACTCCCGCACCAGGCGCTCGAACAATTCGCGGGCGCTGCCGATGAAGGTCTGCGCGATCGCTTCGCCCTGTGCGATGATCGGCACGATGGTCTGCCGAACGAGTGCCTTGAACAGCGCTTCTTTACTGTCGAAGTAGAGGTAGATCGTGCCCTTGGTCACCCCCGCGCGCCGCGCGACGTCTTCGAGCTTGGTGGCCGCGAACCCACGGTCTGTGAACACGTCGAGCGCGGCGCTGATGATCTCCTCGGGCCGCGCATCCTTGCGGCGGCGCCAACGGGGCTTGGCCACGTTGGCGGAGGTCTTGGATCGTGTAGCAATGGTTCGCATAAGGGGCAGAATTTACTAACTGAACGGTCAGTTAGTAAAGTGGGGTTCCCGGCCCCGAGCCATGGGCCCGGGGGAAGCCGCGCTACGACTGCTTTTTCCGGTAGTAGAGAATCAGATCCGTGCTAGGCGGCGGCGTTCCAAGTTGGCGCATAAACGTCACGATCTGGCCGCGATGGTAAGACGAATGATTGATGAAGTGACGAAACATCTGTCGGAACGTGTGGACGTATTCCCCACCCGTGGACGGCTTAACTACGCGCGTGTCGTCGAGCTGACGGTCGGTCAGACCAGCAACGTAGTCGGCGCGCTCGCGCTCGACCGTTTCCCATCGCGCGCGCGCGTCCTCAACCGATTTGAGATCGGTGCCCTGCGGCACCGCGGGATTGGGCAGTTTCTTCCACCGGTGCAGCCACAGCTGTTCGGCCCACACGATGTGACACAGCGTCCCGTGCACCCCGCCGTAGCTGCTCTTCAAGTCGCGGAAATACTGCTCGTCGGGCAACTTGGCGACCGCGTCAAAGATCGTACGGTTCGCCCAGGCGTTGTAATCGAACAGCTCGATGAACTCGTTCAACGCGCGGGCGCCACCTCTCCCGCGTCCATGACGGCGTTCACGATCTCCTGCTCCTTGATGACCTGGTTGTCACCGATCACTGATCCGTGTACCAGCGCATTTTTCAACCGGACGCCTTTGCCCAAGATGCTGTTCTTGATTTCGCTGCCGACGATCGTGCTGTCCGCCTCGATCGCCACGTTGGGCCCGATCTCGACGTCCTGTAACGTGACGCTGTCCTCGATATAGACGGGTTCGATGATCTTCACGTGGTCGGGAAGGTGTCTGGGCCGCTTGCCGCGGCCATGGCGCAGCAAGTGCTCGTTGGTCTCGAGCAGCGTGTCCACTTTGCCGCAGTCGTACCAGCCGCCCACTTCCTCGACGTGCAGCTTCTTTCCTTTATCTACCATGTACTGAAACGCGTCGGTGAGATAGAACTCCCCGCCCTTCCCCGGTGGGCTCTTCAAGACGTGCTCGATGCCGTCGAACAGGCCCTTCCAATCCTTGACGTACTGCAGCCCGATATTCGCGCGACGCGAGATCGGCGTGCTCGGCTTCTCGACGATCTTGGTCATGTGTCCGTGTTGGTCGGTCACGACGACACCGAAACGCTGATAGTCCTCGACTTCCTTGGTCCAGATGATGCCGTCGTCATGGCTCTTCTTGACGATCGACAAGTCGGCATCGAACAGGGTGTCGACAAAAATCACGATCACCGGCCCGTCTACGTACGGGCGCGCGAGATTCACGGCCCCTGCCGTGCCGTCCAGAACCTTCTGCTCGATGAAGCGCGCGGGGACGTCGTAGTGTTCGCGGACGTACGCTTCGACCTTTTCCTTGAGATGCCCCGTGATGATGATCAACTCGTCGAGCTGGCCGGCGCGCTTGAGCGCGTCCATCACGTAGTCCATCACGGGCCGGCCGGCGACATTCACGAGCGGTTTGGGCACGCGCTTGGTGAGCGGCAGGAGCCGAGTGCCCTTCCCCGCCATCGGCATGATGACCTTCATTTGACCCGTCCGTAGCGGTCTTTGAGCCGGATCACGTCGTCCAGCTCGGGAGTGGAGGCTTCCAGGAGATCGGTCACGACGACGGCCTCGAATTGATGGATCTGTTTCGGTGGAATGTGGAACGCTTCGCCCGCGCGCACGCGTCGTTCCATCAGCGTCTCACCCTGCTGGAGGCGCAGGATGATTTCGCCCGAGAGCACGTAGATCGATTCGTCCTTCTTGTTGTGATACTGCAGCGACAGCACCTGGCCAGGCTCGATGTGCAGAATCTTGCCGACGTACTTGTCGGCCCTGGCCCAGATGATCTCGTAGCCCCACGGCTTGTCGACCCGGTACGGTATATCGCTCACACGAGCCTCAGTTTCAAAGATGAGGGAAGCGTCACGCACGCAGTCACGCAGACGCCGCATCCAACGCACCCTTCGGGCTTGAGGACGGGCCGGCCCTTGTCATCGAGCGCGAGCGCTTTCTCGCCGACGGGGCAGGCGCGCGCGCACACGCCGCACTGGGCGCCCTGGAATGTGATACAGCGCTGGGGGTCGAGCTCGAGCACGCCCATGTGCACCTGGTCCCACGGCACGCGCGTCAGCGCGCCCGTCTCGCACGCGGCTGCGCAGGGCATGTCCTCACACGCGATACACGCTCGGCTCGTCGGATCGATGTACGGCGTACCCGCAGCCAGCCCGCCGCCATTCGCCGGCATCTTGAGGATCGCGTGCACGGGACAGACGTCGATGCAATCGCCGCAGCGCGTGCAGGCAGCCACGAACGCGACTTCGTCCGCGGCGCCGGGCGGCCGGAACCAGCGCTTGGGCGCCACGCGCTGCTCGGTGCGACGAGCGATCTCATGCATGAGCTTGCCGAAGGTCTCCTGAAAGAACCTGCGGCGTCCTTCGGCGTCTTGGGGCGTCTTCAAAAACTCGGCTCCAAACTCAGGA
>DATBFV010000237.1:0-22305 GCA_036558345.1 Gemmatimonadales bacterium | reverse complement strand
TGTGGGCGCTGGGGCCATATGCCACGGGCATCATCGGCATTCCGGTGCTCACCGTCTTGTTCGCGCCGGTGCACAACTGGCTGGTGCGACGCGGCGCGAATGAAAGCCTGGCGGCGGTCATCGTCACACTGTTGAGCGCCGTCCTGTTGATCGTACCGGGGCTGCTGATTGCCGGACTGCTCATCAACCAGGCGCAGGAGATCACGCAGACCGTGCTCCAGAGCACGATCATCGAGCGGCTGCGCGGTCTGCAGATTCGCGGCATCCCCCTCGGCCCCCGCCTCGCCGAGGCCGGCGGGCGGATCGTGACGGCGATCGGCGCGAGTGCGTTCGGACTCGTCGGCACCGCGACACGGATGACGCTGAACCTCACGATTTCGTTTTTTGGTCTTTACTACACCCTCAAGCACCCGGGCGATGTCTGGCTCGATGCGCGTCCGTACGTGCCCTTCTCACCCGAGAACACCGACACGCTCGGGCGCCGCTTCCGGGACGTGACGGTCTCCACGGTGATCGGCACGGGCGTGGCGGCGGCAGTTCAGGGTGCGTTGCTCGGCGTCGCCTTCTGGATCGCGGGCCTGCCGAACGCGCTGTTCTGGAGCGTGGTCACGATGGCGCTGGCCATTCTGCCGGTCGTCGGCAGCGGGTTGGTGTGGGGGCCGGCGGCAGTCGCGTTGATCATGCAGGGGCGGCCGGTCCCAGCCGTGCTGCTCATCGTCTGGGGCGTGGTGGTGGTCGGCAGCGTGGACAACTTCATTCGCCCGCTCATCTACCGCCGCTTCTCCGCCATTCATCCGCTGATCACGCTGATCGGCGCGATCGGCGGCGTGAGCTATTTCGGGCTGCTGGGACTGCTCGTCGGGCCGCTCGCCCTGAGCTATTTCTTCGAGCTGATCCGCATGTATCGCGAGGAGTACCTCGAGCCCGACAGGGAGTAGCATGCCCACCTTCCGGGTTTCATTTCGAGATCGCCCTTCATGAAGCAGCGATGATCTACTGGCGTTTGCGCATCCCCGTTGCTACTGTCACCGGTGTGAAAACCCGCAACGAATTCGTATTCTCGGCGCAGCCCGAGCCCCACCGGCTCCGCACCAAGCAGCTGCTCGAGCGCCATCCTGAAATCCGCCAATTGATCGGTCCCAACCCGCTCACCTTTTGGTGGACGGCTGCCATCGTCGCGCTGCAGTTCGCGACCGCGTGGCTTGTGGCGCACCAGTCGTGGTGGGTCGTGATCCTGGTGGCGTACACGATCGGCGCGGTCGCCGATCACGCACTGTTCGTGGTGATTCACGAGACGGCGCACAAGCTCGTCTTCAAGCGCAAAGTGCCGAACATCCTCACCGCGTTGTTCGCCAATCTGCCGCAGTCCTTCCCGGGCGCGATGTCGTTCTCGAAATACCATCTCAAGCACCACGCCTTTCAAGGCGTGTACGAGCTCGACGGCGATCTGCCATTCCGCTGGGAGGCGCGTTTAGTCGGATCGTCGCCCCTCGGCAAGGCGCTCTGGTTGCTGCTGTATCCGATTTTCCAGGCGATCCGCCCGTGGCGCGTGAAGGAAGTGCCGCTGTGGGATCGCTGGACCGTCGCCAACCTGATCGTCGTGGCGGCGGCCGATGCCGCCGTCTGGGTCTGGCTCGGACCCAAAGCGCTCGTGTACCTCGCGCTCTCCTTGTTCTTCTCCATCGGCCTGCACCCGCTCGGCGCCCGCTGGATCCAGCGGCACTCGCTCACGCACGACGACGAGCAGGAGACGTCCAGCTATTACGGCCCGCTCAACCGCCTGGCGTTCAACGTGGGATATCACAACGAACACCATGATTTCCCGTCGGTGCCCTGGAATCATCTGCCCAAAATCCACGCCGCTGCTCCTGAGGTATACGGAGAGTTGGCGGCGCATCAGTCATGGACGCGCTTGCTGGTTCGATTCCTGTTCGATCGCGACATCACGCTGTTTTCCCGCGTCGTGCGCAACGAGCGCAACCACGTCGCGCTCGATGATGCGGTGAAGCCTGACGAGGAAGCCGTACGCCGTTTGGGCATGGAGGTCTCGAACGCGAAGGGGTGAACATTGAAGCTCCCGGCCGCATACCTCCGTGGTGGATCCACCTCCTTGATTATGACGTTTAGCTCGCGAAACCTTCCCAACCGCGGTACGCAGAAACAGAGTTCAGGACCCTCAGGAGGAGCTATGCGACCAGCTCTGTTGGCGAGCACGCTCGCGGTGGCGGCCGTGAGTCCGATCGTGGCACAGAGTCCCCATAACGGTGCGTACTTGGGCGGCGGCTTCGAGGCCGCCGGCGCTGGTGCCGACTACGAACGCGCGTGGGGGTTTGCACTGCAAGCTGGTTTCGTGCGCCAGTATCGTCGCGCGGGGCTGCGCCTCGGTTCCACTTACTTCGAACGCAATCGCCAATTCAACTTCTCGCAACAACGCGCCGTGGGCCTGAGCCTCGAGGTGACGTACGATGTCGCGACCAGCCGCTTCCGTCCCTATCTCATCGGTGGGTGGGGCCTCTATCGCGAGTGGGGTCGTGCTCCCGTTTCATTCGGGCCTCAGAGGGTCGATGTGGTGTCACCGACGATGATCGCCGGCTTTGGTTTCCGTTACCGCCTGAAGGGCGTGGAGCTGTTTGGGGAGCTTCGGGGCCATGGGATGACGAGCCATTCCTACTGGGCCAGCCCGTTTGCGCCCGTGACGTTCGGTCTGAAGTTCGATTGACAGCGGAGGAGCTATGAAGAGTCTCATGTTGGCCAGCGGTCTGGCGATGGTCGCCGCAACGGGCGCTGTCGCCCAGAAGCTGCCGCATAGCGGTGCCTACGTGGGAACCGGTTTCGAGGCGTTCGGCGCCACCAACGAGCAACCCGCGTGGGGGTTTTCACTTCAGGCCGGTTACGTGCGCCAGTATCGCCGCCTCGGCGTGCGGCTGGGTGCCAGTTACTTCCAACGCAATCAGAACTTCTACTCCATCGCACTGAACAACACCTCGGTCTATCAGCGACGCGCGGTCGGCATGAACGTTGAGTTGACCTACGATGTAACGACCACCCGATTTCGTCCCTACCTCATCGGCGGCTGGGGTTTCTACCGGTCGTGGGGAAGTTCGTTCGAGTCGTCCTTCGGGAGTCGATCGTTCGACTTTGTCTCCCCGGCGATGATCGGCGGCCTGGGTTTCCGTTACCGCATCAAGGGCGTCGAGCTGTTCGTGGAGGGACGCATCCACGGGATGACAAGCCATTCCGAGCAGGCCAGCCCGTTCGCGCCCGTCACGTTCGGTGTGAAGTTCGACTAGACAACACGGTAGTGCCGCGGGGCCGGTCGCGTCGTAAGTTTGGAATTCATGACGCGACCAGCCACGCGCCTCAAGACCCGCAGCACCCGCGCGCTAACGCCGCCATCGGCGCCGGGGCCGGTGCTGCCGACGCTTTACAGCACTGAAACCGGCCGCTCCTATCGACTCGATCGCCTGATCGGCAAAGGTGGGTTTGGCGAGATCTATCTCGCCACGCCGACCCCGTCCGGCGCCATGCCGGCCCATGTCTGCGTCAAGATCAGCTATCGACTGACGGGCTGGCTGCGCGAAGCGTACTTCGCCGAGTTGCTCGGTCGCCAGCCGCGCGCGCTGCGGGTCTACGATCGATTCGTCTACGTCGAGCCCACGAGCACGCGTTACTGCCTGGTGATGGAGTACGCGGCGCACGGTGACCTCAGCAACTGGCTCGCCACCAAGGGGGCCCAGGCGGAGAAGTTCGTCCGCCAGGAGATCGCCGCCATTCTCGCGACGCTGAACGTGCTGCATCGCGGTCAGGCGATGCACCGCGATCTCACGCCGTTCAATGTGTTCGTGTGTGACGGCGAGTGCCTCAAGCTGGGTGATTTCGGGATCGCCACGCACCAGGCAAGCCGCCGAGGGGTCACGGCCGACGCCTTCAATCCGCTCGGCGCGCCCACCGAGATCGCGTGGGGCAAGGTGCGCAAATGGCAGCAGCGCGACGACGTCTACCAGGTCGGCCAGCTCATCGCGATGCTGCTGCGTGGCGACGTGCACAGTCCGATGCGCAGCCGTGATGTGCGCGGACTTCCCTGCAGCGACCACCTCAAAGAAGTCATTCACCGCTGCCTCGGCGCGCGCGGCAAGCGGTACGAGTCCGCGGGCGAGCTCATCGAAGCCTTGCAGAACGCTCCGAAGCGGCTGCGCAAAGGGCAGGTCAGGAGTCTGACCGGTCAACGCATCTCGTTCACGGGATTCCTGCGCCGGCCGCGCCGAGAGGCGATTGCCGCGGCGCGAAAGTCCGGCGCGATCTTCCAGGCGAGTCCCGGACCGCACACCAACATCCTCGTGCGCGGCCGGCCGAACGCGCTGCAGGTGGCCGGTAAGGATGGGGGACTCAAGCTGATGGAGATCAAGCGTCTCGCCGCCAAGGGACATCGCGTCACCGTGATCGGCGAGACGCAGTTCTGGAAACTCGTGGGGCGTGCCTCCAAAAGAGCCTAGCTCACTGACCGCAGCAGCCACCCAACGGACCATCCCAGGTCGCCATCGCAATGCCGGCGGCGAGCAGTCCGCCAAGCACGATCAGAAGGCCTGAGGTTTTCGCGGCGTCGACGTGACTGGTGGAGACTTGTCTGATATCGGAAAGCGGTAGCCGGCGGTCAGGCGTCTTCCGAGCCGTGTCCCACCAGCCTATCAGCGAGTCGCCCTTCATCTGCGGGCGATACCACACTTCCTTGTGGCCGTCGATACGCTCCACGCGTACCGCTTCCGGATACTGTTGCTGCATGACCTCTGCGGGAGCCAATTTCTCCAGCCGCCAGCTGGTGCAGGCGGTGGTGAGCTGGCAGACGATCACGAGAATGGCGACGGCTCGCATGGCGTTCTCCGAAGAAGGTTCGGAGAGAAGACTGCCATGCCGGTCTCAAGCGACCGTCAAGCGAAAACGGCGCGCTTCGGCTAGAACCGAACGCTGAATCCCGTATACACCTGCGACGTGGGAGCCAACCCCCCATGCTCGGTACTGGCCGAGAGCATCAGGTACCAGGCACGGGCGACGCTGACGTCGAAATCGCCGCCGACCCAAAACGCCGTCTGACTCGCCGGTGCTGCGAATCGGTCGCGCTCGGTCCGCGCGCCGCCGGACAGCTCGACGTGCACCGCGCTGCCGGGATCGAGCCCCAGTGCGACAGATTCGAGCACGCCGTCGATACGCTGATTTCTATAGTAAGTGATGCGCGCGCGGGCTCCGACTTCCGGCATCAGGAAACGCGCGGCGCGGAGTGACAGCGTGTAAGAGCTCGCCGTGCCGGCGGTACCGCCGTCCGAGCGGCGCGTATCCGCATCGAGGAAGTAGCGCGGCGAAATCCGCAGCCCCATCCCAACCCACACACCCTGGCGGAAGGCGTCATCGAACGTGGTGACGGGGTTCACGACATCGCGATACAGCAACACGTTTTGCCGGTTGTCGAATCCGGCACGCAGGTCGAGCTTGTCAGTCGCACGATACCGCAGGGTTGCGAATGTGCTGGTGAACGAAACCGCGGGCATCCCGGTGGTGCGCTTCCAGGGCCGGTAGTAATCGATCTCCTGCGAGAGAAAGCCAAACACGCGAGCGCTCGCATAACTCCCCTGCACGAACCCGAATTCACGGTTCGCGTGGCCCCGTTCGTACGAGCCGATGAGTCCCATGACCGCCGTCCAGCGACGCCGCGACGCGACACTGCCGATGGACCCATGTCGCTCGAAATAACCGCCGGCTTCGACGATGCTGGTGGCGAAGCTGAGATCGACGGGATCCGGCTGGGTACCGCCGAAGATGCCACCGCCTCCGTGTTTGCCGCTCCATTCTCCAAGGACGCCGTCGAAGACGCCGACGCCCGAAAATCCTGGGGACGTCTGACGGCCCACGGTGAGGCGCCGTCCGATCCCAGTTGGTGCGCCGAAGGACAGTGCGAGCTGATACGCCCGCGCATGACCGTCCACCACGTCGGTGCCGCCGATCGTGCTCGCGGTGCGGCGGGCCCGGACGTCCACGTTGAGCACGACGGGGCTACCCGCGAGCGGACCGTTGAGGCGCACGTCCATCGACGGCTGCGTGAACCCACCGCCCCCGACCTGATTCACGAGCATGTAGTGCATCCCGACGTTGCCGCGCAGCGACGAGCCAAGTCGGGGCGGGCGCGGCGTTGCGACTGGCGCGGCATCGGCGACTGACGGTGGAACCGCGGCGGCAACCGGTCGAAAGCGGACTGTGTCGCCGACGACGATCGCGACCGACTGACTCACGATGTCGCATGATGCCTGGTGGGGACCGAGATAGGATACTTTGAGGACACCAATCGCCGTGCCGCCGCGCCACACGCGCACTTCCATGCCTTCCTGCAGCCCGCCATCCCGGCCCGCGTTGATATAAGCGGAGGTGCTCGTCAGATACGTGATCGTGGCCTTGCGAACTCCGGTGCTATCCTGCGCGATGACCCGCGCGGGAAGCGCAAGCGCCACGCATGCCAGCACGACGGCACAACGTGTTGCCATCATCCGCGGTGACACCGGTTACAGTCGGAGCCATATCCACTCACGCCCGAATGCTCACGATCCGTCGACTGCTGGCTGTGACACCTGGTGCAGGTGAACTGCGCGTAATCGCCCGCGACGGTGTGGCATGTGGCGCAGCTCGACCAGCGGCCGGCGTGCTCGCCGGAATAGATCCGGAAATACGCCGCGTCGTGCGCGGTGTAGCGCGCGGGATTCCATGCCGACGTCGAATGGCACTGGGTGCAGTCGGTCGAGAACGCCAGCTGGGCATGGCTTGGGTCGGTGGTCCCGTCGTATGCCGCTTGATGGCACGAGACGCACGCGGTGCTCTTACCCACGTACACGCCATCGCTGTGACATCCCGCGCAGCTCACCGCCATGTGCGCCCCGGTCAACGGGAACGCCGTGCCCGCGTGACTGAAGCGAGCGGTGGTCCACAGTGTCGTGGCGTGGCACTGCGTGCAGTTGGTGGAAAACCCGGCCGCCGTGTGCGGCGGCGAAGTCGTGGCATCGTACGAGGGGCGGTGGCAGTCCACGCAGTCCGAGGGCGTATTGACGAATACGAGCCGTCCCTGCGGCTCCGGCGTATGGCACTGCTCGCAGTCGAGCGCGAGGTGTGAGCCCGTCAGCGGGAAGCGCGTTTCCTGATGCCCCCGCACCATGGTCGTACGATCGATGAAGCTGCGCGCCGTATGACAACTGGCGCAGTCCGCGCCAAGCTCGCCGCGGTGGACGTCGCGATGGCACGACGCGCACTGGCTCGGCACGTCTTTGAAATCGAGTGAAGTGTGGCAGCCGCGGCAGTTGGCGTCCGCATGGGCGCCCGCAAGCTTGAATCCGCCGGCCTTGGCGTGGTCGAACTCGGCGCTGATGCGCGCCGGAACCCACCCTTCCGGGGCGTGGCACGTCGCGCAGGACATGGCGAGGGACCCGTGAGGGCTCTTCACGCCCTGTTGAGCCGGCGACACACGGGCGCCCAGCGAGATCCCTCCGAGCAGCACCAGCGCGAGCCACATCTTGCCGTTCATTGGTGACACGCCTCGCAGGCGCTCGGAACGCCCCGGTAGACGATCGTCGGTTTGCCATCAGGCCCGCGACTCGGCTTATGACACTGGCCACACGGAACCTTGGCGTGCGCGCCTTTCAGCGAGAACGCCGCGTCGCGCTCGTGATCGAAGCCACTGGCGGGCCGGAACGCCGTGACGTCGTGGCAGCGCTCGCACGCGCCGCCGGCCGGCCGTTTGGCAAACTGCCCTCCGTGAACGTCCTCGTGACACCCGCGACATCCGCCCCCTCCCCCTCCCCCTCCCCCTCCCGCTGGTGCGTCGAACAGCATCGGCGCGCCAGACCACCCTGCCGCGCGCAGCGTGGACGTCGCGTGCGGCCGCCCCATCGCCTCGTGGCAACTCACGCACGGCACCGCGCGATGCGCCCCCTCGAGCGGGAAGCGATAGCGCTGGTGCACGGCCACGTCGATTTTCGCGGGATGAAAGGCGCGTGGATCGTGGCAATCGGCACAGCGGGCGAGGTGCCCGGCATGCGGATCGACGTGACAGCTGACGCACTCGGTGGCGGGCCGCATCATCACCACGCCAACCGTGGACGTCGCCGCACCGGTCGTCTTCGTGTGGCAACCGCCGCAACTGGCCTGCACGTGACCACCTTCGAGGGGGTACTTCGTCTGCTGGTGCAGCGCGACCGTGAAGAGCGACGGCCGCCAGCCGTCTACGTTGTGACATGACGTGCAGTCGACGACGCGACCAGCGAGCGTAGCAGAGCCGGCGTGCGGGTCTGGCGCGTGACAACCCGAACAGGTCGCAAACGGCTTGCTCCGTATGACGTTGCCAGTCGAGAAGTCATGGCACTTCTCGCAGGCGACCGTGACATGCCCGCCACGCAGCGGATAGCGCGTCCGGTCGTGATCGAAGTTTGCCCTATTGATCGTCTTGAACGACGAGGTCTGGTGGCAGCGGCTGCACGCGGGCCCCAGTTTGCCCTGGTGGACGTCGGTGTGACAGCCGCTGCACTCACGATGCTCGAGCGGCTTGTACCGTGGAATCGGCCGTCCGCTTACGTCCCTGGCGAGCATGAGGCGCAGCGCCTCATGACAAGCCGCACAGCTCACGGTGTCGTGCGCGCCGGTCAACGGGTAGTCGGTCTTGGCGTGATCAAATCGGGGAGCGGGCTTCCAGTGCTCCGCGTCGTGACACTTTACGCAATTCTGCGCGAGCGCGCCGCGATGCGCGTCCTCGTGGCAGGAGGTGCAAGTCCGCTCCAGCCCGAGCCAGCCAGGATCGGATCGTGGCCGCTCCGAGAGGCGCACGACCGGCGAGATCCGGAATGCCGGCTTGTGACAGCCAGAGCACTTCTGACGGCCATGACTCCCGTCGAGTGGCCAACCCGTGCGCGAGTGATCGAAACGCTCCGCAGAACCGCCCAACCCATCCCAGCTGACGAGCGCGAAGTCCACGCCAGCGTGGTCGGGATGACAGCTCGCGCAGCGCTGCGTCTTTGCGGAGGCCGAGCCGTGCAGGCCACGGTCTCGCTGGACGAGCCAGGCAATCTCCTTGTGACAGTTAAGGCAAAGGCCGGTCATCTGCTCCTTGCCGCCACCTCGCCCTCCGGCGTGACACTTCGCGCATTGCAGCGTACCATCGAAACGGGCATGCGGGCGTGCCAGGGGTCCCGGCGAGATCTGGGCGCGGAGGAGTGCGGGAGCACCGAGGCAGACGAGCGACACCATGATGACGCATCTCACCCGCGTGCTGCACAATCGGCCGGATCTAGAATCGCCACGTGACGCTGCCGTACAGCTGGGTGGTGACGTTGGTGCCGGGATTGACCGGGTCTGACTGCCGGAAGCCGGAGAACGAGACGAACCATGCGCGAGCCACACTGGCATCCAGCGAGATGCCGTACCACGTGGACGTCGCCGTGATGCGGGTGCTGGGATTGTTTTCGTGCCGTGTGCCTCCGGTAAAGTCGACATGCAGGCGGTCCAGCGGATCGCAACCCAGCCACCAGGAATAAAGTTGCCCCATGACGCGCTGGGCAACTGGCATCGTCAACGTCGAGTCGTTCTCGTTCCGGTACCATGTGGCCCGCGCCGAGACCGTCAGCCTCAGCGGGGTGACGGGGTCGAGTCCCAGGAGACCCGTGTAGGAATCGGCGCGGCCGGCCGTCCCGCCGGTGCTGTGCCGCCAGTCTCCACCGAGCCGAACCTTGTAGCCCAATAATTGAGCACCGGCCCCATACCCCTGGCGGTAGGCGTCATCAAACGCCGTCTCGGGGTTCTGTGTGTCCCGATAGAGCCGCACGTTCCGCCGGTTGTCGTAGAAGACATTGAACCCGAGCCACGGCGACACGCGGAGCAGGCCGGTCGCATACTGACTAGTGAAGGAGAGCGGTTTTTCTCCCAGTTGCACCTTCCAAGGAGGGTAGTAATCGATTTCCTGCAGGCCGAAAAATGAATACGACCGGTGATTGATGCTCAGCTGAACAAAGCCGAATTCCCGGTTGGCGTGATTCGCCTGCAATGACCCGACCGCGCCCGCCGTGACGGTCCAAGGGGAGACCGCGGCCGGGGGACTATGAAACTGGAGATACCCGCCGTAATCCTGAATCTCGTTGGTCACTCCGAGAGTGGCGGGATCCGGCTCTAAACCTCCGAAAACACCGAACGACACTCGGGGACCGTTGAGCTCCATGAGCCCGCCGTCGAACATGGCGACCGACGTCACCGCCGTGAGATACTGACGGCCGACAACGGTCCGGAACCCCGCCCCAGGTGCTCCCCAAAAAACAGACGCTTGATAGACGCGGGTCTTCCCATCCACCTGGTTCGGCTGTCCGGTCGAGGAGGTTACGGTATACCGGGTTCGCAGATCGAGGGAAAGACCGATGGGTGTCCCGTTGACGTCGAGACCGCTCATCCGCAAGTCGAAGGACGGTTGATTGAAACCGGTTCCGGCGGTGGAGGCGCCGGATGAGTCCCCAGTGAGCGTGGACGTCGCTTGCAGCGAGCGGAGGCCCAGACGTCCGTGGATCCCGGGGCCGCTCAGGCGTCGGGGCCGGCGCCGCGGTGCCGCGCTCGCAATCGCGTCGGTACTTGTTGTCTTCGGCGGTGCGACGGCGGCGAAGCGGACTACATCGCCCACCACGATGTCCGTCACGCCACTCACCACCTCACACGAGGCCTGGTGCGAGGCGAGAAACTTCACGCGTAATGTTCCGACGACCGAATCCCGCCGCACGAGCGACAGCTTGGCGCCTTCGGTCAACCCCTCCCGGAGTCCCGCGCCGACATAGATGGCCGAGCCACTCAGGTATGTCACGGTGGTGCGCCCCGGCGTCGGCGCGCTTGGACGACTGGCGGTCGGCTGTGACGCTGAGGGGCTTTGCACCGGCGCCGAGGGGGGCGCCGCGGGTGGGGGCGCGGGCGGGGGCGGGGGCGGGGGCGGGGGCGGGGGCGGGGGCGCAGCAGCAGCGAGTGTCGCTCTGGAAGCAGGCGCGCTCGGCACCAGACGAACGGTATCACCGAGGACCAAAACGCCACGGAGACTCACGATGACGCAGGACGCACGCCCGTCGCCTGCCGCTTCGACTCGCAGTACGGCAATCGTGCGGCCGCGGCGCACGACCTCGACCTCGCTACCTTGGCGGAGCCCCTCTCCCCATCCCGCGTTGATGTACAGCCAGTCCCGAGCGATGTAGGTCACCGTCGCCGTGCGTGCCGGTGCGGCCTCCTGAGCCGAGGCCGCGGCTGGCGCCACCAAACTCAGCAGGAAGGTCCACGTCGCCAACCGACACTTAAGGCCCGGTCGCATTGCGATGACAGCCGGACTTGGCGCAACTCTTGATCGTGTAGTTGCTCGAGGTCTGATGGCAGTCCGCGCACGACGCGCCTTCATGCGGCAGCCGCACCCGCTGCGGGTTGACGATGGTCATGTGCGTCCACGTCGGCCCGGTCCAACTGGACTTGGTCGGGGAATGGCAGTTCGAGCAATTGGCCGCCGCGAACGCCGTCATCCCGACCGCCGTGTGATTCGGATCGGCGACCCCGATGTAGGTGGGGTGATGGCAGCCGTCGCAGGTTTGGGGCACGCTGGAGTAGCTGGACGTCGTATGACAATCCGCGCAGCCTCGTGGCGGAACCGCATGCGACCCGGTCAGCGCGAGCGGAGTCGTCGGGTGATTGGCGTTCGCTCCTGCCCACCCGGCCAGTACCTGGTGGCAGGACGCGCAGTCGGTCGAGTACCCGGCGCCCGTGTGGTTCGGGTTTGTAGTCGCGACGTAGTCCTGGTGGTGGCATCCATCGCAGGTCCTCGCGACCGTCGAGTAGGGCGTCGTGGTATGACACTGCGTGCAGGTGACGGCGCCGTGGGCTCCCTGGCTGGGATTGATGGGCGTGGTGGGATGGCTCGCGAAGTTGGCTCCCGCCCACCCCGCCACGATCGCGTGACAGTCCGTGCAGTTGATCGAGAATCCCGCGCCCACATGGTCGGGATCCTTGGCACCGACGTAATCGGTGTGGTGACAGCCGTCGCAGGTTCTCGCGACCGTCGAGTAGGGCGTCGTGGTATGACACTGCGTGCAGGTCACGGCGCCGTGGGCTCCCTGACTGGGATTGATGGGCGTCGTGGGGTGGCTCGCGAACCTCGCTCCCGCCCAACCGGCCACGAGCCCATGACAGTCCGTGCAGTTGAGCGAGAATCCCGCGCCCGCATGATCGGGGTCCTTGGCGCCGACATAGTCGGTATGGTGGCAGGCGTCGCAGGTTTGCCGCACGGCGGCGTATGGCTGGCCGGCCAGATGGCAATCGGCGCACAGCCGGTTGGCGTGCACGCCGGTCAGGGCGATCGGACTGGTGGGATGGTTGCTGGCCGCGAGGCCGGCCACGCGACCCCACGCCACCTGGTTGTGGCACTGCGTGCACCCAGTCGGGAAATTGCTGGCGACGTGATTCGGCGCGGAGTTGAAATCCGCCCGGTGGCACGAGACGCACTCAGTCTGGGTGCCCACGAACTGCATCGAGCCCTGAGCGCCCGGTTTGTGGCACGACGAGCAGTCCAGACTCACGTGCCCACCCTGCAGGGGGAAGCGCGTGAGCCGGTGGGCGTTGACCATCACCTCGCGATCAAGAAAACTGCGCGTCGTGTGACAGCGGGCGCAGTTTGCCCCCAGCTCGCCCCGGTGCCTGTCCTCGTGGCACGAGACGCAGTTTGCCTCGATGCCTTTGAAATCCAGAGCCTGATGGCAGGCACGGCAGGTCGTGGTGCCGTGCGCGCCGGTGAGGGCGAAGCCGAACTTCGCGTGGTCGAACGTCCGCGACACTCGGACTGGCGTCCAGCCAGTCGCGATGTGGCACGTCGCACATGCGAGCTTCAGGTCGCCGTGTGGCGACGTCATCCGCTGCTGGGCCTGGAGCGGGGCGAACAAAAACAGCGCCAGGACGGGCAACCCCGCCAAAACGCGGAGCCGGCTCACCATAGCCACGTGGCGCCGAGCGCCACCACGACGGCGACGTGAATGATCACAGCCAAGAACGCGGCGATGGCGAGTGGGCGGTGGAAAACGTGCCAATAGCGGAACACGGCATGCGTGGCGTCGAGCATGCGCACCTGCTGCCCGAGCTTCACTTCCCGCCGCACCAACCGCAGCACGAGGCGCACGGCGGCCTTGTCCATCCGGCCGCGCCGGCCGCGCGTCTGCCAGGCCTTGCGGAGCCGGCGTTCCGCCTTCCACCGCGCGAAGTCGTCGGCAATCATCCGCGTGAGCGTGCCCCAGATGCCGGTGCGGCGCGCGGACGCCACGGCCGGCTCGAGCGCCGCGGATATCGCCGCGTGATCGAGTCCGCTGTGTTGGGAGATTTGAACGAGCAACGCGGCACGGCGCGCGGCGATCTCCTCGCGCGTCAGCTCGACGCCCACGCGACTGCGCGGGATGCGGGCATAGATATAGCGGCCCACGAGGCCGCTGAGCCAGACGACCATCATCGACCAGAAACCGAGGCCGATGACACCGCCGAACCGCCACGCGGCGTGCACGGCGACAAGGAGTGGGAGACCGAGCGCCGCGAGGACGTGCGCATCGAGCCAGCGTGAAATCGCGCCGGTGAATGCGAGCCACCGGAATTTTTTGCGCAGCGGATAGAGCCACAGAAAAAGGAAGAGCACCAGGGCCAGGAGTCCGGCGCTCTGCCCGATGTATCCGGACGATTTGAGCCATGGATGCAGCGGGTTGCGCACGCGCGCGGCCATGGGCTCGAGGTAATACCGGGCACCCACGACACAGATAGCCGTGAGGGCGGTAACCAGCAGCACGAGCACCGCACGACCGCCGCGCCGCGCCGGAAGTGTAGGCGCCGCGGCATCGGTGATTTGCGCCGCTGGTTGCAACCGCGGAGCAGGCTGAGCCATAAGACGAGCTTGTTACTCCCTTTGACGCTCGACAGCCGTGACGCATGTTACTGCATCGAGGGCAGCACGACGCGCACCGTGTACCTGCGGGTACGCAAGCTGCGATGGCAAGAAAGACACCGGCCGCTGCCGCCTCAGCGAGAGCTCCGAAGGTGACGCAATTCGCGGCAGCCTGGCTCGCGTCGAGTCAGGTGCTGTTGCGTTCGTCATAGATTGAAGGAACCGATGCCTACCATGCCGACGGCCACAACCTTGATGTACACGGGGTTCGGTCTGCTCGTCCTCCTGCTCATCGTGCGGCATATCCGCCGCATGAATCGCAAGGAGGCAGCGGCGCGCGCCGCCGCCGAGCGGGGCAAGCTGCACTCCGACGGTCCTCGGGCTCAACATCCGCACATCGACGCCACGTTCTGCATCGGCTGCGGGGCCTGCACCGAGGTCTGCCCGGAAGGCGACGTCCTGGCCGTGATCGGCGGCAAGGCCGCGATCGTCAACGCCCACAAGTGCATCGGGCATGGCCTGTGCGCCGAGGCCTGCCCTGTCGGCGCCATCACGATCGTGATGGCGAGTCCGAGCGCGAGTGCGGAAATGCCGCAGCTCACGCCGGAGCATGAGACGAACGTTCCGAACCTGTTCATCGCCGGTGAGCTCGGCGGGCTCGCGCTGATCAAGAACGCGGTCAATGAGGGGCGCGATTGCGTCGACCTCATCGCGCGCCGGCTGTTCAGCATCAAGCGGGGCCGGTCCGTGCCCGGCGTGGCCGACGTCTGCATCGTGGGGGCCGGACCGGCGGGCATCAGCGCGTCATTGCGCGCGGTCGAAAAGAAGCTCAGCTACGTCACGCTGGAGCAGGAGGAGTTCGGCGGCACCGTCGCCAAGTATCCGCGCCAGAAGCTCGTCATGACGAGTCCGGTCGAGTTTCCGCTCTACGGCAAATTCAACAAGCTCCAGATCTCCAAAGAGGAGATCATAAAGTTCTGGCAGAAGATCCACGGCCGCGCGGGACTCAAGGTCAACACTCACGAGAAGGTCGAGCGGATCGCGAAGGAACCGGACGGTGTCTTCACGATCGAATCGGCCAAGGGACGCTATCGCGCCTGGACGGTCATCCTGGCCCTGGGGCGCCGCGGCACGCCGCGGAAACTCGGCATCCCTGGTGAAGCGCTCGCGAAAGTGATGTACGGCTTGATCGAGGCCGAAGCCTACACGAACGCCAACATCCTGGTCGTGGGCGGCGGCGACAGCGCCGTCGAGGCCGCCATGGGACTCGCCCACCAAAAGGGCAATCGCGTGACGCTCTCGTATCGCAAGGAAGCCTTCAGTCGCATCAAGGAACGCAACTCACAGAAACTGCCGGAGTACACCAAGGGCGGGCGGTTGCAGGTCGTGTTCAATTCGCAGCCGGTCGAAATCAAAGAAAAATCCGTCCGGCTCGACGTGTCTGGAGCCGTGAAAGAGATTCCGAACGACTACGTCTGGGTGTTTGCGGGCGGTACGCCACCGAGCGAGTTCCTGACGGCCTGCGGCGTACAGATCGGCCCCAAAGACCTGACGCCGCTCATCCGCGAGGTCAAGCGCGCCGGCTGACGTTTGCCTTGCAAAAGGGCGCACATCATGATCAGCGAAGCGGACCCGACCGAGCCTTCGGTTTTGGGCCGTGAGGAGCTCGTGCGCGGGCAACTTGCGGCACACTACGCACGGCTCGGCGTGCAATATCCCAACACCGATCACATCAACTACTTGCTGGTCAACAAACTCTAGCGCAGCGCTGCTCGAGCCTGGGCGATCTCTACGCGATCACCGTCGCTGTGCTCCATCAGTTTCAGGAAGCTGTCGTAGCTGGATGCGGCCGCCGCCGTGTCGCCCGCCAGCTCCGCCGCCCGCCCAGCGCCGTAGAGACTCCGCGCGCGCCTCGGCTCTCGCGTGAGGGTCTGCTGATAGGCCTTGCGGGCGTCGGCGTACCGCCCGGCAGCCAGCAGCATATCCGCCTGAAGCTCGCGCGCCGGCAACAGCTCAGCAGGCGTGACCGGCTGCTTTTCGGTGACGTCCTCGATGTCAGCAGCAGCCTTCACGTCGCGTAAGGCAGCCGTCGTATCGCCCGCTGCAAACTCGCGCCATGCCGAGACCAGCTGCCGTTTCACGTCTACGATCGTCGCCCAATCGTTGTCACCGCGGCGTGTCATGTCGGTCTGAATCGCCGCGAGTGCGGCGATCTCGACGCTCGCTTGAGCCGTGTCGCCGATCCGCGCTGCGCCGATGCCACGCGTGAAATGCCCGAGCCCGGCGCCGATCGTCATACCTCCTGCGCGCACCGGCAGCTGCGCCGCCGCATGCCAATCACTGCGTTCGAGCGGAATGCGCGCCTCCATGGCGACCCGATTGTAGTTCGCGACCAACGCGTCGCTGGTGAGCGTGGTTTGGAGCTCGAGACCGTGGGTGACCGTGGCGTGAGCGGCGCTGTCGCGGCCTTCCTGGAGATAGCCATAGACCATGTAGTCGAGCGCGTGGATCTGCTCAGGTGCAACCCCGATCTGGTGTTCGCGGGCGTACGCGACGCCGGCGTCGAACGCGCGCTGGTTCGCGGCGATCGTTTCGTCCCACATGCCGACGCGGACAAAGATGTGCGACGGCATGTGTTGGGCGTGCGGGGCTGCGGGCGCGATCTCGGCATAACGCCGCGCGGCGTCGAGTCCGAGCGGCGCGAGCTGCGGCGAATCGTTGGCGTGGATGATGTAGTGCGCGAGCCCGGGATGAGTCGGGAAGCGCTGAAACAGCGGATTCAGAATCGCAGCCGCGCGTTTCTGCTTGGTGAAGGTGGTATCCGTCTTCGGCGCTGTCGCGACCAAAGAGAGCGCGTAGTAAATCGACACTTCCGTGTCGTTCGGGTAATCGCTCGACAGGCGGGCCAGGGTGTCGGAGTAAGCCTGCAACCGGCGGCTGTTGGGCAGAGAATCGTAGCCGCGATACAACGCCGCCGCAGCGGCGATGAATCCCTGCTCGCGTCTTGTCGGTGCGCCCAACGCGAGGGCCCGCTGCGCGGCCGCGGCACCGCGACGGGTGCCTTCGCTCGCGGGCGGCGCGCCGCCGGCGAACGGATTGCCGAACGCATTGAGCGCAAGGCCCCAGTACGCCATTGCGCACGTCGAGTCGGCCGCGAGCACCGCCTGGAATGCCGTCTGCGACTGCTCCCACCAGAACGAATGCAGCATCGCCATGGCGCGCTCGAACTCCCGCTGCGCCGCAGGATTGCACGACACGGGGAAGACCACTCGCCCCAGCTGCGCCGCGTGCTCGTGCTCATGCTGCGCGGCAAGCGGTCGAGCCGCCACAGCGACCAGCAGAAGAACGGCTCTGCGTCTCATAAACGACTCCGCCAATAGAGGAACGCCGGGACGCCGAGCGCGATGAGCCCGGCGCCGATTGCCGCATTCTTGGGATTCGAGCTGATGGCGCTGAACACGACGAATGCGGCAGCCACGACAAACAGGGCGACGGTGTAGGGATATCCCGGAACGCGCACGGTCACCCGCGAATCTGGACCGACACCGGACTCACGCCGCCGGTAGACAAAGACGCAGGCGGCGGTGAGCCCAAAGAAGATCCAATCCCCGAACGTGACGTAATCAACGAGCTGGCCGAACGTGCCCGTGAGCGTGAGGATGACGGCGCACACTCCGAGCGCCAAAATCGCGAGCGTCGGCGTGTGATAGACGGGGTGGAGCACCGCGAGCTGCTGAAAGAACAGCCGGTCGGCGGCCATTGCCTGGAGCACGCGCGGCGTCACCATGATCACGAGATTCAGAAATCCGAACGTCGAGACCGCGATGCCCGCGGCGATCACCTTGCCGCCCACGGGTCCCAGCACCGCCTGCATGATGTCCGCCGCAGGGGCCGTACTGGCGGCGAGACCGGCGCGACCGAGCACCCGCAGATACGCGAGGTTGGTCAGCAAATAGACGGTGACGACGATGACGACCCCGAGCACCAGCGCGCGCGGCAGGTTGCGCTCGGGCTCGATGATCTCTTCGGCAATGAAATTCGTTTGCTGCCAGCCACCGTAGGTAAAGAGAACCGGGACGAGAGCGGCACCAAAGGCGGCGAGGTGCGGCGACGGCGAAGGGGCGGCGAGATGGGGCGGCGGCAAAGGCACGCCCAGGACCAGTCCAGTGGCAATGAGTGCTGCGATCGCCGCGAGCTTGAGCACCGTAAAAATGTTTTGCGTAATCGCTGCCGGCCGTACGCCGACATAATTGATACCGGAAAGTGCCACGATGGCGGCGACCGCGAGCGCAACGGAGTAGCGGTGCGAAGCGCCGAACAACGCCAGCGTATAGTCCGCAAACGTGACCGCCACGGCGGCAATGGCGCCCGTCGCGATCACCAGCACCAACGTCCACGCGTACAGGAAGGCGGGGAGCGGCCCGAAGGTCTCGCGAAGGTAGACGTAGCCACCGCCGGCCTGGGGACGCCGTTGTCCCAGCTCTCCCCAGACGAATGCTCCGATCAAAGCCACCACTCCTCCGGCTACCCAGGTCGTCAGGACGGCACCCGGCGTCCCGAGGCGTTCGGCGACCGTCGCGGGCGTCCGAAAGATGCCGCCGCCGATGATGCCGCCGACCACCGCCATCGTTCCCGAAAAGAGTCCAAGCTTTCGGAGGTATGTGGTCATAAGGATGAACTAGCGCCTTTCGGTCCGGCTCGCCACGTTTGAGTTACCTCACCTCTGCGAGTGCGTATGCCTGCGTATTCCTTGCTGGTGAATGGCCGTCGCCTGACTGTCGAGGCCGCCGCCAACACTCCCCTGCTCTGGGTGCTGCGCGACAACCTCGGCCTCACCGGCACGAAGTTCGCGTGCGGCATCGCGCAGTGCGGCGCGTGCACCGTCCATCTCGGCAACCAAGCTGTGCCATCGTGCGTGGTGCCCGTGTCTGCGGTCGGTTCGCAGCCGATCACCACAATCGAAGGTTTGAGCGCTACCTCCACACATCGCATCCAGAAAGCCTGGACGGCCGAGGACGTGCCGCAGTGCGGGTATTGCCAGTCCGGCCAGATCATGGCTGCCGCCGCGTTGCTCAAGCAAACCCCAAATCCAACGGATGCCCAGATCGACGTCGCGATGACCAACATCTGCCGCTGTGGCACCTACCAGCGGATCCGGGCCGCGATTCATCGCGCGGCGAAGGAGGCGTGATGCGCCGCCGCGAATTCTTGCAGATCACGAGCGCAGCCGGCGCCGGGCTGCTCATCGCGTTCCGCATTCCCGACAAGCATGGCGTCGCGCCATTTGCGCCCAACGCCTGGCTGCGCGTCGATCCTGACGGCGCTGTAACGATCACGGTCGACAAATCCGAAATGGGCGAAGGCAACCATACCGCACTCGCGATGATTGTGGCGGAGGAGTTGGATGCCGACTGGACGAAGGTGAAGGTCGGACCGGTGCCGGAGAACCCCGCGGGATGGTCGCGACGGATGTCCACCGGCGGCAGCACGAGCGTCCGTACCTCGTGGGACATTCTGCGCAAAGCGGGAGCGACGGCTCGTGCCATGCTCGTCGCGGCCGCAGCACAGCGCTGGGGCGTCGAGCCAAGCGGTTGCAGCACCGAGAGCGGTGTCGTCGCGCACACCGGCACGAGCCATCGCCTGTCGTACGGCGAGCTGGCTGGAGTCGCGGGCACACTTCCCGTCCCCGCAAATCCGCCCCTCAAGGACCCGAAAGATTTTCGTCTCATCGGCCACCGCACGCATCGCCTCGACACGCCGTCAAAAGTGAATGGCACGGCGCAGTTCGGCATCGACGTCCGCGTCCCCGGTATGCTCATCGCGAGTGTCGAGCGCTCCCCAGTGTTTGGTGGCAAGGTGAAGAGCTTCGACGGATCCGCTGCGAAAGCCATGCCGGGCGTACGGCACGTCGTGCAGCTCGACGGCACGACGTGGCTGGGCAGCGGCGGCGCGTGGGGCGTCGGGAGCGTGAGCGGCGTGGCAGTCGTCGCCGACACCTACTGGCAGGCCGTCGAAGGCCGGCGTGCGCTGCAAATCACGTGGGATGACGGACCCAACGCGTCACTGGGCGACATTCCCGGCAAGCTCGCGGCGCTTGCCAATGAGCCGGGCGTGCAGGCACGCAAGGATGGCGACGCGACCGCCGCACTCGCGAGTGCAGCCAAGAAGATCGAGGCGGTCTACACCGTCCCCTTCCTGCATCACGCCACGATGGAGCCGATGAACTGCACCGCGCACGTGCGCGCCGATGCGGTGGAGGTCTGGGCTCCGACGCAGAACCAGTCGCGGGCGCAGGAGGTCGCGGCGGAGGCTGCCGGGATCCCGAAGGAGAACGTCCGCATCCACACGACGCTGCTCGGCGGCGGTTTCGGCCGGCGGCTCGAATCCGACTTTGTCGCCGAGGCGGTGCGGCTGTCGAAGGCGGTGGGCGCACCGGTCAAAGTCATCTGGACGCGCGAAGACGACACGAAGCACGGGTTCTATCGCCCGGCAACCTATAACCGCCTTCAGGCAGGTCTCGACGCGCAGAACAAGCCGGTCGCGTGGACGCATCACATCGTGGCGCCGCCAATCCTGATCAAGTTTGGGCCGCTGCAGAACGGCATCGACGCCACGCTGATCGATGGCGCCGCAGCAGACCTGCCCTACGCATTCCCAAACGTCTTTGTCGATCAGGTCGCAGCCGACTTGCCCGCGATCCCGCTGGGGTTCTGGCGCTCCGTCGGCGCGTCGCAGAATGCGTTTGTCGTCGAATCGTTCGTGGATGAGCTCGCGATTGCCGCAGGCCGCGATCCCTACGAGTTCCGGCGCGAGCTGCTGCAGGCCAAGCCACGGCATCTCCGCACGCTCGAGCTGGCCGCCACCAAAGCCGGTTGGGGAACGCCGCTGCCCGCGGGTCGAGCGCGAGGCATTGCGATCGCCGAGTGGGAGCCAACGGTCTGCGCCGAGGTAGCCGAGGTGTCGGTGGCGCCGGACGGCTCGGTGCGGGTGCATCGCGTGGTCTGCGCGGTCGACTGCGGTCCGGTGGTGAACCCCGACACGCTGGAGGCGCAGATGCAGGGCGGCGTGGTGTACGGCATGTCCGCCGCGCTCTACGGCGAGATCACGATCGAGAACGGCCGGGTGAAGCAGGGCAACTTCACCGACTATCCGGTGCTGCGGATTCCTGAGATGCCGGTCGTCGAGGTGCACACGGTGAACAGCGCCGATGCGCTGGGCGGAATAGGGGAACCGTCGGTGCCTCCCACGGCGCCGGCGGTGTGCAACGCCATTTTTGCCGCTACTGGAAAACGAATTCGGAGCTTACCAATCGGGACCGTGCGCTGAAGCGCCGGCTCGGCCACTACGAGCGCCCTTAAGGGCGAGCGCAGTTGCCGAGCCGGCCCTCCAGGGCACGGTGCTACCGAATTTCCGCAACCAATCCCATGTGATCCGATGGCCAGATCGGGTACGCCGGCCCTGCGAGCCGATCGGCCGGCACGTCCCCGAAGCGATCGATCCGTCCCTCAAGAGTCCTGTGCTCCGGCGCGAACCCGCGCGTCCACACGTAGTCGATGCGCTGATCGAAGTTCGCGAATCTGTCCGACAGGTCGGCGACATGGCAGCAGGTCAGGCCTTTCACGCCGGGCCGCATCGCGCGCCACGCATCCGTGAAGCCGTTGCTCGCGAGCACGTGGTACATCGCCGAACCCGGCGTGTCGTTGAGGTCCCCCATCAGTACGATTGGCTGGCTCGCGCCGAGCGTCGCGACCATCTCGCCGACCTGCGCGGCGCGGATCTGCTCCACGAGGCCGGGCGGAGCGGCGGCGAGATTCGATTCCGTGTGCGCGCTGGCGAACGTGACCGCACGACGGCCAATCATCGTCCGCGCGAAAACCCAGCCACGGACGAGCGTTACGCCTGGGGCAACCTCTCCCAGGTTCACGGAGAAATTCTGACCGCTGGCCTCAGTGACCGTCACGCGATCGCCATTGACGAGCAGCGCGTCTTGATCGGCGAGATTGACCAGACCGCCGACGAGGCTGACGGTGAGGTTGTCTGACGTGGCTGCGACCTGGTAATTGAGGTGGCGCGCGGCCAGCGCAGCCTGCACCAGCGCCAGGAAGTCCTGATCCACCACGGCATCCAGACCGACTGGGCGCAGGTCGATGTTGATGCGCGACACTTCCTGCAGTCCAACGGCATCCGGCCGTCGGCGGGCAATCTCGTCCGCGATCGCCTCCGCGCGGGCCGGGAAATCGGTCTTGCCGACGGTCTCGATGGCGAACAGGAGCGCCGGCAAATCGTCGCTCGGATCGGGCGTACCGAGTGCGCCGATGACGAGATCGACATCCGCCCCCACATACAGGTTCTGCGTCATC
>DATBFV010000236.1:0-23010 GCA_036558345.1 Gemmatimonadales bacterium | reverse complement strand
CACGGCCAGCGTCTGCGCGTGGGCGGCGTCGAGTTCGAAGTCCGCCATACGCCGGGACATTCTCCCGGGAGTGTGTGTCTGGCCGGGCCGGGAGTCGTGCTGAGCGGGGACGTGCTCTTTGCCGGATCGATTGGCCGCACTGACTTGCCCGGGGGCGACTTCGACACGTTGATCGCCAGCATCGAGCGTGAGTTGCTGCCTCTCCCCGACGACACCATCGTGTACAGCGGACATGGACCCGAAACAACCATCGGACGGGAGCGCCGCACGAATCCCTTCCTCACCGGCATCCACCGGCTCTCCTAAACCGAGGTCGCGCTGCCTGCGGTGCGGGGGCGAGGTGCAGCCCAAGCCATGGGGCTGCAAGAATCCATGCCCCAATTGCGGCTTTCTCTACCCTCTCGGCGACTGCTCCGATTGAATCACGCGATCGCGATTCTGTTGCTGGTCATCGATTGCGCCGCGCGCGCGTGGCGCATACAGCTCGCCACTCGGGCCTCCGGCGGCCGCTTGCGCTTTCTCGACGCGCTGCGCCTGAACCTGTACGGTGAGGCGGCCTCGACGCTGACGCCGAACCGGCTCGGTGGCGAACCCGCCCGGTTTCTCGGCATGACGTGGTCCGGTTTGCGCGTGGTGCAGGCCCTCGTCGCCCTGGGCGTCGAGGTCGCGGCTGAGTGGCCGATCTTCGGAATCATGGCGCTCGCGTTGGTGGGCTACTACGTCCCGGACTGGAGCGCCGCGGCCGACCGGTTTCTTACGCACAGCCTCGCGCGCGATCTCCTGGGCGTCGAGCTTGTCGCGTTGGTCGTTCTGGTCGTGATCTGGACACTCCAACGACTGGTTCGACCTGGCGCGATTCGCCATCGGGTGCGGCGCCAATGGCGCGTTGCGTGGGCGCACGTGCGACGGGCACCGTGGTGGGTCTTGTTCGCCGGCGCATTGCTGACCGCGATCAGTCTCGCCGCGCGCGCGCTGATCCTGCCGGCGCTCCTGTGGGGTCATCCCAATGCGCCGCCGCTTGCCGTGATGTTCTTCGGATCACTGGCCCTGATCCACGCGCCGCTCGTCGTGCCGCTGCCGTCGGGTGGTGGAGGCATCGAGGTCGCATTTTTGTCCGGATTCGCCGGCGACTTCGGATCAGGTCATCAGGTGATCACATTGTTGCTGTGGCGATTCTACACGACCATCCTGCTCACTGTGCTCGGGATCTATCTGTTGGTTCGCACGCACGGTGCCGACGCCGCTAAACAGCTCTTCACCGTCGGGTGGTTCCGGCGCCGCTAGCGAGGACGAACGCAATGGGCGATTCTTGGCTCGAGACGAACGGCATGCTGAGAGGAGCAGGAGTGAATCAGACCCGAATCGAACGGGATCCCTTGGGCGAGCTTCCCGTGCCCGCCGATGCACTCTGGGGCATTCAGACCGAGCGCGCGCGTCAGAACTTTCCGATTTCCAACCTCCGCCCACTTCCCGCCTTCGTTGACGCCGTCGTCCGCATCAAAAAAGCCGCCGCGCTGACACATCGCGAGACCGGACGTTTGGATCGCAAGCTGGCCGACGCGATCATCCAGGCAGCCGACGAGGTCCTGGCCGGTGAGCATCGCGAGCACTTTGTGGTCGATCCATATCAGGCGGGAGCCGGGACCTCGCACAACATGAACTGCAACGAGGTTCTCGCGAACCGCGCCAACGAATTGCTCGGCGCCAAGCGGGGCGAGTACAAGCCGGTCCATCCCAACGATCACGTCAACATGGCGCAGTCTACCAACGACGTGATTCCCACGGCCATCCGCCTGGCCGCGCTGGCGGAGCTTCCCGTACTGACGGAAGCGCTCACGCGGCTGGCGCGCGCGTTTGTCGCCAAGGGCAAGGTCTTCGACGCCATTGTGAAGTCGGGCCGTACCCACCTGCAGGACGCGACGCCGATTCGGCTCGGCCAGGAGTTCACGGCGTTCGGACACACCGTCGAGCGCAATCGCGACCGCATTACGCGGACGGCGGAGGACCTGCGCGATTTGGGCATTGGCGGCACGGCCGTGGGCACCGGGTTGAATGCCCAGCCGCAGTACCCCGGTTTGATGGTCAAGCATCTCCGCGCGATCTGCGGCTGCGACGTGCGAGAGGGCCAGGATCGTGTCCAGTTGATGCAGTCCATGGGCGACGCCGCGGCGTTCTCCGGTGCGCTGCGGACCTACGCGGTCGATCTCGGGAAGATCGCGAGCGACCTGCGGCTCCTCGCGTCGGGACCGCGCACCGGGCTCGCGGAGATCCTCCTGCCCGCCGTGCAGCCCGGCTCCAGTATCATGCCGGGCAAAGTGAACCCCTCGATCGCCGAGATGGTGAACCAGGTCTGCTTCCAGGTGCTTGGCAATGACCTGACGGTCACGACGTCGGCGGAAGCGGGGCAGCTCGAGCTGAACGTGATGATGCCGGTGATCGCGCATAACCTGATCTTCGCGATGATGATTCTCGCCAACGCGTCGCGTGTGTTGGCGGAGCGCTGCGTGGAGGGGATCGAGGCAGACGTGAAACAGGCAGCGCACTGGCTGGAGCGCAGTCCGGCTCTCGTTACGGCGCTGGCGCCGAAGATCGGCTATGCGGAAGCGGCGAAGTTGGCGAAAGAAGCCGTGGCGAAGAATGTCACGGTGCGGCAGCTGGTCGTGGAGAAGGGGTTGCTGAAGGGCAAGGAGCTCGACGAAGTCCTCGATTTACGCGCAATGACGGAGCTGGGCGTACCCGGGGAGCGGACATAACACTCACAAGGGAGACGCGCACATGGGCAGCATCTGGGTTGCCGGGCTGGTCGCTGGCGTCGTCGTATACCTCGTGGACTGGGTGCTCTGGAGTAAAGTCTTCACGACCGGGATGGACGCGTTCATGATGCAGATGTCGCCGGAGGAGATGAAGAAGTTCATGGGCCCGGCGCTCGTCAAATCCGCCGTGCTTTCGTTGGTCTTTGGTTTCCTGTTCGCGTGGTTCTATGGTCGTTTCCGCGGCGCGCTCTGGGCGCAGAGCGGCGGGCCCCTCGCGGCCATGGAGTTCGCGACGGTGCTGTGGATCCCGATCGGCCTGGCGATGGTCGGCAGCAGTGTCTGGTATCTCAAGGCGAAGTCGCTGAGCATGGCCACGTGCTGGGCGTGGTTTGTTCGCATGAACGCGGCCGGCATCGTGGTGGGATTGCTCATGCGGTGATTCGGCGCAGCCTCAGTCGCGCCATTGAATCCCGATAAGCTCTCTCGCATATTTCCCCCATGCGCGTTACGACCTGGGCGGAATACGGCTTAATCGTCTCGATTCATCTGGCGCGGCATGCGGGGAAGGGGCCCGTGGCTGCGCGCGAGTTATCCGAACAGGAACGCCTTCCACACGACTATGTCGAGCAGATCCTGCTGCGGCTGCGCCGCGCCGGGCTCGTCGAGTCGGTGCGGGGCGCTCGGGGTGGCTATCTGTTGGCGCGCGCGCCCCGGTCGGTCAGTGTGAAAGACGTCATCGAAGCATCCGAGCATGTGACGTTCGAAGTGAATTGCGACCTGCACCGCGTGGACGATGAGCGCTGCGATCCGGCGACCGCCTGCAGCATTCGTCCCGTCTGGCGCTTGCTCGAGCGCCGCATCAATGAAGTGCTCGCCGGCGTCTCGCTCGCCGACCTGCTGCATGCCGAACCGCAGGTGTACCAGATCGCCGGAGCGGCGTCCGGAAATTGACCTCGCTGTCGCATGAGGAGCTGCTGCGGTACTCGCGGCACCTCACGCTTCCCGATGTCGGTCTCGCAGGCCAATCGAAACTCAAGGGCGCACGCGTACTCCTGGTCGGAGCAGGCGGTTTGGGCTCGCCCGCCGGACTGTACCTGGCTGCCGCCGGCGTCGGCACGCTCGGTGTGGTCGATTTTGACCTCGTCGATCGCAGCAACCTCCAGCGGCAGATCCTGCATGGGACTTCCGCCATCGGCACGCCGAAAACCGATTCGGCGCGTGCGCGCCTGCGCGACGTCAATCCGCACGCCATGGTGGAAACGTTTGCCGAACGACTGACGTCAGCGAACGCGCTCGACCTGCTGGGCAATTTCGACGTCATCATCGACGGCTCCGATAACTTTCCGACGCGCTACTTGATCAATGACGCCTGCGTGTTGCTCGGTAAGCCAAATGTGTACGGCGCCGTTTTCCGGTTCGACGGACAGGTCTCGGTGTTCGACGCGACGCGGGGACCGTGCTATCGCTGCCTCTATTCGGAGCCGCCGCCACCCGATCTCGTTCCCTCATGCGCCGATGGTGGTGTGCTCGGCGTGCTGCCGGGAATCATTGGATCGCTACAAGCGCTCGAGGCGGTCAAGCTGATCGTGGGGTTCGGCGAATCGCTTGTCGGTCGCCTCGTGTTGTTCGATGGCCGCCGCATGCAGTTTCGGGAGCTGGCGCTCGAGAAGGATCCTGAGTGCCCGGTGTGCGGCAAGCATCCGACAGTAACGAAGCTGATCGATTACGAGGCGTTCTGTGGAGTCGGGAGTCAGGAATCAGGAAACGGCGTCGAAATCTCAGCGCGAGATCTTCAACACGAGCGGGCTCGCAAACCCAATCTCATGCTCCTCGATGTGCGCGAGCCACGGGAAGCGGAAATCGCCCGCATCGCAGGAGCGCGGTTGATCCCGTTGCGTGAACTGCCGCGCCGGTTATCGGAGATTCCTTCACACGCTGAGATTGTGACCCTTTGTCATCACGGTCAGCGTTCCCTCAAGGCGCGCGAAATCTTGGTTGGAGCAGGATTCCCAAACGTGCGCAGTCTGGCCGGAGGAATTGACGCGTGGTCACGAGAGGTCGACTCAGGGGTACCACGGTATTGATTCGACGTCTGTCGTAGGATGCCGAAGGGGGGACTCGAACCCCCACGGGCTTGCGCCCACTGGCTCCTGAAGCCAGCGCGTCTACCAGTTCCACCACTTCGGCGAAGATTTTTGAGGAACGGCAATCTAGATTGTTGTATAACCCTAAGTCAATGCGTATCTTGCCGACGTCAGCGTGGAAAAAGTCTCCATCGCCCGAAATCCCCGGGCCCGGCACGATTACCACCTCCTCGAAACATGGGAGGCCGGTCTCGTCCTCACCGGTACCGAGGTGAAGTCGCTGCGCGACCGCAAGGCGAGTCTGAATGAGGCTTACGCCCATGTCCGCAATGGCGAGGTCTGGTTGGAAGGCATGACGATCTCGCATTACGGACCCGGCAGCTACAACAATCCGCCGCCGGCACGCTCCCGGAAACTGCTGCTCCACAAGCGCGAAATCCGCAAACTGCTCGGCGCCACGACGCAAAAAGGACTCACCGTTGTCCCCTTGGAGATCTATTTCAAGGACGGTCTCGCCAAAGTCGCTATCGCGCTCGCTAAGGCGAAAAAGGCCCACGACAAGCGTGAAGACCTGAAGCGTCGAGTAGCGGAGCGCGAGATGGCACGGGTTGTGAAGGGTAGAAGGTCATGATGGTCTTCCTGCTCCTCACCGCGCTGATCCCGCAGCAGGTCTTGATCGCGACGTCGCGCGGGCAAGCCAGCGTGCCGGTGGCGAATGACGCGGGCAATGCCGCGGTCGCCGCCGTATTGTTGGCGCAACCGCTTGGACTCACCGTCTCACTGGACGGCTCGACCGCGCGCGTGACGCTCAGCGGCCACGTATTCGATTTCGATGTCGGGTCGCCGTTCTTTCGCTGCGACAGCGCCGCGTATCCGCTGGTCGGCGCACCGTACATCGCGCGCGATACGCTGTTTCTGCCGCTGCACTGGCTCACCGATTACGTGCCGCGGCTGCTCGCCGGACGCTATCGCTGGGATCCGTCGTTGGCCCGATTGGATGAACGCACCGCGATCACTTCTGCCGGGGCGGCGACAACTCCGGTCGTGACGGCGCCGCCCACACCAGCCCCCAATCCGATGACCGGTCTCCGGCTCGCGCACACGGTTGTCGTCGATCCTGGGCATGGCGGCGTCGATCCCGGAAATCCCGGTCTGACGTTGCCTCGCGGTACGTCGGAAAAAGACATCACCCTCGGCATCGGGAAATTGCTGCGCGCGGAGCTCGTGCGGCGCGGGTTGAACGTCGTGCTCACGCGCTCGACCGATACGCTCATCGATCTGGCGAGCCGTCCGCTGTTCTGCCGCGACCACTGTGATCTGTTCGTGAGCATTCACGTCAACGCCATGCCCGCGGGACCTCGGCAGACGCGGGTGAACGGTGTGGAGACGTACTTCGTCTCCGACGCGAAAACCGAGGATCAGAAACGCGTCGCGCAGATGGAAAACGACGCGCTCCGGTTCGAGACCGCGCCGGCGGGAAGTGGAGGACCGCTGGGGTTCATCATGAATGACCTTCAGTTGAATGAGTATCTGCGCGAATCAGCGCGGCTGGCGGAGCTGGTACAAGAAAAAGTCGCGGCGATTCATCCAGGCGAGGATCGCGGCGTGCAGCAGGCTCCATTCATGGTGTTGGCTGCGGCGCGGCGGCCATCGATCCTCGTCGAAACGGGTTTCGCTACAAATCGCTCTGACGGCGCATTTCTCGCGTCCCAACAGGGGCAGCGCAGGATCGCGGACGCCATTGCCGATGGGATCGTCGCCTACCTGCTCGAGTTCGAGCGCAAGCTCGCCGGCTCGAGCGGGGGAAGCGGCGGAGGCCAGGCGCGGTGAGGGTGCTCCTCGTGTTGGGTCTCGTGGGCTGCGCATCCTACAACACCATGTGGAACGCGGAACAGCGGGCGAAGGACGCCCGCCGGCTCGAGCAAGCGGGACAACTCAGCGAAGCCCGCGCGCAATGGGCGCAAGCGGCCACCAAGGCCGCCAAGGTCCACGGTGAGAAGGCGCTGGTTTTGAGAGTCGAAGCGTTGGCGCGCTCGGGCGCGTGCCAGGAGATCGCGGAGCCGCTCACGGCGGCACGCGCGAGCGTCACCACTCGAGCCATGCGTGACCGTGCCGATCTGGCCGACGCGGAATGCGCGGTGGTGACTGGCGATGCCGCGCGCGCCGACGCTGCGCTCGTCGAGCCGCTCAGGTCTGGCGACGCCGATCGCCGCGCCCGCGCCGAGTATGTGGCGGGGCGCGCCGCGATGCTGCGGCAAGACTACGACGCCGCGGTCCTGCACTTCAGTCGCGCCCGCGAGCCCGACGCCGCGGGGCACGCGTTCATTGCCGAGCAGCGCGCGCGCATCGCGCGCGCGACGAAACTCGATGATTTGACGCCGATCGCTACGGAGCTCAGTCCCCCACTCCGTGTGACGAGTGGGACGGACGAGGCCGCGCATCTCATCGATCTGATTACCGCTGTGCACACGACGCCCGCAAATCCCTCCGTGGAAGCGCGCCTCCACAGGGCGGAACTCGCGCGAGACTCGTTACAGGCGCCGTTGCTGGCCGGACATCTCTTTTTGGATGCCGCGGCGAGCGACACCGGATCGTTGTTTGCGCCGAAAGCGTTGATTGCCGCCCTGCCACTGCTGCCCGAGCAGCACGACTCGATTGTAGGGCTGCTCGATACGCGCTATGCGGCTTCCCCGTATGTGCGAGCCTTGCACGGGGAGATGAGTTTCGCCTACGCTGCCGCCGAGGACTCGCTCGCGCGCGAGCAGGGCATGCACGTTCTGACCGAGCGTCCCGCTCCCGGTGGCGCAAGGCTCGATCGTCCGTCGCCCGTCACCGGGCCGCGGGGCCCAAAGCTCCCGTGAGTGCGGTTGAGCTGTTCGGCACGACGTTCCAAAACCCGATCCTCCTTGCTGCCGGCACCGCCGGCTTCGGGCGTGAGCTCGACCGCGTCATTGATCTCGACCTCCTCGGCGGTATCGTCACCAAGGCAGTTACTCCCGAGCCGCGGCAGGGGCATGCGGCATTGCGTGTCGCCGAGTTTCGCGGCGGCATGCTGAACGCAGTCGGCCTGGCGAATCCCGGCGTCGAAGCTGTCGTGGAGCATGAGCTTCCCTGGCTGGCGCAGCGCCTCAAGCGCGCCCGAATCATCGTCAACGTCGCGGGTGCGACCGTCGCGGACTACGTCAGGGTCGTCGAACGCCTCACGCCGCTCGACGCCGTCACCGCGTTCGAAATCAACGCATCGTGCCCCAACACCAGCGCCGGTGGCTTGGAGTTCGGCGCCGAGCCGCGATGTTTGGCAGAGTTGGTGAGCGCGTGCCGGCGCGTGTCGACCCGGCCGCTCGCCGTTAAATTGTCGCCGGTGCTCCCAGACATCCCGGCTATGGCGCGGGTCGCCCGCGATGCGGGTGCCGAGGCAGTGACGCTCGTCAATACCATGCCCGGTCTGCTCGACAAGCGGCTCGGCAATGGTAGCGGCGGTTTAAGCGGGCCGGCGCTGCTCCCGATCGGCGTGCTCGCCACGCGACGCGTGCGCGAGCAGGTCGGCATGCCGGTCATCGGCGTCGGGGGGGTGCGTAGCGTCAGCGATGCGCGCGAATACCTCGCCGCCGGCGCCTCGCTCGTCGCGATCGGAACGGCGGCGCTCGCCGATCCACGGCTCCCGGTTCGCATCGCACGCGAGCTGAGTCGTGGCTGAGCTGATTGTTGCATTCGATCTCCCGAGTGGGCGAGAGGCGCTGGCGCTCGCCGGCCGGTTGCGCGGGCTGCGCTGGGCGAAGATCGGCCCCGTCCTCTTTGGCCGCGAAGGTCCGGCGCTGGTCAAGGAGTTCACGGAGCGCGGCATCCGCGTCTTTCTCGATCTCAAGTGGCACGACATTCCCCACATCGTCGCCAGCGCGGTGACCGCGGCGCGTGAGCTCGGCGTGGCGATGACCACCATCCACTGTTTGGGAGGTCGCGCGATGCTTGCGGCGGCGGCGCAGGCCGCGGCTGGTGGCGATCTCGCCCTCGTCGGTGTCACGGTGCTCACCTCGCACGACGCTGGCGACCTCGAGGGCATTCTGGGACGCGGCGTGCCGGACGTGGGATTCGAAGCGGAGCGGCTCGCCCGCACCGCGCTGCAAGCGGGGCTGCGCGGCGTCGTCACGTCGGGGCAGGAGGTTGGGCTCCTGCGTGAGGCGCTCGGCGCCGACGCGTGGATCGTGGTTCCCGGCATACGCGCGCCGGGCGAGGCGTCCGGGGATCAGGTACGGACGATCGAGCCGGCCGACGCGGTACGACGCGGGGCGACCCATCTCGTGGTCGGCCGTCCGATCACTGCTGCGAAGGATCCGCTCGCCGCCTATCGGCGGCTGGTAGAAGCCCTCGATTGAGGGTATTAAGCGTTATGCGAGTGATATCGCTGTGCGTCGCTATGGCTGGGGTGGCAACGGTCGCGCAAGCGCAGGCGACCCTGTCCGATGCCGCCGCGCGGGCCAAGGATGCCTGGAGGGCGCACGACGCCGAGGCGTTAGTCGGTCGAAGCTCCAACATCGTGCTGCAGATCCCCGGAGCCGACCCTTCATCCCCTCTGGGGCGGCCGCAGGCGATCGAATTGCTGCGTCGGTATTTCCGGCCATCGGACGAGCGGGGCCTGGACGTCACGGCGATCCGCGAGGTGGAGGCAGGGAGGGGCTTTGTGGAGCTCAGCAGGCGTTATGTCGTGACCGGAACGTCCGAAGAGCGACACGAAACATTGTTTCTCGGCTATCGGTTGATCGGTCGCGAATGGCGACTTGTGGAACTGCGGAGTGCGCCGTAATTGATTGTCGTGCAGCCCCTTGCGTGAAGTCCACACCCCCTCTATAGTTCAAGACTCAGCCAGAAAATTTTTCTTTTTCCGGAGCAGCCTGTTGAAGGTACGGTCGAGCGTGCGCCCCATCTGCGAGCACTGCAAAGTCGTGACGCGTCGGGGCGTGATTCGTGTGATCTGCAAGCGCAACCCCAAGCATAAACAGCGGCAGGGTTAAGGGAGACGCATGGCTCGTATCGCAGGCGTGGATTTGCCGCGCGACAAAAAAATCCAGTACGCGTTGCCATACATCTTCGGCATCGGTCCCAGCAATTCGGTGCGCATCCTCGCGGAGACGGGTATCAGCCCGGACGCGCGCGTGCGCGACCTGCGCGATGCCGAGGTGGCTCGGCTGCGTCAGGTCATCGAGCGCGACTACAAGGTCGAGGGCGCGCTCCGGACGGAAACCGCGATGAACATCAAGCGCTTGATGGACATCGGGACCTACCGGGGCACGCGTCATCGCAAGAATCTGCCGGTGCGCGGCCAGCGCACGCACACCAATGCGCGCACCAAGAAAGGACCGCGGCGCGCGATCGCGGGCAAGAAGAAGCCCGTCCTGAAGAAATAGAGGCACATGGCCGAAGAAACGCAGCAGGAAAAGCCGCAAGAAAAGCCCAAGCCGGCGTCCGCACGTCCGGCGGCCAAGCGCACCAAGAAGGTCGTCGAGGCCGAGGGCATCGCGCACATCACCGCGACGTTCAACAACACGCTCATCACGATCAGCGACCTGCAGGGCAACGCGATCACCTGGGGCTCGTCCGGCAAGGCCGGGTTCAAGGGCTCCAAGAAGTCGACGCCCTTCGCCGCGACGGTGGCGGCCGAGCAGGCGGCTCGCGAGGCGCTGAACCTCGGCGTGAAGCGCGTGCACGTGCGCGTGCAGGGCCCCGGCTCGGGCCGCGAATCGGCGATTCAGGCGCTCGCGAGTGCGGGTCTGCAGATCCGCTCGATCCGCGACGTGACGCCGATTCCGCACAACGGGTGCCGGCCGCCCAAGAAACGGCGGGTGTAACCGATGGCTCGGTACACAGGTCCGGTATGTAAGTTGTGTCGGCGCGAAGGCACCAAGCTGTTTCTCAAGGGTACGCGCTGTTTGACGGAGAAGTGCGCGGTCGAGCGGCGCGCGTACGCGCCGGGGCAGCATGGCCAGTCGACCGGGCGGCGCCGCAAGGCGTCGGAGTACGCGAAGCAGTTGCGTGAGAAGCAAAAGGTGAAGCGGATCTATGGGCTCTCCGAGCGCCAGTTCCGCAACATCTTCGAGCGCGTGCTGAAGGAGCCGGGCGTGACGGGTGAAGCGCTCCTCGTCGCGCTGGAGAGCCGGTTGGACAATCTCGTCTACCGGATGGGCTTCGCAGCGTCGCGCGCGCAGGCGCGCCAGCTCGTGCGCCATCGGCACATCCTCGTGAACGGCCGCGTCGTGGACATTCCGTCCTACCGCGTGATGCCGGGAAACGAAGTGAAGGTGGCCGATGCGAGCCGCGAGCTGGTGCAGATCAAGGCCGCGCTTGAGCAGGCCTCGCGCGGCCAGCCAGTTTCGTGGATTCAGGTGGATTCCGACAAGGTGCTGGGGAGGATGACGGAGCGGCCAACCCGCGACGCCATTCCGATCGCGGCACAAGAACAGTTAATCGTCGAGCTCTATTCCAAGTGATTACCACTCTTGATTTGACGGGGTTGGTCCGGCCGCACCTGGTCGAAATGACCAAGCGCGAGGACAACCCGAATTCCGCCGAGTTCCGTCTCCAGCCGCTGGAGCGGGGCTACGGCTACACGCTGGGCAATTCGCTCCGGCGCTTGCTCCTGTCGTCGCTGCGCGGCGCCGCCGTTTGGGCGTTCCGCATCGAGGGCGTCGTGCACGAACATCAGACCATTCCGGGCGTCGTCGAGGATGTGCATCAGATCATTCAGCGCCTGAAGCAGCTGACGTTGGTGCTGGCGCCGGATGTGGACGAGGCCGTCCTCCGCTTCAAGGCGGAGAAGGCCGGTCCCGTGTACGCGCGCGACCTGGAACAGCACGGATCGGTGACGATCGTGAATCCCGAACAGCTGCTCTTCACCGTTCAGGACGATCGCGAGATCGGCGGCGAGCTGTACGTGAACAAGGGCCGCGGCTATGTCGAGGCCGAGCAGCATCCGATCGATCGCACGCTCGCCGTGGACGTGGTGCGGGTGGATTCGATCTACAATCCGGTCCGCCGCGCCAACTTCACCGTGGCTGAGACGCGCGTTGGGCAGCGCACCGACTACGATCGTCTGACGCTCACCGTCGAGACGAACGGCACGATATCTCCCGAAGACGCCGTGGCCTACGCCGCCGCGCTCGCGCAGGAGCACTTCCGCTTCTTCGTCGACTTCGGCAAGGTGCCGATCGTTGCCGGCGAGGCCGGGGGCACGGGCAACGGCGGCTCCGAAGGCGGGCGGCTGCGCGATGTCCTGAGCCGAGCCATTGACGATGCCGGTCTCTCGGTGCGCTCGGTGAACTCGCTCAAGAACTCCAACATTCGTACGTTGGGCGATCTCGTCCGCTATAAGGAAGACGATCTGCTCAAGGTCAAGAACGTTGGCGAGAAGGCGCTCGGCGAGATTGCCGAGCTGCTGCGCCGCGAGGGATTGAATTTCGGCATGCAGCTCGAAGAGGGTCCTGGCGGTGACATCCGCGTGATCGATCCTGGCACCGCGCCGCAGGCGCAGTTGACCGGGATCGAGGAAGAGTAATGCGGCACCGCGCCAAAGGCCGCCAGCTCTCGCGCACGGCGAGCCACAAGAAGGCGACGATGAATAATCTCGCCACCAATCTCTTCAAGCACGGCGGGATTCAGACGACCGAGGCAAAAGCCAAGGAGCTGCGTCCGTTCGCGGAGCGGCTGATCACGCTCGCGCGTCGCGGGGATCTGCACGCGCGCCGGCTGGTCGAGCGGCGCCTCAAGGACAAGGAAGTCACGACCAAGCTGTTCGCCCAGATCGGCAAGCGGTTTGCCGCGCGTCCGGGCGGCTACACCCGGATCGTCAAACTGGGCCACCGCGTCGGCGACGGCGCCGACGTCGCTCGCATCGAGCTGCTCGCCGAGTGACCCGGGCAACGCGCGAAATAAAAAAGGGACCCGGACCGGGTCCCTTTTTTCTTCGGATGTGTTTTGTTACGACGCTTTCGCGACCCGGTTGGACTTGATGCACTGCGCGCACACCCGGACCCGCTTGACGACGCCGTTCACGACCACCCGAACGCGCTGTAGGTTGGGGTACCAGCGCCGGGGCGTCTTGTTGTTTGCGTGGCTGACGTTATGTCCCGCGATGGGACCTTTGCCACAAATCTCACACACTCGAGCCATAGTTCGATCCGACGACAATGAGTTCTAAGGACGCCGCAAAGAGGCCGAAACCTAAACCGGGCGCGGGAGGCCGGCAACCCCGGAAAACCGCACTCATAACAGGTGTGACAGGCCAGGACGGCTCGTATCTGGCCGAGCTCCTGCTGGCGAAGGGCTACGAAGTGATCGGCGTCGTGCGGCGCACGTCGCACGACTCCTACGAGCGGATCGGGCATCTGCTGGACCGGGTCCACATCGTCGCGGCCGATTTATTGGATCAACATTCGCTCACGACCGTCGTGCGCGACGCCAAGCCCGACGAAGTGTACAATCTCGCTGCCCAGAGCTTCGTCCCGACCTCGTGGACCCAGCCGGTCCTCACCGGCGAGTTCACAGCGCTCGGCGTCACTCGGCTGCTCGAAGCGATCCGCCTCGCGCACCCCGAGGCCCGCTTCTACCAGGCGAGCTCGTCGGAGATGTTCGGCAAGGCCGTCGAGACGCCGCAGCGCGAGTCAACGCCGTTTTACCCGCGCTCCCCGTACGGGGTCGCGAAGGTCTACGGCCACTGGATCACGGTGAATTACCGCGAGTCCTACGCGATGTACGCGGTCAGCGGCATTCTCTTCAATCATGAGTCGCCGCGCCGCGGCCTGGAATTCGTGACGCGCAAGGTGAGCGACGCGGTCGCGCGCATCAAGCTCGGCAAGGCGAGCGAGCTCCGGCTCGGCAATCTCGATTCGAGCCGCGACTGGGGCTTCGCCGGCGACTACGTCGAAGCGATGTGGCGCATGCTCCAGCAAAAGCAGCCGCAGGACTACGTCGTGGGGACCGGCACGATGCATTCGGTGCGCGACCTGTGCGCCGCGGCCTTCGGACATGTCGGGCTCGACTGGAAGAAGTTCGTGAAGGTCGATCCGAAATTCGTCCGCCCAGCCGAGGTCGATAGGCTGCTCGCCGACGCGAGTCGCGCGAAACAGGAGCTTGGGTGGTCCCCCAAGGTGAGCTTCGAGCAGCTCGTCACGATGATGGTGGACGCCGATCTGGAGCGGTTGTCGTGAAGGTTCTCGTCACCGGCGCGAACGGCTTCGTGGGCCGGGCCGTGGTCAGACGGCTCCTCGCCGATGGCGACACGGTGATCGGGGCAGTAGGTCCGGGCGCGCCGGGCGGGAACCGGGGCCCCAACTTCACTATGGTGTCCTTGGATCTCGTGAACGACGTCTCGATTCCGGCGGCACTCACGGAGCCGGTTGATGCGGTGATTCATCTCGCGGCCGTTGCGCTCAGCAGGGCGGCCGATCGCGACCCGGCGCTCGCCTGGAAGGTGAACGCCGAAGGAACAGCGAAGCTGACCGCGGCGCTGGTCGCCGCCGCCGCGAGCTGGAAGACGCAGCCGCTGTTCGTGCTTGCATCCACGGCCGACGTGTACGCCTGGCAGACGCGTCCTATTAAGGAAGAGGACTGTGTGCAACCCTCCACCGCTTATGCGACGAGCAAGTTGGCGGCGGAGCTTGCAGCATGGCAGGCCGCACGCTGTGGGGGCTTGCGGGTTATCGTCGCCCGGCCGTTCCCGCACTCGGGTGGCGGTCAGGAGGAGAGCTTTTGGATCCCCGCGCGCGCCAAGCTGTTGCGGTTCATCAAGGAGCGCGGCGGCGTCGCGGTGCCGGTGGGTGACTTGACGGCGGTACGTGACTTCCTGCATGTGGACGACGTGGCGGACGCCTACGCACTGCTGCTGAGGCGCGGGAAACCGGGAGAGGTGTACAATCTCGCCTCTGGCCGAGCCGTCACGTTGGACGAGATTCATACGCGGTTGGAGCAACTACTCGACATCACCCCAAAGCGGGAAGTGGACGCCAGCCAAGTGCGCCGCGAGGCGCGACCTTACCTGGTCGGCGATGCCGCCAAGCTGCGCGCGGCCACGGGATGGAGCCCGCGCCGCACGCTCGACGATATCCTGCGAGGCGTTCTCGATGCCCAAACGCACTGATCTCGAGCGCATCCTGTTGCTGGGGTCCGGGCCCATTGTCATCGGCCAGGCCGCGGAATTCGACTACTCGGGGACGCAGGCGGTAAAAGCCCTCAAAGAAGAGGGCTACATGGTCATCCTCGTGAATTCGAACCCCGCGACCATCATGACCGACCCGGAGCTGGCCGACCGGACGTACATCGAGCCGGTCACGCCCGATTGGGTGCGCAAGGTGATCGAGCGGGAGCGGCCCGACGCGCTGCTGCCGACCATGGGCGGCCAGACCGCGCTCAACGTCGCCATGGCGCTTGCGAATGATGGCACCCTCAAGAAGTACGGTGTCGAGCTGATCGGCGCGAACGCGCGGGCGATTCGTATGGCCGAAGATCGCGCGGAGTTCAGCGCGGCCATGCAGCGCATCGGCCTCGCGACGCCGGCGGGTCACACCGTCACGACGGTCGCCGCGGCGCTGGAGGCCGTGCAGGAGCTCGGCTATCCGGCTGTCATCCGCCCGTCGTTCACACTGGGCGGTACCGGCGGCGGCGTCGCCTACAACCGTGCCGAGTTCGAGGAAATGGTGGGGCGGGCGCTCGAGCTGTCGCCGGTGCACTCCACACTGATCGAGCGCAGCGTGCTCGGGTGGAAGGAATTCGAGCTCGAGGTGATGCGGGACGGCCGCGACAACGTCGTCATCGTGTGCTCGATCGAGAATCTCGATCCCATGGGCGTACACACCGGCGACTCGATCACGGTGGCTCCCGCGATGACGCTGACCGACCGCGAATACCAGCGCATGCGCGACGCGGCGATCGCGATCATTCGCGAGATCGGCGTCGAGGCCGGCGGGTGCAACATCCAATTCGCGGTGAACCCGGTGGACGGCGAGATGCTGGTCATCGAGATGAATCCGCGCGTCTCGCGTTCCTCGGCGCTCGCATCGAAGGCCACGGGGTTCCCGATCGCGCGCATCGGCACGAAGCTCGCGGTCGGCTATACGCTCGACGAGCTCCCCAACGACATCACCAAGACGACCCCGGCGTCGTTCGAGCCGGTGCTCGATTATGTCGTCGTCAAAGTGCCGCGCTTTGCGTTCGAGAAATTCCCGCGCGCCGATTTCCGTCTGACGACGCAGATGAAATCGGTCGGTGAAGCGATGGCGATCGGACGCACGTTCAAGGAAGCGTTCCAGAAGGGCCTGCGCGCGCTCGAGATCGGCCGTCCGGGCTGGGTGCTCGGCGCGACGCCGGCCGATGACCGGCTCACGAGCGAGTCGCCGGACGACCTGCGCGTCGCCCTGCGGACCGCCACGCCGGAGCGGATCTTCCAAATCAAGCGCGCCTTGCTGGCAGGGCTCACCGTCGAGGAGATCGCGCAGGCATCGGGGATCGATCCCTGGTTCTTGTATCAGCTCCAAGAGTTGGTGGATGCCGAGCGGTGGTTCCGAGGGCTCACCAGTGTGGGCGCCGCGGAGCTCAAGCGGATGAAACGGCTTGGCTTCTCCGATCACCAGCTCGCCGTCCTTCGCGACACCACGGAAAAAGCCATTCGTGAGCAGCGCTGGAGCCTGGGCATCCATCCGGCATACAAGACCGTCGACACCTGCGCAGGGGAATTTCCGTCGACGACGCCGTACCTCTACTCCTCCTACGACGAGGAGAACGAGTCTCAGCCGCTCGGTGAGCAGGGGATCGTGATTCTCGGCAGCGGCCCGAACCGAATCGGTCAGGGCGTCGAGTTCGATTACTGCTGCGTGCGCGCCGGTCTCGCATTCCGCGAGCTCGGTTACAAGACGATCATGATCAACTCGAATCCAGAGACCGTCTCGACCGACTTCGATATCTCGGACAAGCTGTATTTCGAGCCGCTGACGTTCGAGGACGTGCTCGAGATCACGCGCTGGGAGAAACCAAAGGGCGTCGTCGTGCAGCTCGGCGGGCAGACGCCGCTACAGTTGACAAAGCCGCTCGAGTCGGCCGGCGTCCCGATCCTCGGTACATCGCCTGACGCCATCGATATTGCCGAAGACCGCGAGCGGTTCGAGGAGCTGGCCGACAAGCTCGGCGTCACCCAGCCACCGAACGGGATCGCCCGCTCGGTGGAAGAGGCGGTGGCCGTCGCGCAGCGGATCGGGTACCCGGTGCTCGTGCGGCCCTCCTACGTACTCGGTGGCCGGGCCATGGAAATCGTCTACGACGACGGCACGCTCCGCGACTATTTCGTGAAGGCGGCCCGCGTTGCGCCCGAGCATCCGGTGCTGATCGACCGCTTCCTGGAGGACGCCTTCGAAGCGGACGTCGATGCAATCGGGGACGGCACACGCTGCGTGATCGGTGGCGTGATGCAGCACATCGAGGATGCGGGCGTGCATTCCGGGGACTCGGCGTGCGTGCTGCCGCCGTACCTGATCGGGGACCGCCAAGTGGAGGAGATGCGGCGGCATACCCAGGCCTTTGCCAAGGCGCTGAAGGTCATCGGGCTGATCAACGTGCAGTATGCCATCAAGAACGGCGTCGTCTACGTGCTCGAAGTGAACCCCCGGGCGTCCCGGACCATCCCGTTTGTGAGCAAGGCCACAGGCGTCCCCCTCGCGAAGCTGGCGGCGGCGGTGATTGTCGGAAGGACACTGGACGATTTGGGCCTTCCCGACGAGCTTCCCGTCGCCGGAGTGGCCGTGAAAGAGGCGGTCTTCCCCTTCACGAAGCTGCCCGGCGTGGATACCGTGTTGGGGCCGGAAATGCGGTCCACCGGCGAAGCGATGGGTCTGGCCGACAGCTTCGGCATGGCGTTCGCCAAGGCACAGATCGCGGCGGAAGGCAGTTTGCCCCTCGAGGGCACGATCTTCGTGACGGTGAACGACCACGATAAGCCGACCGTCTTGCCCATCGCGCGGCGGTTCCACGAGCTCGGATTCCGCATCCTGGCCACGGAGGGCACGGAGCGGTATCTCCGCGGGCGCGGCGTTCCCGCGGAGCGCGTGCTGAAGGTGCACGAGGGCCGGCCCAACGCGATCGACCTGATCGTGTCCGGCGAGGTGCAACTGCTGATCAATACGCCGCTGGGGAAGTTCACGCAGGTGGACGATTACGCCATCCGGCGCGCCGCGCTGGTGCATCGGGTGCCGTATACGACGACCATGTCCGCGGCGAGTGCCGCGTGTGACGCGATCATAGCGCTCCGCAGCCGCACAGGGAGCGTGAGGAGCTTACAGGAATGGCACGAAAGAGCGAACGGCGAAAAGTCACCGACCGCCGGGCTGGCAGCAGCAAACGCGTAAGTAAGCCAGTCGCGAAGCCGAAGGCCAAGGCGGCGGAGGCTCCGCCACCGCCCGCCCCGAAGATCAAGTTCCGCGGCAAGCTGCTCGAGAACGAGCCACTCTCGCGCTACAACACCTGGCGCATCGGTGGTCCGGCGCGCTACCTCGCGATGCCGGCCGACAGCGAGGACGTCGTCCGCGCGTTGGAGCTCGCGCAGGACCGAGGGCTGCCGTGGGTCGTGATCGGCCTGGGATCGAACCTCCTGATCAAGGACGGAGGCTTCCCCGGCGTCGTGATCCGCATGGGGAAGGGACTGGACCGCTTCGAGATGAAAGGCGCGACCGCGATTGTGGGCGCGGGCATGCCGACGCCGATTCTCGCGCGACGCACGGCCGAAGCGGGGTTCGTCGGGGTGGAACGGTTCGTGGGGATTCCCGGCACCGTTGGCGGCGGGATCTTCATGAACGCCGGCTGCCACGGCGCCGAATTCGCCGAGATCGTGACCGAAGTGACGGTCATGGATCCGCGCGGCAAGGTGAAGCAGCTCTCCCGCAAGCAGATCTCGTTCAAGTATCGGTCGAGCAACATCGAGGGAATCGTTCTGGAGGCGAAGCTCGGACTCGGCGAGGAATCGCCCGCCAAGCTGAAGGAGCTGCAGTCGAAGCTGTTGCGCTGGCGCAAGGCCGGCACGCCGTTCGATCAGCCGTGCTGCGGATCGACCTTCACGAACCCGTCCGGGCACAGCAAGAGCGCTGGAATGCTGATCGACGAATGCGGGCTGAAAGGGTTCCAGCTCGGCGGGGCGCAGGTCTCCACGCTCCACGCCAACTACATCATCAACAAGGGGAACGCGACCGCGAGCGACGTCCTCAAAGTCATCGATCACGTCCGCAAGACGGTCGCCAAAAAGACCGGGATCACGCTGGAGCTCGAGTGCAAGATCATCGGAGTGTGAACTACTTCGCACACGAGTCCAGCTATGTGGATGACGGCGCACAGATCGGCAAGGGTACCAAGATCTGGCACTTTTCCCACGTAATGCCCGGCGCCGTCATCGGCGAGCGCTGTAACCTCGGGCAAAACGTCGTCGTCATGCCGGGCACGAAAATTGGCAACAACGTCAAGATCCAGAACAACGTCTCGATCTACGAAGGGGTGGAGCTCGAGGACGATGTGTTCTGCGGGCCTTCCTGCGTATTCACCAACGTCACCAATCCGCGCAGTCACGTCTCCCGGAAGAGCGAATATCAGCGCACGCTGGTGAAGCGTGGCGGAACGATCGGCGCTAATGCGACGATCGTCTGCGGCGTTACGCTGGGCGAGTACGCATTCGTCGGAGCGGGAGCCGTCGTGACCTCCGACGTTCCGGCGTATGGACTGATGGTCGGTGTACCGGCGCGGCGCGTCGGCTGGATGTGCCAATGCGGTGAGCGTCTGCGTCCGGGCGGCGCCCAGGCCACGTGTGCACGCTGCGGCGCAAGCTACACGGAGTCCGGCGGCGCTCTGCGGCAGACTGCTCCGTCCCGGGTAGGCGCGTCATGAACGTCCCCATGCTCGACCTCGTCGCTCAGTATCAGACGATCAAGGACGAAGTGCTTCCTGCCATGATGAAAGTCGTCGAGAGCCAGCAGTTCATCATGGGGCCGTCGATCCCTCAGCTCGAGACGGAGGTCGCCAAGCTCTCACACGCGAAGCACGGGATCGGATGCGCGAGCGGTACGGACGCGCTGCTGTTGCCGCTCAAGGCGTTGAATCTGAAACCGGGCGACGAAGTCATCACGACGCCCTTCACCTTCTTCGCTACGGCGGGCACGATTCACAACGCGGGCGGCACGCCGGTGTTCGTCGATATTCAGCCGGACACGTTCAACATCGATCCCGCGGCAGTGAAGCGCGCGATCACCTCGCGCACGCGCGCGGTCATGCCGGTGCATCTGTACGGGCAGATGGCCGACATGCTCGAGCTGATGGCGATCGCGAAATCCCGTGGATTGAAGCTGATCGAGGACGCGGCGCAGGCGATCGGCGCGCGCCGCAAGATCGACGGCGAGTGGCGCGTCGCGGGCGAGCTCGGCTGGGTGACCGGCTATTCGTTCTTCCCGAGCAAGAACCTCGGTGCCTGGGGTGACGGCGGCATGATGGTGACATCGGACGACGCGGCGGCTGACCGGCTGAAGAAGCTGCGGTTGCACGGCGGCGCCAAGCAGTACCATCACGACGAAGTCGGTACGAACTCTCGTCTGGATTCGCTCCAGGCCGCCGTCTTGCTGGCGAAGTTGCCGCACTTGGCCCAATGGTCCGCGATGCGGCGCGAGCACGCCGCGTACTATACGAAGGCGTTCGCCGCGATCCCGCAGGTGAGACCGCCCGTCGTCGATCCCGCCAACGAGCACATCTTCCATCAGTACACCCTGCGCGCGGAGCGCCGCGACGAGCTCCAGGGCCATCTCAAGAAGGAAGGGATCGGTCACGCGGTCTACTATCCGATCCCGCTCCACCGCCAGCCGTGCTTCACGCACCTCGGGTACAAGGACGGTAGCCTGCCGCAGGCGGAGCAGGCCGCGCGCGAGGCGATCTCTCTGCCGATTTATCCGGAGCTCACCCGCGCGCAGCTGGATCGGGTGATCGATGCGGTCCGCGGATTCTATCGGTGAAGCGGCTCAAGATCGGTGTCGTCGGTGCCGGCACGTGGGGCAAGAACCACGTCCGGACGGTCGCCGGGCTGGCCGATGCCGAGCTGACAGCAGTTTGCGACACAGATGCCAAGGTTCGCGAACGGGTAGCGCGGCAGTATCCGGCAGCCCTCGTCACTGGCGAGGTGCCGGCTCTCCTGGAGGCCGTCGAGGCCGTGATCGTGGCTTCCCCCGCCGCCACCCATGCGACCGTAGCACGCCAGGCGATCGAGGCAGGAAAGCCCGTACTGGTGGAGAAGCCATTCGCTTTGAGTGGTCGCGACGCCGAGGCGGTGGCCAAGCTGGCCGAACAGCGCGGGTTGCCGGTGCTCGCGGGGCATCTCCTGGTCTATCACCCGGCCGTCGAGAAGCTGCGGGAGATGGTCCAACAGGGGGAGCTCGGCAGGGTATTCTATCTCTATGGTCTGCGCGTCAACCTGGGGCAGGTCCGCAAAGACGAAAACGCCCTCTGGAGCTTTGGGCCCCACGATGTGTCAGTGGCACTCTACTTGCTTGGTGAGGAGCCGGTCCGAGTCGCTGCACAAGGCAAGAGCTACCTGCAGCCTGCGATCGAGGACGTCGTGTTCCTTACGATGGAGTTCGCGAGCGGGGTGCTCGCGCACGTCCAGATGTCGTGGCTCGATCCCCATAAAGAACGGAAGCTCACGGTGGTAGGCGCCAAGAAAATGGTGGTGTTCGACGACATGGAGCCACGCGAGAAGCTGCGGATTTACGACAAGGGTGTGGACCGTCCGCCCGAGTACGGCTCGTTTGGTGAAAGCCTCGCCATCCGTGAAGGCGATATCTTCATTCCTCGTATTCCGGCCGTGGAACCCCTCGCGGCCGAGTTGGCACATTTCGTCCGCGCGGCTCGTGGGACGGAAGCGCCGCGGGCGAGTGCCGCGGATGGCGTGCGCGTCGTCCGCGTGCTCGAAGCCGCCTCGCGCTCGCTCGCGCGTGGCGGGGCTCCGGAGACACCATGACTGCGACTGTCGCCGTACCCACTCCTGTCGAGTCGCTCCTCGCGAAGGCGAAGGACCGCACGGCCGTCTTCGGCGTCGTCGGCCTCGGTTACGTCGGGTTGCCGCTCGCGATGGAAGTCGTGCGCGCCGGCTATCGGGTGATCGGGTTCGACGTCAATTCGCGCGTCGTCGATTCCCTGAATGGCGGTCGCTCGCACATCCAGGACGTGCCGGGGGCGACGGTGGCCGATGCAGTCAACGCCAAGAAATTCTCGGCCACGGCGGACCTCTCCCGCCTGAAAGAGCCCGACGTCATCTCCATCAGCGTGCCGACCCCGCTCTCGAAAACGAAGGATCCGGACGTGAGCTACGTGCTCGCGGCGACGGAGTCGGTGAAGCGCGCGCTCCGCAAGGGTCAGCTGATCGTGCTCGAGTCGACGACCTATCCCGGCACCACGCGGGAGCTGATGCTGCCGGCGCTCGAGTCCACCGGGCTCAAGGTCGGCGAGGATTTCTTCCTCGCCTTCTCGCCCGAGCGCGTGGATCCGGGCAACGAGCGCTTCAATACGCGCAACACGCCGAAGGTGATCGGCGGGATCACGCCCGCGTGCCTCAAGGTCACGATGGCGCTGTATCAGGGCGCTATCGATACGCTCGTTCCCGTGTCGTCGCCAGAGGCCGCGGAGTTGGTGAAGATTCTCGAGAACACCTTCCGCAGCGTGAACATCGGGCTCGTCAATGAAATGGCGATCGTATGCGACAAGCTCGGCGTAGACGTCTGGGAAGTGATCGAGGCGGCATCAACCAAGCCGTTCGGGTTCATGAAATTCACGCCGGGACCGGGCGTGGGTGGTCACTGCATTCCGCTCGATCCGCACTATCTCGCCTGGAAGATGCGGACGCTCAATTACAAGACACGCTTCATCGAGCTGGCCGGCGAGCTGAACGCGGAGATGCCGGAGTTCTGGGTGGCGAAGGTGGTCGATGCATTGAACGAGCAGGGCAAGGCAGTGCGGGGCAGCCGCGTGCTGCTGCTGGGCGTCGCCTATAAGAAGAACATCGACGACATCCGCGAGAGTCCCGCGCTCGACGTGATCAAACTGCTGCACAGCCGAGGCGCGCAGGTATCCTACCACGATCCGCATGTGCCGACACTCAAGGAAGACGGCATCACCATGAA
>DATBFV010000235.1:0-3656 GCA_036558345.1 Gemmatimonadales bacterium | reverse complement strand
ACAGCGCGTAGCGCAGCGTCCATGCCGCCATCCCCATCATCAGCATCTTCTTCACGCCGAGCCGCAGGAACAGCAGCGGCATGATGAGCATGAAGAACGTTTCGGAGATTTGGCCCCACGTCTGCGTGCCCGCGATCTTCTTGACGCCGGCCGCAACGAGATACAGCTGCGTGAAGTTGTAGTACACGGCGAGCGGGATGCACAGCAGCAGCGACGAGAGGATGAAGACGTAGAATGGCCGGTCGCCGAGCTGCTTAAACGCGTCGAGTCCCGCGATCGAACGCAGCGATACCGGCTGGCCGCGTGCCGGCGCCGGGGTGTGCGGCAGCGAAAAGCAGAACAGGCCGAGCAGGATGCTGGCGGTGGCGGCCGTATACAATGGTCCCGGTGTCTGCTCGGCGACACCGCCGATGATCTTCGCCAGCGCGAAGCTCACGAACAGTCCCGCGGCGATCCAGCCGATCGTCCCGAACACGCGGATCAGCGGGAACTGCTGCTCCTGCGACTGGATGTGATGGAACGCCAGGCTGTTCGCGAGACCCAGCGTCGGCATGTAGCAGAGATTGTAGAGCAGGAGCAAGAGGATGAACGTGGTGGGCTGCGCGGCAAATTGAGGCGTGGCGAACAGAATCAGGCCACCCAGCAGGTGCAGCGTGCCGAGGACCTTTTCCGTCGCGAAGTAGCGATCCGCAACCAGCCCGAGGAAGAACGGCGCGACGATGGCCGCCACGGGATTCACCGTGTACGGCCAGTGCGTCAGCGTGCCCATCCCGTGATTCGTCATGTACACGGCGATGGACGTGTACCAAGCCCCCCAGATGAAGAACTGGAGGAACATCATCGTTGACAGCTTCGCGCGGATCACCTCAGGATGCCGCGACGGCGAGTTCTTTCGTCAACCGAATGATGATATGCGCCCCCGCCGGCAAGACGATGTCCGAATCCTTGGTCTCGTGCGCCACCGCGGCGCCTGCAGCACCACCCACGATGCCGCCGATGATCGTGCCCTTCTTGTTCCCGCCCAACACGCGACCGAGGATCGCGCCGGCGGCGGCTCCCGCTCCCACCTTCGCCGCATCGCCCGAGGTGACGCCGCGGCCCTTGTGGATCGTCTCGAGCGAGTCGACGGCCGCCTCGATCGCGTACGAGGTGCCGCGTACAGTGACGTTCGTGACGGCCACCGTCAAGGTCCCCGGCGTCGACGGATTCGGCGCGGGCTTGACGTCCGTGATCGTGCCGTGCACCACCGAGCCCGCCGGAATGACGACCTTGCCACTGGCGTCTTTCACGTCCTCCACGACGTGCGCGGTGAAGGTGTCACCGACCTTGGCGGTGCGCGACGAAAGCGTATCGTTCGCCGCCATGTCCATCTTCGTGCCGACGCCGAGGTGAGCCATCCGTGGACCCGGTGGTGGCGCCGGCGGCCGGGCAGCTGGTGGACGCGTCGCGGGCGGGTGGGTCGGCTGCGCCGCCGGCGGATTCGCCGGATGCTCCGGCATGTCGCGCATCGCTCCCGTCGACTCCGCAGGCGCGAGTGTCAGGTTACGGGCGGTTGAGTCGCTGGCCTGGCTCTGCTCCTGCCCTTTCTGACAGGCACCCGTGGTCAGCACGAAGACTGCTAGGACTGCGAAAATCGCTACGCGATTCATGGATTCCTCTTTTCTATGACGGCCTGGTGTGGTCTACAGTCGATCCCGCAAGAACTTAGGGGTCAGTCCCTGTAAGTACCCCGCGAGCAGCGTAAAGCTGTCGGTCACGAGCAGAATACCGAGCACGATGAGCAGCACGCCGGCGATCCGATCGACCCATACTATGTATGGTCGGAAGCGCTGAAACCAGACCAAAAACCGGTCCAAGGCCAAGGCAGTGATGAGGAAGGGTATGGCTAAGCCCAGCGCGTAGACGGCGAGCAGCGCGGTTCCGCGCCCCAGACCCGCTTGCGTCGCGGCCAGGGTCAGAATGCCGCCGAGGATTGGGCCGATGCACGGCGTCCATGCCGCGCCAAACGTGAATCCCACGACTCCGGAACCGAAGTAGCCGAGCGGCTTGCGCGCCAACTCGATGCGCCACTCGCGCATCAAGAAGCCCGGACGCAGGACGCCGAGCAGATAGATCCCGAAGAGAATCAGGAGCACACCGCCCACGCGGCCGAGCCACACCTGGTAGTCGCGCAGCAGGCTGCCGACGGCCGAGGCGCCCGCGCCAAGTAATACGAACACCAACGAGAATCCGGCAACGAACCAGAGCGCGTGCAGCAGCGCGGTGCCGCGGCGCCGCTCGATCTCCTCTACCGTCATCCCCGTGAGATAGCCGATGTAGCTCGGGATCAGCGGCAGAACGCAGGGAGAGAGGAAACTCAGCAGGCCGGCCGCAAACGCGACAGCCACGCTAGCCGCAGAACGCGACGGCCGATACCACGGTGGTCCAGCGCCCGTCCGGCCCGCATTCCGCGGTCGACGTGACGTTCATCGTGCGGACGATTTCGCCCGACAACAGCCATTGCTCGCGGCGCTCGTCCCAGGCCTTGTCGGCCTCGAACGGAACGCCGAGCACCGTGGCGAGCATCGACGCCGCCAGGTCCTCAGCGTACTCGCCGGAGACCGTCTCGCTCTGGCCGTAGCTGTGATGCTCGGAGATGTAGCCGTGATGCGAGGTGTCGGCGGGCATCGCCACGCCGATCGAGGCGGCCACCAGACGACTGGGCTCGTTTGTGGCCGATTCCGCGATGACGGCAAACACCACCTGACCGGGCTTCAGCATGCTCATCCCTTCCTCCCGGTCCACCAGCTCGCAGTGCGGCGGGAAAATCGAACTCACCCGCACCAGGTTGAAGTTCGCGAGATGCGCATCGCGCAATGCCATTTCGAAGCTGGTGAGTTTTTCCTTGTGCCGGCCCACGCCTTTGGTCAAAAAGGCTTTGGTCGGGATGAACATCCGTGCGTCGATCAAACTGAATGACCTCCTCCCCCCTCGTACCAAGCCGAGGGGCCAAGTTCAACCGGCGGCTCCGTGTCGCCACCCCGGTCCACAGTCGCCTGCATGACCTGCGCCAAAACCTCCGCGGGACTCAATGCGACTTCCGTGACTTTGAGCTTCGATTGCCCCCGCTCTTTCCCGCGAACAATCAGCATGTATTTCGCCGTGTAGACGCGCAACCTGCCATCCGCTGCCTTCCGCGTCACCACCGCGGTACCCCATTCTTTTCCTTCGCGCTTGATCGGCCGAAACACATAAATAGTCTCGATCTCCGCGGCAGGCACCTGCGCCTCGACCGCGGCCGCGAGCTTCGCCCACCCGGCGCCCTGGCCAGGCGCGGACTCGGCTAGCGGGAAGACCGGGCCCCCCCCGGTGTCGCGACTGGAGTCGCCTGCTGCCATCGCTCGATATAGAAGCGCAGCACGTGCATGAAATCCTGCGCGTTGGTGACGACGCCGTAGGCCTGATGTGTGCCACGATCACGTAACTTCATCACCACGAATTCGGTCTGGTCCACGCAGATCGTGGTCAGTGGCCGGATGTCTTCGGTCACGCCGCTGTCCACGAATGCGGGGAGCATGTTCCCCACCGCGATGGCGTGCAGCGCCGTGGCCACAAAGATCGCGAATGTCGCGCGCGACGTATGGGCCCGCATCGCATCCTGCGCCGCGAGCGTGTCG
>DATBFV010000234.1:0-23165 GCA_036558345.1 Gemmatimonadales bacterium | reverse complement strand
GAGTCGTTCGGGCGGCTGCCTGCATTCCTGTTCGTGTGGGCCGAACTTTGGGTCATTCGACCGGGCGCCTTCGGCGCCATCGGGATCACGGCATCGGCCTACACCCTGCGCACACTCGGCCATGATCCCGCCGCCATCGTCGCCTCACTCGGCCCGCTCGACATCCGCGCCGAGCAGCTCCTCGGCGCCGGATACATCCTGCTCGTCGGGACGGTGAACTTCTTCGGCATCCACCGCGGCGCGGTGCTCCAGAACCTCAGCACGGCGTTCAAGGTTGGCGCGCTCGCGGCACTCATTCTGGTCGGGTTCGCGCTGGGCACGCAGTCGCCCGACCTGCCGCCCGGCGGGATTCTCGCGCAGCATGCCCAGGTCGGACTGTCGGCCTTCCTGCTCGCGATGGTGGCGATCCTGTGGGCGTACGACGGCTGGGCCGATCTCGCGTTCGTGGGCGGCGAGGTAGTGAACCCGCAGAAGATCCTGCCGCGCGCGCTGCTCATCGGCACGGCGACGGTAGTGGTGCTGTATCTGGGCGCGAACTTCGTCTACCTCTACCTGATCCCGATCCAGCAGATGAAGCACGCCGAGCTGGTCGCCGCCGATGTCGCCCAGCTGGTGATCGGACCGGCCGGCGTCGTGGTCGTGTCGGCGGCGATTGCAGTCAGCACGTTCGGGACATTGAACGGGTCGATGATGACGGCGCCACGGATCTTCTTCGCAGCCGCGGAAGATGGGCTCTTGCCCGGGCCGCTCGCGCGCGTGGATCCCAAGAACCACGCGCCGACGGCGGCGATCGTGCTCATGATCGTCATGGGCATGATCTTCATCCTGGTCCGGACGTTTACCGCACTCGCCGACCAGTTCATCATCGGCATCTGGCCATTCTATGCGATGGCGGTGGCCGGCGTGTACGTGCTGCGGCGGACTCGTCCGCGCCTCGAGCGGCCGTATCGGACCTGGGGCTACCCGTTTGTCCCGTTGGTCTTTCTCGTCGCCGCGCTGTTCCTGTTGGGTAATTATCTCGTGCGCGAGACCGGGAGCTTTGCAATCGACATCGGCATCATCCTGAGTGGTGTGCCGGTGTATCTGGGGCTGGTGTGGTACCAGCGCCGCGCGCCGCCGCCCGCGATTTCAGCGCGCCAATAAGAAGGGCGCGATTGCTCGCGCCCTTTCCCATTTCCCCGCTTCAGCCGTTCGCAGGCGCTAGAACGCGTACCGCATCGTCAGCTGTATCTGATACGCGCTCGCGAACGTCGAACGGGCGGCGAACGCCTTGGATTGCAACGTCGTTGCATCGTACAGGCGCGTGTCGAAGGTGAAGACCGACTGCGACTGGCTGAGCGGTCCAGCTGTCCGGGCCGTCTGAATCAATGCCGACTGGTTGTTGAAGACCGGGCTCAGCGTCGGCAGCTTGATCTGCCCCCACCTCGAGTTGAGCAGGTTCAAGAAGTTGAAGATGTCGACCTGGAGCGCGAGCCGCTGGCCGCCGACGGTCGGAATCGACTGCCGCACGGACACGTCGAACCGGTTCTGGAATGGCGAGCGACAGCTGTCACGCTCCATGATCCGGCCGCGCTGGCGATTGAGGCAGGGCTGGCCGTTGATGAAGTTCTCGAACGCCGTCGCCTGTGCCGCCTGCTGCGCGGGAGTCCCGCTGAAAAGAATCTCGTTCGGATCGCGCGCATTGCGCGGGATGTAGATCGGATCGTTCCCGTTGACCAGGTCACCGTTGACGTCGCCCTGTGTGACGTAGACGATCGGGACGCCCGACGTCCCCTCGTAATAGAGCGTCAGGTCCATCTTCCAGGGCATCGAGTAGGTGCCGTACGCCACGATGCGGTGAGGCCGTGAGAACACCGAGTTCGTCGCGATGAGGTCGTCGTGCGAGACCGAGAGCTGGCGCCCGTTCCGGAAGTTGGAGATGGCGCGGTCGGACGTGAGACTCTGCACGTCCATCGACTTGAGATACGAATACGCGACGGTGCCTTCGAACCTGTCGGTGAAGCGCTTATGCAGCTGCGCCGACACCGTGTAGTTGTAGTCCTTCGACTGGTTCGTGACCTCGATGATGCCTTCGCTGAACGCCGCGCCTCGCATCGAGGTGAGCCAGCGCTGCCGGTTGTTGGTGACCGCGCCGGTCGCGCTGATCGTATCGGCGTACATCACACGGCCATTGCGATCGGTGTACGCGATGCCGAGCGCCGAATCGGCCAAGCGCGGGCCCTTGAGGTTCGCATCCACCACGAGCACGCCGTTGATCGCTTTGCGGTACATCCCCTCCAGCGTGAAGATCCACCCATGGGGGAACTGGTGGTCGAACCCACCCGACAGTCCCAGATACTGCGGATACTTGAAATTCGGATCGGTGATGTTGACGCCGATAGTGCCCGCTTGGCCCGGGCCGGGGACGGGTTGACCGGCACACGCCGTCGGCAGCTGGCTGACGTCCATCGTGAATGTCGGCGCCTGCGTGGTGGCGGATGAGTTGTTGCAGCTCAGGCGCACCAGGCCGAGCCCCGTGTTGGCGTACGCGTTTCCGAGCAGGATGTACGGCGGCGGTCCGGTGAAGACGCCGATGCCGCCGCGAATCTGATTCTCGCTGCGCCCGCCCGGGTTGTAGTTGAATCCGACGCGCGGCGAGAAGAGCACGGAAGTACCCGGCTTCGTGCTCGTATGCACGACGAATTGTCCCGCCGACGCCGAGTCGAGTTTGACGGCCAGCGTGTCGTTCTCGGAGGGTGTGTCCGGCAGCGTGGGAATATCCGCACGCAGCCCGAAAGTCACCGTGAGCTTGTCATTGACCGCCCACTGGTCCTGTCCATACAGGCTGTAAACGTTGACGTGGAAGTCGGCCGGAATGTCCGCGGGGTCCTGGCTATTCGCGTACCCGACCGCGTAGCCCACCGCTCGACCGGCGATCAGGCTGTCGGTATTGAAGAACTTGTACACGCCGTACGAGCCTTGCGCGAAGTTGTTGAAGATGTGCGTGAAGTCGAGCCGGCCGCCGAACGTGAACGTGTGCGGGCCCTTCGGAATCGTGACGTTGTCCACGAGCTCGAAGATCGACTGCTTGAGCAAATTGCCCGGCGAGAACTGCTCCGTGCCGAACGTGACCGAACGACGGACGCCGCTCACCAACACCCCGACCGTGACCTCCGGCGCGGTGACGGGCACAATCCGTTCGTCCTTGATCGTGCTGTAGCCGAAGATCAGCTCGTTCGACGTACCGTTCGCGAAGTTCGAGTAGAGCTGCGCCGTGGTGGAGTTGTTCTTGGCATCCCGGTTGAACGAGTTCGTGCTGTAGCGGAAACCGGAATTCTGGACAGTCGGATCGGCGTTGAACGTGTTGACATTGCGCGAGAAATCATCCAGCTGGTCGTGATTGATGATCTGCCGCACCACAAAGCGGTGCACGGGCGAGATTTGCCAGTCGAGCCGCCCGAACAGGTTCGTGAGCGGCGTCTCCTTCTGGACCGGCGCGCTGGATCCGACGTCGAATCCGTACGCCTGCATCGCATTCTCGATGCGGGTCAGGGAGTCGAGCGGAATGACGGGATCGTCGGGTGCCGGCGACGGCTGCCCGTCGAGGTAGTACGGCCCGGACGCGGGATCCTGCCGCTGTTGCCACTCCGGCGCGACGAAGAAGTGCAGCTTGTCCTTGATGATCGGCCCGCCGAGGCTGAAGCCATACTGCTTCACATCGAATGACGGTGTCCGGATCGTCGGGCCGACCAGCTGGACTGACCCGATCGGGTCGCTGTTGCGATAGGCGTACATCGCGCTGCCGTGCAGCTCGTTGGTGCCGGCCTTGGTCACGGCGTTGACGAGCATGCCGGCGAAGCTGCCCTGCCGGACGTCGGTGGGCGTGAACATCACGCGGAATTCTTTGACCGCGTCGAGCGCGATGATCTTGCCGCCGGCGCTGCCGCCCGGGACGCCGTTCGTAGCGCCGAGGTTGAAGCGCTCGCTCTGATTTGCGCCGTCGATGGTGATCGTGTTGTAGCGGTTGTAGGCACCGGCGCCACTCGCCGCGCCGCTCGCGGGGTAGACGACCTGGGGCGCGAGCTTCAGCTGATCGATGAAATCGCGGCTGAACGTCGGGATTCGCTGCACCAGGGTATCGGAGACCTGAGTCGTCACGCCTTGGCGCGTGGGAGCGAAATCGGGGGTCACTGCACCCAGCACTTGCACGGCCTGTAGCTCGACCGCCTGCGGGATAAGCGACGCGTCCACGCGCGTCGCTTCTGAAAGGCCGACGTCCACGTTATCGCGGCTGAACGCCTGGAATCCGATCGCGCGAATCGAGACGGTGTAGGGGCCGCCCACCTCGAGGCCCTGCACCAGGAATTGGCCGTTGGACCTGGTGCGCACCGACGAGGTGTACCCCGTGCCGCGGTGCGTGACCTGCACGGCGGCCTCGGCGACCGGCTGTCCCTGCGGGTCCGTGACTTTTCCAGTGATTGCGCCGGTGGTCACGCCCTGGGCCAGCGCTGCACCCGCACAGAACACCGAAACCACCGCCGCGCCGACAATGGCGCGACACACGCCGACGAGCCAACGCATGGATGGACCTCTCCGTGGAGGGAAAAGATTCACGGGGAGAAAGTGGTCCCGATAGGAAGGGGCGTCAAGGACGCTACGTTGGAGCTTTACGCAGCAGATACACGGTCGCGACGGCGATGAAGATATTCGGCACCCACGCCGCGAGCGTCGGCGGCAACACGCCGCCCGCGCCGACCGCTTTCGCCAATTGAAACATGAGCAGCACGATGAACGTCGTCGCGAGGCTCGCGGCGACGCCCCACGCGGCGCCGCTCTTGGGATTCGTGATCGCGAGCGGCGCGCCGAACAGCCCGATCAAGAGACAAATGAACGGAATCGCAATCTTGAGCGCGAGCTCCACTTGCAGCTTCTTCGCGTTCGAGCCGCTGCGCGCGAGTGCATCGATGTAGCGTCGCAGCTCGCCATAGCGCATTTCGTCCGGCGCCTTCGGCTCGGCGAGCAGATCGACGGGACGCTCGGTCAGCGTGCGGGTGCGGAGCGAGTCGAATTCGAACGATGTCTCGGCGCCAGGCTGATTCCCGATGAGCAGACGGACCGTGCCGCGATACAGGGTCCAGTACGGGCCCCGTTTGCGCGCCGCCGCACCGGTGTCGCTGTATGCCGCACGCTGGGCGGCGACCACAATCGTCGGATACGCCAGCCCCGTGCCTTCGCGCTCGAGTAGCAAGTCGGTCATCTCGCGCGAGCGCAGCTCGAGCGCCCGAATCGCATACACCCAGCCCCGGTCAGCGCGGTACACGAAGTTGTAGCGCGAGCTCGTGGAGCGAATCGCCTTCTCGCCCAGCATCTCGAGCCGGCGGGCCGTCGCCACCGGAGCGATCTCGCCAAGCAGCAAACCGGCGAGAAACGCGGCGACCCCCGCCGCTACCAGCGGCCGCACCAAACGGTGGAACGAGATTCCCGAAGCCTTCGCCGCCGTCAACTCGGAATAGCGTCCGAGCGCGCCCACCGTGAAGACCGTCGCGAACAGCACGGCGACCGGCAGCACCAAAAACATCTTCTCAGGCAAATCGAACACGTAGGAGAGGGCGACTTTGCCCATCTTGATCCCGCGCCCCATGTATGTATCGAGCCTGTCGGTCAGATCGATCACGATGACGAGAATCGGGAAGCCGAGCAGGGTGATAAGGAAGACGCGAAGCCATTCCCGAAGCACGTAGCGATCGAGCGTGCGCAGGGCGACATGCGGAATGCGAAATGGGAACTTGAGTCTCATGACCAGACGCGCTGGACCCACTTCGCGTTGCGAATTCGCCCGGTCCAGCCGAACAGTGTCTCTCGCAGCTCCTCCCAGTCGCCGCCGTGCGCGGTGCTGCCGGCCCGCCGCGCGCCGATGAGCAACGGAATCGAGGCGAGCAGGAAGAGCAGATTCGGCGTCCACATCGCGAGGAATGGCGGCACGACGAGCCGGTCACCCAACTCCTCGCCGCCGATCAAGCCGACGTAGTAAACCGAGAAGACCGCGAGACTCGTCCCGATCACGAGTCCCACGCCGCCACGCGGGTAGCGGATCGCGAGCGGCATGCCGAGCAGCGCGAAGATCACGCACGCCGCGGAGATCGCCAGCTTCTTCTGAATCTCGACTTGGTAGATCGCCGCGCGCTGCCGTGCCCCCCGCAGCCGCTGCAGGTATGCCCCTGCCGTCTGCGACGTGTAGGCGAGATTCGTGACCGACCCAACGGACGGATTTCTGACCGGTGGCGGCGCGGCAGGTTTGGCCGGACGACCCTGCGCCTGCGCCTCGCCCGGGCCAATCAGCCGCTGCAGCGCGCCCAACAGACGGCAGTACGTACTGGGCCGCGGTGGAGTCGTATCTGCCGCCGGCGGGGGCGCGAGCTGCGCCAGCCCGGCGATGCGGCGCAACTCGGCGGTAACGGCCGTGACAGCCTCCGTCCGCACGCGCTCCTGGTCTCTGCGCGCGCGCGCCACAACGTCCTGCATCGCGCAGATCGTCATCTCGCGATCGCCGCGGTATTCGTCGTTCTTGGTCGTCTCGAATGTGTTGCTCACGCCGGCGACTTTGATGCGATTGACCCCGTAGAAGGTGCGATTGAAGTGCTCGGGATCGGTACGTTTGATCTCGTGCACCTCGCCGTCGCGCAGCGTCAGATACAGGTCGGTGCCGCCCGGCGAATAGGCCATGTGGCCGGAATCGGCCATGATCACGCGCCGCCGGTCGGGATCTTCGAGATCGTAGATCGTGACGTCGCTCAGCGCATTCGTAGCGGGATCGATGCGCGTGGCGCGCAGGAAGAACTGCCCTGCAACGACTTCGTTGATGACCTGTTCCTTCAATTGAAAGGTCGGCTTCTTGCGCTGAATGTCGACGAGCAGGGTGCGCAGCTCGTGATTGGAACGCGGCAGGATCTGATCGTTCCACACGAACGCTACAGCCGCGATCAACGTGGCGCCGCCGAGGACCGGCACGAGCAGCTGTCCTGCGGAGATGCCGCTCGCCTTCATCGCGGTGACTTCGTTGTCCGCGGCGAGATGGCTGAACGTGTACAACACCGCGACGAGAACAGCCATCGGCAGCGTCATCGCGACGATGAACGGAATGGAGAGCGCAAACACTTCGAAGATGACGCCCCACGGCAGACCTTTGCCCACGAAATTGCCGAACTGCTTCGCGATCTGATTGATGAGCATCGCGAATGTGAGCGCGGCCAGCGCATAGCCGAGCGGAGGGAGGTGCTGCCGCAGGATGTAACGGCTCAGGATGCGCACGATTGGTCGCGCCATTATATTCGGAACCCCAAGTCTCTACAAGGGATGCGGCGTCTCGCGCAGATAGTCGGACTCGCCTTCACGCTGATCGTACCCCGGGTTCATGCGCAGGCTCCTGTGTACACGTTTGGTGTGGCGCCTCTGGTTGCGCCACGCCATCCGGCACTGGCGCCCGGTGGTCGCCTCGGCGCGCGCGTGCCTCCCGAAATCCTCGCGCGCGCCTGGGCCGATTCCGTCTTGGCGCATCGCCGTCCCTTCGCCGCTCCTTGGCCGCCCGTCGTGTCCGGCGCCGTTTCACCGCCCGTTGTCGCGGCTGCGCCGCTCGACACCACGGCACCGCCTGCGCAGCTGGGGATGGACTTGAATCTCCGGCTCGAGCTCAAGGCGGACCAGTTTCGCAATCTGCGCTGCACGTCGCAGGAGCTGCAGGTCTCGATCTCGGGTTGCACGTCGGGATTTCCGACGATCACACCAAACCCACAGTACGCCATTCGAACAGCTGGTGTGGTCGGCCAGCGACTGCACGTGGATGTGGACTTCGACAGCCAACGTGAGTTCGACGCCAACAACAACCTGCATGTGTGGTACGAGGGCCTGGAAGATGAAGTCCTGCGCCGGGTAGAGGCGGGGAACGTCACATTCCAGACGCCGGCGTCGCGTTTCATCACCGCGGGAGTCCCCGCCAACAACTTCGGTGTGCAGGCCATCGCGCAGTTTGGCGCGCTCGAGCTGCGCGGCATCGTGGCGCAACAAAAAGGCAACGTCGTCAAAGACCGCATCTACACCGTCGGCGCCGTGACCAGCCAGCCGCTCGATCGCGAAGCCCGCGATCTGGATTACGAGACAGGACGGTTCTTCTTTGCGATCGATCCGGCCGCGCTGCCCGGCTATCCCGCCATCGACATCCTGCAGCTCGACCTCATCCCGCGGCCTGATTCGCTGACGGTGGGTGCGCTGCGCGTGTACCGCCGCCGCGCCGTGGCGCCGAGCTCGAACGGCAATCAAAACGCCGGCGGCGTGCGCGCCGTGGCATGCGGTCCCGGTCTCGTGGCGGTGGACTGTCGGATCCAGCGCGAAGGTCCGTTCGAGTGGGAGATCCTGCAGGAGGGCAAGGACTACTACGTCGATCCTACCGGCGTCTGGTTCGCGCTCGCCAATCGCCTGGACCAGAACGACTACCTCGCGGTCTCGTACATCACGGCGAGCGGCGCGGACTCGATCGGCACGTTTCCCGTGGATGCCCGAACCGACACGTCGGTCGTGGACACCCTGCGGCTCGTGTACGATCCCAAGCCGTCCGTCAGCGCGTCGTCACCCACGTTTCGCTTCGAGATCCGTAACGCCTACCGCGTGGGCGGGCGCGAGATCGACCGCACCAGCGTCGAGCTCACGCTCAGCGTGAACCAGCGCGAGCGCGGCGCCACCGATGAGACGTATCTCCGACTCCTCGGCGTAGCCCTCGAGAACGATGCAACGAAATTCGATCAATACAACCGCTTGTTCCCGCGCGCGCGCGATCCCAACCAGGGTGATCCCGTGCGCGATCAGTTCATCGTGTTCCCGCACCTGACACCGTTTGCGGACGCGATCAAACTGAGCGCCACCGAGCGCAACGATTCGCTCTACCGGACACCGCGCTCCTATCTCACGACCCAGGGTCCCCCATCCGTCTTCGCGCTGCATCTGCACGCGGAGGCGACGGCCTCGGCGGACCGCTCGCTGCTGTCACTCAACAGCTTCCAGATCCGCGAGGGCAGCGAGCACATCTACCTCGGCGACCGGCTGCTCACGCGCGAGACCGATTACACGATCGACTACACGACGGGTGACGTGCAGTTCAAGAACCCCGATGCGCTGTTTCAAGGCCTGGGCGCCGCGCAGGTGCGGGCGCAATTCGAGGAACGGGCGGCATTCTCGATCGCGCCGACGACGACCTATGGCCTCGCCGCGCGGTACGACCTCGGCGCGGTGGGGCAGGTAAACCTGCTCGGCATTTTCCAGAACGAGCAGAGCACGTTCACGCGGCCACCGCTCGGGTTTGAGCCTGCGTCCGGATTCATCGGCGGCATTCAGACACAGCTCAAGTTCCAGCCTGCGTGGATCACACGATTGATGGACGCACTCCCCGGCGTGCATACCAGCGTGCCGTCGGCGCTGAGCGTGAACGGCGAGATCGCGATGTCGAAGCCGTCACCGAACAAATTCGGTCAGGCATACATCGAGGAGTTCGAAGGCGGCAACGCGCGTTCGATTGTGCTTACCGACAATACCTGGCACTGGGGCAACATTCCGACGTCGGTGCGGGGGGTGGAGGGGCTCGGATTCGCCACGAGTTTCGATCCCGTTCAGGCTGCGTTCCTCACCTGGCAAAGCCTGCCGTACGAAATGATCGGCGGGCAGTTCGTCCCGCGGCAGTTTCTGCCGCAGCAGATCGATCCGACGTTGCACTTCACGGGACAGGCGCAGCCATCCGAGCCCGTGCTGTGGCTCACCCTGAAGCCGGATTCGATTCTCGGCCTGGCGAATACCGCCGGCATTCCGAACTGGGTGCGCCCGCCGCAGAACGCGCCACGCTGGCGGTCGATCACACAGACGCTGTCCGCGACCGGTGTCGACCTCTCCCGCGTCGAGTTCCTGGAGCTCTGGGTCTGGGAGGATGCGCCGCGCACCGCGCGCGCCAATGGCACCACGGTGTTGTTCGATTTCGGCGGCGTCTTTGAGGATGCGCTCGCGTTCGTGCCGGAGTCGGTCACGGTCGCCGCGAGCGACACGACCTACACCGGGGTGCGTCGCGCGGGTGAGGGACGGCTCGATTCCGAGCGCGATCCGCGCACGCAGACCTGGAGCGCGACGATCAACGACGAGGGGATTCTCTCCGACCGTGTGGTGGACGGGATCGTCGCGTCCAGCACAGGGACCGTGATAGATACGTTGCCGCTGTGTTCCGCCACCCTGGACGGTCAGCTCGTGCCGTATACACTGGGAGATGTGCGCTCACGCTGCGGCAGGCACAACAACGCGGTCGATACTGAAGATCAAGACGGTGACTTCGCGCTGGATTCGCTCACCGGCGTGCGCACCGCGGAGAGCTTTGTACGCTATGTATTTCCGATCGGAGCGCCGCAGTACTACGTGCGCGACGGTGGCATGGCGCAGGACGGCTCCGGCTGGCGGCTGTACCGCATCCCATTTCGCACGGACACGCTGCAGATCGGCTCGCCGAGCCTGCGGCAGGTGCAGTCGATTCGCATCACCGTCGTTGCGCCGGCACCCCTTGGAGGGGGGCCGGAAACCGATCTGCCGTTTGCGCTTTCGCGCGTGCGACTGATCGGCAGCACCTGGGTGAAGCGCAGCGATACGCCGATTGCGGGGATCGGCGGCGATCGGGGGACCGGTGTGGGCGAAGTCATCGCCTCCACGGTGAGCACCGAAAACCAGGACCTCGGCTACACATCGCCACCGGGCGTGACGGACGAAGCCGACCGCCGCAACGCGTCACTCCAGATCGGCGCCACCGAGATCAACGAACGGTCCATGCGCCTGTTGGCGAGCGGACTTGGCGTGGGTCAGCGAGCCGAAGCCTACCTTCGCTTTACCACCGAAGGCGACAAGAACTTTCTCAAGTACCAGACCCTGCGCGTCTGGGCACGGGGGCGTGGCGCCGGGTGGGAGGAGCAGGATCTCGAGTTCTTCATCAAGGCGGGCAAGGACCAGGACAACTTCTACATGTATCACGCTCCCGCGCACACCGCGACGTGGGAGCCCGAGGTCGTGGTGCAATTCCAGCGCTGGCTCCTGCTGCGCGCGCAGATCGAGCAGGCTTGGCTCCGCGGTGATACGGCGCAGATCTATCCCGGCTGCCCCGACTCCAGTCTCCTGACTCCTGACTCCTCCTACGTCATGTGCGACGGTCCCTACATCGCGCACGTGCGCGATCCCGGTACCGCGCCGCCCAACCTGGCACGCGTCCAGGAAATGGCGGCGGGAATCTGGCGAACCCAGGCGAATACGGTGATCGGTCAGGCGGAGCTCTGGGTCGACGACATCCGGCTGGGCGATGTCGTGCAGGAGACCGGCGCCGCCGGCGCACTCGACGTCGCGCTGGCCGCCGCCGACGTCGCCGACCTGTCGCTCAACCTGTCGCGGCGCGATGGCCAGTTCCGGCAGCTCACCGACGATCCTTCGTATGTCACCGACAACAGCACGAATGTCACCGGCACGGTGCGCCTGGACCGGTTCCTCCCCGACCGATGGGGATTGTCGATCCCCGTGACCGTTCAGCGCACACTCGCGACCAGCGACCCGTTCTACCTGAGCGGCACCGACCTGTTGGGTGCGGCGCTGCCCGGCCTGCGCACGCCCAAGACGAGCTCGTCGAGCTACGCGATCTCGGCACGTCGCGTCCGGCGAGCGGACGGTGGCATCGCACGCTGGCTGCTCGACCCGCTGTCGCTGCTCGGGTCGTACAGCAGCGGCGACACACGCACCACGTTGTCGGAGGCCAGCGGCTCGAGCTACGCGATGAATGTCGACTACACGAACCTCCCCAACGCCACCATGGCGCGGATCGCTGGCGCGCGGCTGCGCATCAATCCTTCGCGGATTCACTTCCGGTCCGGACTCGTGGGCAGCGACGCCACCCGGTCGACGTTCGTCGTGCCGATCGAGGCACCGGGTGATACGGCGCCCCCCGCCATTTCCCAGGCACGGCTATGGCAGAACGCCGCGGGTCTCGATCTCACGCCGGTCACCGGCATGCAGCTCGGCATCGACGCCGTCTCGACGCGCGATCTCCGGGACTACGGTGACACGACGACGATGGGGCGGGTGATTCGCGAGCAAAGCTCGACGCTGTTCGGCGCCGATGTCGGCCTCGAGACGCAACGACTGCTCACGACCACGCTGGCGCTGACACCGCGCGTGAATGGGTGGCTTCGGCCGCGCGCCACCGTCGCGTCGACATTCGCGTTCAGCCGCGATCCCAATGCACCGCAGCCGCTCAGGACCGAAGGCGACACCGCCGGCGAGTTTCGCGTGCCGGCCGCGTACACCAACGGCCGTCGCTTCGAGACCGGCGCCCAGGTCGACGCGCGGCGCCTGGCGCAAGCGATATTCGGCGATTCCTCGGGGCTGGCGGACTGGCTCGGCCACATCACCGGGCTCGACGTGACCTATAGTGCGCTGCTCGGGTCGACGTTCAGCCGCGCGACCGATTTGCCGCCGGCCAGTTACCAGTTTGCGGTGGGCGGGTTCGACGCCTTCCGGCAAGTCGATGGGCAGCTGGCGACGTCCGCCACGCAGAATACGACTCTGGCCACGGGTGGCGCGGTGGCACTGCCCCTCGGGCTGCGCGCGAATGCGACCTATCGGCTGACACGCGGCATCATCTGGTCCCTTCGGACGGACGAGCAGATCCCCATCCGCAGTCGCACGGAGGAATGGCCGTCGGGTACGATCAACTGGTCGTTCACGCCCCCGAGGCAACTGGTCGGCAAGCTCATGTCGAACTTCACAGCGCGGATGGGATATCGTCGCCTGGAGTCTTCAAATGAGCAGCCCACGTTCGGATTGCCGGGGAGCGTGGCGCTGAACAGCGTGCTCGAAGAGACCTTCACGCCGGCCGCTTCGATCACCTGGTTCGCCGGCGTGTTTACGAGCTTCGACCTGTCACAGACAACATCCGACCGGATCAGCGCGGGAAATCTGTTTCGCACGACCAGGCACGCGCACAATGGGACACTGACGTTTTCCTTCCGGCCGCCCACCAAGGGACGGTGGCAGTCCAACATCCGCACGACGGCGGGGTATTCCGTGGCCGACAATGCGACGTGCCTGCGGCGCGCGGGGCAGGATTCGTGCGTACCCTATGTGGACAGCCGGCAAACGCAGGCCCAGCTTACCATGGACACCGATTTGCCGAGTAATATGAGCGCCGGGTTGCAGATGGCGTACGTTCTCAACGAGGAGCGCCAAACGAACCGCAAGATCTCGCAGTTTGTGCTTACTGCCTTCGTCCAGCTTTCTACTAGTGTGGGACAGATCAGATGAAATCGTGCGTCGTGCGTCGTGCGTCGTACGTGGTCTTTGCGCTTGCGCTCGGTTGCCAAGCCAAGGCGGGAAACAGCCGAGGCGACTCAGGGCCTCCGGAGTTCAAGGGCGCCACTGCGCTCTCGTACGTCGAGAAGCAGCTGTCCTTTGGGCCGCGGATCCCGAACACGCCCGGGCACGACAAGATGGGCGAATGGCTCCTGACTGAGCTGCGTAGGCGTGCCGACACGGTGATCGTGCAGAGTTTTCAGCAGAAGACCGCCAAGGGACAGACGCTGAAGCTCACGAACTATTTCGCGCAGTTCAATCCACGAGCGAGCGATCGCATCCTCTTTCTGGCGCACTGGGACACTCGACCCCTCGCCGACAAGAGCGCCAATCTCGGTCAGCAGCGCATGCCGGTGCCCGGAGCCAACGACGGCGCCTCCGGGGTCGCGGTGTTGCTCGGTGTCGCGGACGCCCTCAAGGCAAAACCGGCGCCGGCCACGCTGGGTGTCGATCTGCTGTTCGTGGACGGCGAAGACTACGGTGATTTCAGCGACTCCACCGAGACGCTGATCGGCTCACGCTATTTCGCTACGCACCTGCCGCCAGGGTACACCACGCTGTACGCCGTTCTGCTCGACATGGTGGGTGACAAGAACCTCGATATCCAGCAGGAAGGCTATTCACTCGCCAACGCGCCCGAAGTAGTGCAGCGCGTGTGGCAAACAGCGGATCGGCTCGGCTACTCGCGCAATTTCCAGCCGAGGGCGGGGGAGACGCTCACGGACGATCATGTGCCCCTGCAGAAGGCGGGGATTCGGGCGATAGACGTTATCGATTTCAATTTTCCCTGGCATCACACCACTGATGACACGCTCGACAAGGTCAGTGCGCAAAGCCTGCAGATTATTGGTGATGTCGCCGTCGCTTTGATACGACAATAGCGCGTAGCCGGCTGCATGTTTCGGCATGGACGACAAGCGTGCCGCCCTGATGCTTGCGTGCCTGGCCTTGGCGGGCGCTGGCGTGCGCTACTTCCTTTCTCCTTCCGCGGATGCTCCTCCGGGTGACGTCCAGCTACAGTCGTCGTCGGTTGTTCGGCCCGGTGGCTTGCAGGCCACCGCTCGTCGCGCGGCGCAACTGTCGCGTCCATTGTTACCTGGTGAGCGCATCGATCTCGATCACGCTGACGTGAGCGAGATCACACGCCTGCCGCGCATCGGGCCGGGTCTGGCGCAACGAATTGTCGCCTGGCGCTCAGACCACGGTCCCTTTGGCAGTCTCACCCGCCTGGACAGTGTCTCCGGCGTCGGACCGGCGCTACTCAAGGCAATTCAACCGTTTGTGTCTTTTTCAGGGATTCCGGTCCTAAAACCTTGATTTGGGTGGGGCCGACTCACATGTTAGTCCCCTCATTTTCAACGAGTTGCGTACGGCGAGCGTTGCGGTTACCCAGGACAAGCTCGGCGAAATCCTTGTCCGTGAAGGGCTGATCACCCAGGAACAGCTCAGGAAGGCGCTGCTGGAGCAAAAGAACTCCGGCATGCGGCTGGGCTATACCCTGGTCAAGCTGGGCTTTATCGAGGAAACCGAGGTCAGCAAGATGCTGGCCCGGCAGTACCGGATGCCGGCGGTTGACCTGTCCCGCTTTGAGGTCGACCCCAAGATCCTGAAGCTCATCCCCCCCGACATCGCCACCAAGCACACCGTCCTCCCGCTCAAGCGGGAAGGCCGGACCCTTACGGTGGCCATCGCGGACCCGAACAACGTCACGGCGATCGAGGACATCAAGTTCATCACTCGCTGCGACGTGTTTCCTGTCATCGCGGGGGAGTACACCCTCCGCAACGCCATCGACCGCTACTACCAGCAGTCGGACGCGCAGCTCCAAAACCTGCTGAAGAGCGTCGAGGCCGAGGAAGACCTGGAGGTCGTCGAGGATCAGGAGGACGAAGACGTCAAGAAGGAAGACCTCGCCGACGATGCTCCCGTGGTGAAGCTGATCAACGGCCTTTTGACGGACGCGGTGAAGCGCGGTGCGTCCGACATCCATATCGAGCCGTTCGAGCACGAAATGCGGGTGCGCTATCGTGTGGACGGCGCGCTGGCGGAAGTGATGAAGCCGCCGGTGAAGATGCGCGCTGCGCTGACGTCGCGCGTCAAGATCATGGCGCAGCTCAACATTGCCGAGCGGCGCGTGCCGCAGGATGGCCGCATCAAGCTGAAGATGGGCTCGCGGGTGATCGACTTCCGCGTCTCCACGCTGCCGGTGCTGTTCGGCGAAAAGATCGTGCTGCGTATTCTCGACAAGGGCAACCTGACGCTCGACCTCAAAACGTTCGGATTTGAACCACGCGCTGAAGCAGACCTCCTGCGCGCGATCGAGAATCCTTACGGCATGGTGCTGGTGACGGGGCCCACGGGATCCGGCAAGACGACGACGTTATACTCGGCGCTGTCGCGGATCAATCAGATCGACGTCAACATCATGACGGCCGAGGATCCGGTCGAGTACAACCTGCTCGGCATCAATCAGGTGCTCGTGCGCAACGAGGTCGGGATGACGTTCGCGGCGGCCCTGAAGGCGTTCCTGCGGCAGGACCCGAACATCATCATGGTCGGCGAGATCCGCGATCTCGAGACCGGCTCGATCGCGATCAAGGCGGCCCTCACCGGCCACCTGGTGCTTTCGACGCTGCACACGAACGACGCGCCCTCGACCATCACGCGCATGGTCGATATGGGCATCGAGCCGTTCAACGTGGCGAGCGCGGTGAACCTGATCGTGGCGCAGCGGCTGGTGCGGCGCATCTGCAAGGAATGCAAGCAGCAGCACGAGTACACGCCGGAGGAGATGCACGCGTTCGCCATCGACAAGAAGGAAGGTCCGTTCTTCAAGGGCGCGGGCTGCGACACCTGCGCCGGCACGGGGTATCGCGGCCGCCAGGGGCTCTATGAGGTCATGGCCCTCACGAGCCCGCTGCGCCGGGAGATCCTGAAAGGCGCCTCGACGGAAGAGCTACGCGAGCTCGCGGTGAAAGAAGGGATGCTCACGCTGCGCATGGACGGCATGGTGAAAGCCAAGAAGGGCATCACGACGTTGGAAGAAGTCGTCAAGGAAACCGCGGCCGGATAAGGAGAAGGCGATGCCAATCAACCTTCGGGCGCTGCTCGAGGAGATGATCGAGAAGGACGCTTCCGACCTGCATCTGGTCGCGGGCGAGCGGCCCAAACTCCGCGTGGACGGCGACATCGTGAGCGCGTCCTCCGACGAAGTCCTGACGCCCAAGGATACGCTCTCGCTCGCCTATTCGGTGCTCACGGAGAACCAGAAAAAGCGCTTCGAGACCGAAAACGAGCTCGACTTCTCCTTCGGCATCCAGAACCTGGCCCGCTTCCGCGGCAACGTGTTCAAGCAGCGCGGCTGCGTCTCGGTCGTGATCCGGCAGATTCCGTTCAGCGTCAAGACCTTCACCGAGCTGGGCCTGCCGCAGGTCGTGGCCGACCTCGCCAATCGGCCGCGGGGACTCGTGCTCGTGACCGGCCCGACCGGCTCCGGCAAGAGCACGACGCTCGCCGCGATGATCGACAAGATCAACAAGGAGCAAAAGGGCCACATCATCACGGTGGAAGACCCGATCGAGTTCATTCACCGGCATCAGGGCTGCATCGTGAACCAGCGCGAGGTCGGCACCGACACCAACAGCTTCGCCAACGCGCTCAAGTATGCGCTGCGCCAGGACCCGGACTTCGTGCTGGTCGGCGAAATGCGCGATCTCGAGACGATTCAGGCCGCGCTCACCATCGCGGAGACGGGGCACTTGGCGTTCGCCACGTTGCACACCAACTCCGCCGCCGAGTCGATCAACCGTATCATCGACGTGTTCCCGTCGCACCAGCAGTCGCAGGTCCGCGCGCAGCTCGCGTTCGTGCTCGAAGGCGTGCTGACGCAGACGCTGCTGCAGCGCGCCAAGGGTCGCGGCCGCGTGATGGCGGCGGAGATAATGATTTGCACGCCGGCGATTCGCGCGCTGATCCGCGACGACAAGGTGCACCAGATCGAGTCGTCGATGCAGGCGGGAAAGAAGTACGGCATGCAGACGCTGAACGATGCACTGTACCAGTTGTACATGAGCCGTGAAGTGACGAAGGACGAATGTCTGCGCGTCACCTCCAAACCCAATGACTTTCTCCGCTCGATTGGGGAGCAGCCCGCGGAAGACAGGGAAACACCTACGGGCGGGCTGTCCGCCCAGCCGGGGCAACCTAAAGTCGCCGTGCGCCGCTGAGCGCACCGCGGGAGCCTGACTTATGCCCAACTTCGAGTATACTGCGCGCAATCTGAAGGGCGGCCTGGTTCGCGGCAAAATCGACATGACGTCACGCGACGACGTCATCGCGCACCTGCGCAAGAACCGGATGATCGTCGTCCAGGTCCGTGAGGCCAAGGCGGCGGGGGGAGGGTTCGCCGCGCTCCTCAAAGGCGGCATCAAGACACGAGACGTCGTCATCTTCACGCGCCAATTTGCCACCATGATCAACTCGGGCCTGCCGCTCGTCCAGGCGCTCGACATCCTGTCGCAGCAGACCGAGAACAAGGTGTTGGCCGACGTCACCCGCCAGGTCGTCTACGACGTCGAGAGCGGCCATACCCTCGCCGACGCGCTGCGCAAACACCCGAAGGCCTTCACGGACCTTTACGTCAACATGGTGGCCGCCGGTGAAGCCGGTGGTATTCTCGACACGATTCTCCTGCGCCTCGCCGTGTTTCTCGAAAAGAACGATGCGATCGTTCGCAAGGTCAAAGGCGCGATGATCTATCCGGCAGTGATCTTCTCGGTGGCCGGGATCGCCGTCGCCGTCCTGCTGATCTTCGTCATCCCCACCTTCCAGAACATGTTTGCGTCGGTGAACCTGCAGCTGCCGCTCCCGACGCGCATCGTGATCGGCGCAAGCGACCTGCTGAAGAACTTCTGGTGGGGGATCTTCGGGATCATGGGCTTCGCCGTGTTCGCGGTGAACCGCTACTACAAGACCCCGCAGGGCAAGCTGCAAATCGACAAGCTGCTCCTGAAGCTGCCGGTGCTCGGCGACCTGCTGCGGAAATCGGCCGTTTCGCGCTTCACCCGCACGCTCGGTACCCTGATCTCTTCCGGCGTCTCGATCCTCGACGGTCTCGAGATCACGGCCCGGACGGCGGGGAACATGGTGATCCACAACGCAGTCATGGAGTCCCGGGCGTCGATCGCCGGCGGTGAGACGATCGCCGCGCCGCTGCAGAAGTCCAAAGTCTTCCCGCCGATGGTGATCTCGATGATCGCCGTCGGCGAGCAGACCGGCGGGCTGGACGAGATGCTCACCAAGATCGCGGATTTCTACGACGACGAAGTCGATGCCGCGGTCAGCGCGCTATTGTCGTTGCTCGAACCGATCATGATCGTGGTCCTGGGCGTCATCGTGGGTGGCATGGTCGTCGCCATGTACCTGCCGATCTTCGACATGGTGAACGCCGTGCAGTAACGGCTCGCGATCGCGCGAGTTTGAGAGGGCCAGGCACGACTGCCTGGCCCTCTATCGTCTGGCAATATGCAAGTAAGATGGCATTTTGCTACTAACAGGCCGATCCTTGAGCTTGGGCCGGTTTCGCTGCGGGCTCACGCTGTAAGCTACAGCAAATAAATGGCTTACGTATGTTCGGTGCGTTTCTTGCTTGTCTCCCCCCTGCTGCTCAGAGCAAACCCGCCGAAAGGTGGCGGCGCAAAGCCACGGGGCTACCGCGAGAAATACTCGCTAAGTCGGCCGGGCTGCCAGCAGGCAATTGGAGGACAGGATGCGTACCCTTCTCGTGTTGGCAGTACTCGTCGCAGCGCCTTTAGCACAAGGTGCCGCGCAGCATCGGAACGACAATCGGCACGACTCCAGGTTCGATCGTCGTGACGATCGCCGCGACCATCGCAACGATCCTAAATGCGAGCCGCAGGCCAATCGTCGCGACCAGGACTCTGACCGCCACTGGTGGAGCTGGCTGGCTGAGTTGTTCGATCACCATGACCGTCGTGACAGAGGCCACGATCGCGACAACTGCGCACCGCCGCCACCGCCACCGCCGCCGGGGCCCGTGCCGCCTCCGCCGCCCCCGCCGCCTCCGCCGCCCCCGCCCCCGCCCCCGCCGCCCACGGGGAACAACATGGTCGAGGGCACCTTCTACAACGACGTCACGAACGAGGCGTTGGCGGGCTGGACGGTGCAGATTACTGGCCCCGTTACGATGACAGCGCAGACCAACCAGAACGGCTATTTCTCGTTCATGAACCTGCCGGATGGCGATTATCTGGTCTGCGAAGCGATGCAACAGGGCTGGACGCAAGCTTTTCCGAACAGTGATACCGGCTCGGAGTGCCCGGGCGGCACGTTCGGTTACCGGTATTCGCTGGCGGGCTCGGTTGATGGGGACTTGACGGATTTCCGTAACGTCGCCCCCACCGCTCCCTAGGCTTCGTTGCGACGTTGGTGAAACACGGGCCCCGGCTCCCGCCGGGGCCCCTTCTTTTGCCGTCCCGTTGTGACGCCTGCTCTTGCATTCTGCCAGAGCGACATCAATACTGACCCCCCATGCGCTGGCTGGGTGTCAAATCGCAGGGGACGGTCCCAACCGCCTTCCAGCTCCTCCGGCTGGTCTATCTGGGCCGGATGTGCTTGGCCGTCGCCATCTATGTCAGCGCCGCCCTGAAGGTCCAGGTCGCCGCACCGCTCGACATCCTCGCCACGTCGTTCATGCTCCTCGCGGCAGCCGGCGTCACCCTCGCGTCGTACTGGCACACGCACGTCCGTCGCCGCATCCCGGGCCCGACTTTCCTCTATCTCCAGGCCCTGTTCGACGTCTTACTGATCACCGCCGTCGTCCACATGACCGGCGGCGCCGATTCGGATCTCGCCAGCCTCTACGTCATTCTCGTCGCGGTCACCGCGCTGCTCATGCCGCCGGCGAAGGCCGGCCTCGTGACTCTGTTCGCGGGGCTCGTCTACTTCGCCGACGTCTTCTGGGGCCACCCCGGCACTGTCAGCGCCGGAGTCTGGATCCAGCTCGGCGTATTCGTGCTCGTCGCGTTGGTGATTGCCTACGTCGCCAGCCGCGTCAACATCCTGGGCGCCGCCCATAGAGCGCTCGCGGCCGAAGTGCGGCAGGTGCAGCTCGAGGCCGATGACGTGCTGCGCAACATCCGCACGGGCGTGATCACCGTAGACGCCGAGGGGCGATTGTTGTACGCCAATCCCGCCTCGGAAGAACTCCTCGGCTTCAAGGCGCGCGAGTGGCTCGGCCGGTCCGTGATGCCGGAATTCGCGCGGCTCGCGCCGGAGTTCTGGGCCGCCGTCACGTCCACGGCGCGCCGGGGCGTCAGGCTGATGCGCGTCGAGGCGACGGTTCATCGCGCCGATCACAGCTTCCCGATCGGCGTCACTACCACGACACTCGACGGCCCCGCCGGCACGCGGCCCCGGGTCTCTGCGATCTTCACGGACATCTCCGACTCGAAGCGGCTGGAAGAGCTGCACCTGCGGGCCGAGCGGCTCGAGGCGGTCGCGGAGCTTTCGTCCAGCCTGGCACACGAGATCAAGAATCCGCTCGCGTCGATCCGCAGCTCGGTCGAGCAGCTCGGCCGCTCGACTCGTGCGAATCCCGACGAGAAGTTCCTGGCCAATCTCATCGTGCGCGAAAGCGACCGGCTGTCGCGCCTGCTTTCGGAATTCCTTGACTTCTCGCGGGTGCGCGTCACCGAGTGCCGGCCCGTGGATCTGCACGCCGTGGCGGCAGCGGCGATTAGGCTCGTGCGCCAGCATCCTGACTGCGGCGACGGCGTGAAGATCGCGCTCGAGGGGGGGCCGACGCCCATGGAGGGCGACGAAGACCTGCTGCATCGCGTCGTGTCGAATCTGGTGCTCAACGCGGTCCAGGCGGCAGGTGCCAAAGCCTCGGTGAAAGTGCGCACCGGCATGGCATCGGCGAACGAGTTGCCTGGCGCCGCGGGCATCGACAATCCCGTCGCGTTGCGGGTGAGCGACAACGGACCCGGCATCCCGTCTGATTTGCGGCAGCGGTTGTTCGAGCCATTCGCAACGGGCCGCGTGGGCGGCACGGGTCTTGGGCTTGCGATCGTGCAACGCGCCGTCGAAGCGCATCGTGGCCTGGTGTTGGTGGATACGAAGCCGGGAGGAACGACGTTCACCATCTACTTCCCGGCCGCTCGTCGGAAGGAGGAGGCCGCATAATGGCGAACGCACCATCTATCCTCGTGATCGACGATGAGCAGGGAATTCTCGAAACGCTTCGCATCCTGCTCAAGAACGAGGGATTCGATGTCACGACCGCCCAGGGTGGCAAGGCGGGGCTCGAGCAGCTCAAGAACTCCGCGCCGGACATCGTGCTGACCGATCTCAAGATGCCTGGAGTCACCGGCATCGAGATTTTGTCCGCGGTGCGCGGGCAGGATCCCGAGACCCCCGTGATCCTGATGACCGCGCAGGCGTCACTCCAAACCGCGATCCAGGCCGTGAACGAAGGCGCTTTCTACTATATACAGAAGCCGTTCTCCAATGACGACATGGTGGCGATTTGCCGCCGTGCCGCCGAGCATCGCCGGTTGCGCGCCGAGAACAAGCAGCTCAAACAGGAGATTCGCCGGCGCGAACAGTCCGGCAAGGTCAGGCCGCTCGGTAAGTCACGCCTCTTTTCTGACGTCCTGCGCCTGGCCGAACAAGTCGCGCCTACCGAAAGCACCGTGCTCATTCAGGGTGAGTCGGGAACGGGGAAAGAGGTCATCGCGCGCTATCTCCATGAGCTATCGGCGCGCGCCGAAGGCCCATTCCTGTCACTCAACTGCGGCGCGCTGCCCGAGAGCCTGCTCGAGTCGGAGCTGTTCGGCCACGTGAAAGGATCGTTCACCGGCGCGGTCCGCGACAAGCAGGGACTCTTTGCCGCGGCGCGCGGGGGAACGTTCTTCCTCGACGAAATCGGAGAGATGTCGCCGGCGACGCAAGTCAAGCTGCTTCGCGTGCTGCAGGAGCGTGAGGCCATCCCGGTCGGCGGTACCGAAGCGATCCCCGTGGATGTGCGCGTGGTCGCCGCCACCAATCGCGATCTGGAAGACGAGATCAAGCGCGGCCGGTTCCGCACGGATCTCTACTACCGGCTGAACGTGATCAACATCCATCTCCCGCCGCTCCGCGACCGGCGGGAAGACATCCCCATCTTCGTCAAGGAGTTTCTCGCGCACATCGCCGGCGAGCGGGGCGAGCAGCCCAAGTCGCTGTCTCCGGAAGCGGAAGCGGTGATCATGGCGTACGACTGGCCCGGAAACGTCCGCGAGCTCGAGAACGCGCTCGAGCGTGCCGTCACCTTGACCAAAGGCGACTCCATTCCGCGCTCGGCGATTCCCGACAAGATCAGCGAGCGCAAGGCCGAGCCCCTGGTCGCCGAACGGCAGCACACGAATCCTCCACTCGACGTGATCGAGCAGGCGTACATCACGTGGGTGCTGCAGAGCGAAGGGGGCAACAAGACGCGCGCCGCCGAGGTGCTCGGCATCGACCCGTCGACGCTGTATCGCAAGCTGAGCCGCTACGACGGCAGCGAGAAGAAGACCGATTCCGAATCCACCGCGCCACCGCGTACCGAGTGACCCGGTTGGCGCGGAGACGCTGGAGCAGCTCGCCGGCGCTGCGCGCTACAACCGCTGGATGTTCGATCGCCTCCGACGCTGGATCGGCCGGCGCGTGCTCGAAATCGGGTCCGGAATCGGCAACCTCTCGGCATTCCTGGTCGACCGCGAGCGGCTGGTGCTCACCGA
>DATBFV010000233.1:0-2223 GCA_036558345.1 Gemmatimonadales bacterium | reverse complement strand
GTTCACCGTGACCGCGTTTCCGGCGCTGCTGATCGCATCGCTCTACAACGCGCGACCCGACGTGTATTTGTGGGAGAAGATCCGGCCGCTGAGTCCGATGCCGGACGGCTACCGCGAGCGGTACACGAACGTGCAAGCGGCACTCGGGCTTGCCGGCCTCGACCGTCTCGATGAGTGGACCAGCGCCACGCGCGCGCACGCGCGGATCATGGACCAGGCGCTTACGGGATTGCCAGGTGTTCGCGTGCCTTTTGTTCCCGCCGGCGCCGACCACGTGTACTACCAGTACTGCGTCTACGCTCCGGATCGCGACGGGCTCGTTCGCCGCGCGCTTCGGCACGGCGTCGACGTGGAGACGCTCCACGTGGACGTGTGCTCGACCTTGCCGCTCTTCGGCGCGCATCCTCCCGCCCCCAACGCGGAGGCCGCCGCCCAGGTCGTCCAGCTGCCCGTGTATGCTTCGCTCGGTGAGCGCAACGCGCGCCGCGTGGCCCGCAAGGTCCGGCGCCTCATCGAGACGAATCACGGCGCTGCCGCTATCGAGCCCGGCGCCCGAAATCCGGTCTCCGGTACGCGTCATCCATAGCCGCATGCGCATTCCGGATCCCGCATTCCGCGTCCCGCATTCCGATCCTCCCGCTCATCCCTGCTAAAATTCGTTCATGTCGCATTTCCTCGTCACCGGCGGGGCTGGTTTCATCGGGTCGCATCTGTCCGAGGAGCTCGTCCGGCGCGGCCATCGCGTGCGGGTCGCCGACAACTTCAGCTCGGGCAAGCGCGCGAACCTGGCGCACGTCAGTGGGGTGGAGATCGTCGAGGGCGACATCGCCGACCCCGCGTTCGCCAAACGAGCGGTCGAGGGCTGCGAGTTCGTGCTGCACCAGGCGGCCATTCCCTCGGTTCCGCGCTCGGTGAAGGATCCGGTCAGCTCCAACCGGGCCAACATCGACGGCACGCTGAACGTGCTGATCGCGGCGCGCGACGCGGGCGTCAGGCGCCTGGTCTTCGCCGGCTCCTCATCTGCCTACGGCGATACGCCAACGCTTCCCAAGCACGAGGACATGCCGACCCGCCCCCTCTCGCCGTACGCGCTGCAGAAGGTCGTCGGGGAAGAGTACTTGAAGATGTTCACGCAGCTGTACGGCCTCGAGACGGTGACGATCCGCTACTTCAACGTGTTCGGTCCCCGGCAGGATCCCTCGTCACCGTACTCCGGCGTGATTTCCGTCTTCGCGACGGCGTTGCTGCAGAATCGCTCGCCCAAGATCTTCGGGGACGGCGGGCAAACACGCGACTTTACGTACGTCGCGAACGTCGTGGACGGCGTGCTTCGAGCCGCGGAAACGCCGGGCGTGAGCGGCGAGATCATCAACGTCGCGACGGGCGGCCGCGTCTCACTGAAGCAGCTCTTCCGGGCGATGCGGGATCTGATCGGGGGGTCCGTCGAGCCGACGTTCGCCGAGGCGCGCGCGGGCGACGTCCGCGATTCTCAGGCCGACATCAGCAAGGCGCGCCGGCTGCTCGGCTACGAGCCGACCGTCGAGTTCGAGGAAGGATTGCGCCGGACGGTCGAGTGGTACCGCTCGGAAACGGCGCCCGCGACCACGGCCTAGGGGACCATCGTGCGTGCGCCAGCCTCGGCCTCCGTTCACCGCCCTCGCGCGGGACGGAGCGTGCGGCTGTTCGGCGCCGCGCTCGCGGCGGCAATCGGCATGCTGCTGCTGCCGTTGCGCACGGACACGGCCGCGCCACCGGATCGCATCTGGTTCTGTCCTGGCCCGGGAACGTTGGATTACCTCAAGCTCTTCGAGAATCCGAATCAATGGACGCACGCCCGGCAGGTCATGTCGGTCTTCAAGTTCTACCAGCAGCACACGCAGATGCCCGCGGACAGGATTGTCGGGCCGAATACGTACGACGCGCTCGTGCGGGTCGACGGCTTCCGTACGTTGACGCAGTGGGGCAAGAAGATCGGTATCGAGGTGGGGGCGGTCAAAGACTACTACTGCACGCCGGACGCCAGCGGCATGACCGCCGCCATCAATGCCACTGTGGCGTCGGTACGGGCCGTCCAAACGGCCGGTGGCACGGTCTCGTACCTGGCGATGGACGAGCCGTTCGTGTCTGGACGTGAGCGCGTGTGCGGCGGACCAGCGCTGGAGCCGACTGCCGATCGGGTCGGCACCTATGTGTCGGGCGTGCGTGCGGCCTTCCCAGATGTGA
>DATBFV010000232.1:0-12974 GCA_036558345.1 Gemmatimonadales bacterium | reverse complement strand
CTCGTGGACGCAAAGGGATAAAGGTCGAGCACCGGCAGCTCGGCTCGATCGGCGTACGCGCGCACCACGTACCAGCCGCTGCGATCCACTGGAATCGCGACTGAGTCGCTGGCGCTTGAGCGGTCGCCCCGTAGGGGGATGGTTGCCACCGCTTTGCCATTGCCGATGATCTCCAGATGATCCACCGGCACGTTGGACCGCAAGCGCACTCGCGCCCACAACCGCCGGCCGGCCGGCAACCGGATTTCGTCGCCAATGGCGCGGCCCGCGAGCGAGAATTCGAGCAGTGGCCCGTTGCTCACGAAGGTGCGGCCGGCCTTGAGCGCCGCGAGCCAGGTGCGGTGATCCAGCTTGGCGCCGGAGTTCACGAACGTGCGCACCAATCCCGGTGGCCCGCGCAGGCTCGCGAAGTTCGGAAACGCATCGGTACCAGCGGCCGCCGGAATCCGAAAGCCACAATTGAGCAGGCGATACCAGATCTCGGACGTAATGAGATGGTCCGAGTATCCCATGACCTCGAGGTAATCGACTTTGCCGAGCGCGATGTCCACCGGCAGCTCGTACCAGAGCGATGTGGTGGTGTCGGATGGGTCGGGCGTCGTCTCGAACGGATGGACGTAGCCGAACAGAGCGCCTTGAGCATGCGCGAGATCGGCGACCACGGCATTCGTGAGGCCGAGGCTCGCGGCGGCGGTATTGGGGTAACCCGCATACTCGGGCAGCAGATAATGATCCTGTAACCCCAGCAGGCCCGTGTGCCCCCACACGCTCGTATGGAATTCCTGCGCGTGCATCAGCAGGAGCGAGGAAGTCGAAACCGGATCGGCATCGGTCCGGAAGTACGTGATGTCCGGAATACGCTGTTCTTTGTTGACGATCAGGTTCTCGACGACATGCAGATCCTCGGCGCGCGCCTGGAACGCGAGATGCTGCGGCGTGTTGCGATAGGCTCCGCCGTAGTTCATGTGCACGTGGACATCGCCGCTCCACCATCCCTGTGCCGGAAGGTTGGCGACCCGTTGGAGGGTCACGCGTTGCGTCACGCGCGTACCCGACGGCACGTCCACGTCGGCACGAAACACCCGATACTCTGGCCCACGCCACACCTCGATGTGCAATGGCCCGGCGGGCACCGTGAGCTCGGCGGAGCCGGTCGAGTGGAAATACGGATACTCGAACTGCCGCTCGGAGCGATCGAACGCCTCGTCCGCGTGCCGCCACGCATCGTCCGGCGCGTAGCCTCGGCCCTGTGGCGTCGTGACGGAGACCCGCGCCGCCAGCCGGCGCCCTGCTCGATCCACGATGCGGAGCTGCAACGCACCTACCGCGCCTTTATAGCGCCTTTGACGCGCCTCCACGCGCAGTTTTTTTGCACCCGGGATCTCCATGACCCACAGCGCCGTGTTGCCCGCTTCATTTGAGATGTACGCGATCCGTGTGCCGTCGTGCGACCAGCGCGGCGCCGTCGCATCGAATTCGCCGTAACTCAGCGGAAATGGATCGCCGCCGTCGCTCGTCATGATCCAGAGCTGATTCCACTGCCGACCGAGGTATGAGCTGTAGATGACGCGGGCGCCGTCGGGCGACCAGTCGGGCCGCGCTTTCCACGTCGTTTCTTCGTAGCGGAGCTCGCGCAGCGGCGCTCCGGGGCGCGCTTCCATGCGCCAAAAACCGCCCGTCCCGTGAACGTGGCCCCGGTTGGAGACGAGGATGATTTCCTTGCTATCGGGCGACCACGTCGGCGAGATGTAGTGATCCCACGTGCTGTAGTAGTAGCGCGGCAGCTTGCTGTCGTTGTCTTCGGTGAGTCGCACCGGCTCGCCAAAAAGCAGATCCTTCGCCGCGTCGCGGCTCAGGACGAACACATGCCAGCGTCCATTGTAGACCGACGACACGAACGCGATGCGCGTGCCGTCCGGCGACCAGCGCGGCTCGACATTCACGGCGCGGTTGTTGGTGAGCGGCGTGATGCTGCCCGACGTCAGATCGAGGAGCTCGAGCTCGATGGCATCGTGCGCATAGCGCGCGAAAACGACGGTCTTTCCGTCCGGCGACCAGTCAGGTTGGTAATCGTAGAAGGCGCCCGCAGTGAGCTGCGTCGCTGCCGTGGATCCGATGCGCTGGCGCCACAGCGTCCCTTGCATCGAGTAGATCAGCTCGCTGTCGTCGGGCGACCAGGTGGCCGAGCTGGGGCCACTCGTGACCTGCGGGACGTACATCTCGCGCCAGTAATACGCGTGCGGGAGGTCGACTTGCCTGAACACGGGTGCCCGTTGCGCCTGGAGCTGCGCCGCCACCAGCACCACCATCGCGCACGCAATGCTTCGAGCCATCGTTCAGCGCAGGTCGTCGATCCAACGGTAGATCGATGCCCGCAGCATCGGCAGCGGCACCGCGCCGTTTTCCAGCACGCGGTCGTGGAATGCCCGCACGTCGAATTTTCCGCGCAGCCGCTGCATGGCGAACGCGCGCAGCCGCTGGATTTCGAGCCGGCCGATCGCGTACGACAACGCCTGACCGGGCCACACCGGATAGCGATCCACGCCTACCTCGGCGCGCAGCAGCGGCACATGCGTGTGCTCGCGGATGTAGTCGATGGACTGCTCGCGCGTCCAGCCGAGGTAGTGGATCCCGGTGTCCACCACGAGCAGCGCTGCCGACAGGGTGATGTCGGCGAGCATGCCGAGCCGCGCCGTGTCGGACGAATACAGCCCCATCTCGTCCGCGAGCTGCTCGGCGTATTCGGCCCAGCCCTCACCCATGCCCGGCGACCAGAAGAACCGCGCGATCTCCGGAATCGAGTCCCCGCGCTCCATCGCGATCGTGCCCTGGAGATGATGACCCGGAATCGTTTCGTGAAACGACAGCGGCTCGAGGTCGGCCCGCGATTTGTGTACGGGATCGTAGGTCGAGATGTAGTAGATGCCCGGGCGGCTGCCGTCCTCCGCCGGCGGATTCCACTCGCCGACGCTCGTCCGCTCACGAAATTCCGGATATGGCTCCACGACGACGGGCGCGCGCGGCAAGCGGCCGAACCACCGCGGAATTGCCCGGCGTGCGCGCGCCAGGGCGTTCCGCGCCTGCTCCAGCATCTCGTCGCGAGTGTGGAAGGTGTAGGCCGTGTCGCGCCGCAGTCGCTCGAGCAGGCGCGAGACGTCACTCGTGCCGAACGAATGCACCGCGATCTCGAGCATCTGGCTCTCGAGTGCCGCGACCATGACCTCGCCGACCGCGTGGATGGAATCGGGGTTCAGCGCGAAGCCCGTGGCGGCGCGAATACTCGCTTTGTAGCAATCAAGCCCATGCGGATTTTCGGACACGGCGATCTTGGTGCGCGCGCGCCGGAGATACTCACTGGCAAGGAACTCGCGGTACCGTCGCATCGCGGGGAGGATCTCCGTCTCGATCACGCGCGCGAGCTCTGCGCGAAACTCCGGGGTCGAATCGCGGCGCGCGGGATCGTAGAGCGGCGAGCGCTCTACCGGTGAGGCGAGCAGGGTGTCGATATCGCCCAGGGCGATCTCGACGTTCCGGCGCGGCGCGGTATAACCTCGCCGCAGTCCCTCGCGCTGATTCACCATCTCGGTCTCGATATAGGCCGGCACGGCGCGCCACCGCGCCAGCACCTGTTGCCGCGCCGTGTCCGTTCCGACGCCCTGCAGCGTGGCGATCGAGGTCACGGTCGACAGCCACCCTCCGCCGGTATGCGCCACACTCCAGAGCTCGAACCGGCAGACGCGTGTGGCAATCGAGCTTTCGATGGCGTCGCGCATGATCCCGTATGCGACAGCCTCGGGGCGGCCCTCGATGCGATCGACGTCAATGCGTTTGAGCTGCGCGAGCCAGGCGTCTTCGCGCTGTTGCCACCGCGCTAATGCCTGAGGCGAGTTGTCCGGCCAGCGATCGTGCGGCCCGCGCGCGACACCGTCGAGTGTCGCCTCGTCGGGATGGTGCTCGAAATACGCGACGAGATAGGTGTCGGCAAGCTGCCGGGCGCGCGCAGCCACCGAATCGGGGTTCTTCGACTGCAACAGCGCCAGGCCGGCGAGGATCGCGATCATGACTTGAGGTACAGCCGCTGGGGATCCAGGACTTCCCTCAGCAATTGCAGCTCGATGGTGCTCGGCGGCTCGACACGGCCGAGCTTGGCGCGCGAGCGCAGCTGCCAGCCGACGTGCACGTCTTTCACATCTACACCCGGATACAAACTCGCAAGCACCAGTTCCCCGCTGTTTGCATCACGCTCCAAAATCCCCTTGTCGGTGATCACCTTGGCGACACGCTGGCCGGGACTCGTGAGGAAATCCACCCGCTCCGGGAATCCCCGCGGCGAGAGCTTCGAGACGATCAGGATGCGTTGCGCGTGAATCGCGATCTCCGCGGCGCCGCCCGAGCCGGGCAGACGAACCTTGGGTTTCTTGTAGTCGCCGATCACCGTTGTATTGATGTTGCCATGCCGATCCACCTGCGCGCCACCCAGGAAGCCCACTTGGATCCGGCCGTTCTGCAGAAAGAGTTGAAAGACATCCGCCATGCCGCACACCATCAACGAGCCCGTGACCAGCGCGGGATCGCCGATCGAGACCGGCAGGCGCGAGGGCGCGGCTCCGACCGCGCCCGATTCGTAAATGAGCACGAGATTCGGCGCATGCGTGCGACGCGCCAGGTTACACGCGAGGTTCGGGAGGCCGATCCCCACGAACACGACTTCGCCATCGGCCAGCTCGCGCGCCGCGACGGACGCCATCATCTCGTCAGGCGTATAGTCAGAAGCCGTAATTCACTCCCACGCAGCGCTGCTCTCCCGCCTTGAGTCGCTCCATCAGCCGCGGCTGCTTCTGCATGTACTCCGCTCTGGAGTTCACGCCGTACACGAACTCATCGAGATAATGCGCCAGCTCGACCTTGTCGCGCGAGATCGCTTCCCAGCCCACGTAGAAGTCGTTGTCGCGGTCGTAGTAGCCTTGCGCGTAAGAGGGATGCGCGCCCCACGGCTCCACGACGACCGCGGTCACGATGGCGGCGGGAATCAACGTGCGATTGGGATCCGAGCGAATCACCCGCTCGTCCACGAGCTCCTCGACGACGACGATCACGCGCTGGGAGGCGAATGCCGCTTCTTGCTGTACGCCCAAGAGGCCCCAGATCTGTGCGTTGCCCTGGGCGTCGGCTCGCTGCGCGTGCACGATCGTCACGTCGGGGTTGAGCGCCGGCACGGTCGCCAGCTCTTCACCCGTGTAGGGACACGTGACCGACTTGATCCGCGGATTGGCTTTCGGCAGATCGGTCCCCGCGTAGTCGCGCAGCGTCCAGAACGGCAGTCGTGCCGCCCCGGCTGAAAAGCGCGCCACCATCCCAAAGTGCGAGTACTCCTCGATGTCCAGCGTGCCGCCCTCGACGGCGCGGCGGAAGGCGTGCAGCGATCCCACGCCGGGGTTCCCCGCCCACGAGAACACGAGCTTCTTCGCGCAGCCGGCCGCGATCATCTGATCGTAGATCAGATCGGGCGTCAGACGGCACAGCGTCAGATCGCGCCGGCGCTGGCGAATGATCTCGTGGCCCGCCGCAAACGAAATGAGGTGCGTGAAACCTTCGATCACGACGACGTCGCCGTCGTGCACATGCCGCGCGACGGCGTCCTCCAGCGACATCACTTTCGACGCTAGTCCGACATCTCGTGCAGGCACTCGTCGATGATCCGAAGCGCGGTGTCGACATCGTACTCGTCTACGACGAGCGGCGGGGCGAGCCGGAGCGAGCTCTTGCCGCAGCCGAGCAAGAGTAGCCCCTTCTTGAACGCACGGCCGACCAGCTCGTGCGGAACGTCCGGCGCCGGCTCGCGCGTGGCGCGGTCTTTCACGAACTCGACGCCCACCATCAGGCCGCGACCGCGCACGTCGCCGATCGCCGCGTACTTCTCCTGGAGGCGGCGGGTGCCGCTGATCAGCCGGTCGCCCATCCTGTTCACGTTCGGCAGCAGCTCTTTCTCGACGATGTCGAGTGTCGCGAGCGCGGCGGCGCAGCACACCGGATTGCCGCCGAACGTGGTTCCGTGCGCGCCGGGCTTCCACTTCATGACCGACTCCCTGGCGATGATGGCGCCGATCGGCATGCCGCTCCCCAGCCCCTTCGCCGATAACAAAATATCCGGCTCAATCCCTTCGTACTCGCAGGCCCACATCTTGCCGCTGCGGCCGATGCCCGACTGCACCTCGTCACAGACGAGCAAGATGCCGTAGCGATCGCAGAGTTCGCGCAGCTCCCGCAGGTATCCCGCAGGGGGAACCACGTAGCCACCCTCACCTTGAATCGGCTCGACGAAGATCGCGGCCACGCTGTCGGGCGGCAGTTTCTTCGTGAACAGATCTTCCTCGATCCACGACGTGCAGCGCCGCGTACATTCGGACTCGCCGCGGCAGTAGTCGCAGCGATAGCGATAGCCGTACGGGACATGGTGAACTTCGGGAAGGAACGGGGCAAAACCGGAGCGCTGGACGGCTTTGCTCGCTGTGAGACTCAAGCCCCCGTAGCTGCGCCCGTGGAAGGCGCCGAGGAAGGCGATGATGGCGGGTCGGCCCGTCGAATGTCGGGCCAGCTTGATCGCGCCCTCGACGGCTTCCGTCCCCGAGTTCGACAAGAACACCCGCTTCTTGCTCGGCCCCGGCGCGAGTTGCGCGAGCCGCTCCACCAGCGCGGCAAAGCTCTCATAGTAGAAATCGCTGCCGCAGATATGGAGGAACTTGGCTGCGGCGTCCTGTACCGCCTTGATCACCTTGGGATGTCCGTAGCCCGTGGACGCGACCGCGATCCCGGCCATGAAATCGAGAAAGCGATTCCCGTCTACGTCCTCGACCATGGGTCCGTGCCCGCGCGCGACGACGAGCGGGTACTCTTTGGGATAGGAGGTGGAGGAATAGCGGTCCTGTCGCTCGACGATCGCCAGCGCCTTTGGACCGGGCGGCGGCACGACGATGCGGGGATAGTCGCGGGTCATACGCGCGCCTTTGCCTTCGAGACGGTTTTCTCCAACGCCTTCGTAAACCGTCCGACGATCTCGTCGATTTCCGGTTCTGTAATGATGAACGGCGGTGCGATGAGCGCGGCGTCTCCGCTCGTCCCATCGGCGTGTCCGACGTTCGGCCAGACGGTGAACCCGGCATCGAGCGCCGCATCGGCGAACCGTTCGGCGAACTTGACCGAGCGCGGGAACGGCGCGCGGCTCGCCTTGTCTTCGACGAACTCGAATCCGGCGAGCAGCCCGCGGCCACGCACATCGCCCACGTGGGGCAGATCGCCGAGCAGACGAATCCGCTCGTGTAGCACGCGCCCCATCTCCGCACAGCGCTCGACCAGTTTGTGTTTCTTGAGGTAGCGCATCGTCGCGACCCCCGCGGCGCATGCAACCGGGTGGTGCGAGAAGGTCTGCGCGTGCACAAAGCTGCCTGAGCCTTCGGCAATGGCGTCGACGATCTTCTGTCCCGCCGCGATCCCGGAGAGCGCGGCGTATCCACCTGAAATCCCCTTGCCGAACGTCATGATGTCGGGCGTGACGTCGTACGGTTCGATCGCCCACCAGGTCCCGGTGCGGCCGACGCCCACCAGCACTTCATCCGCGACGAACAGCACATCGTGGCGATCGCAGATCTCGCGCACGCGCTTGAAGTAGTCGGGCCGCGGCGTCGACGCGCCGGTCGACGAGCCGCCCACCGGCTCGGCGATGAACGCGGCGACATTGCCCGGGCCGAGCTCCTCAATCGCTTCTTCCAGAACCGCGGCGCTGCACACGGGACACGCCGGGCCCTTGCCCCCGCACTCGCAGCGGTAGGGGTAGGGCGCGGGGATTCGGTGAACGTCAACGAGCCACGGCCGGAACGGCGCCTTGTGCGCCTCGCGCGCCGAGGCAGAGAGTGCGAGCAATGTGCTGCCGTGATATCCGGGGCCGAGGGCGATGATGCGGTGTTTGCTGGGCCTGCCGCGCTCGACCCAATACTGCCGCGCGAGCTTCAGCGCCGCTTCCACCGCCTCGGAGCCACTACAGAGGAAGTACAGCTTTGACAGGTCGCCGGGCAGCGTGTCGGCGATTTCGTCGGCGAGGTTCTCTACGGGCCCGTGCGTGAACATGGTCCCGGACAGGTAGCCGAACTGGCGGCACTGTTCGGCGATCGAGTCGGCGATTTCGGGATTGGAGTGGCCGAGGTTCGCGACGTAGGCGCCGCCGACGGCGTCGAGGTAGCGCTTGCCGCGCTCGTCGATCAGCCAGCACCCCTCGCCCTTGACGATCTTGGGGTACTCGTAGCCGAGCTTGCGATAGAAGACGTGGCCGTTGGGATAGCGATGCGTAGTCACACCGAAAAGCTACGGCGGCCACTCGAAAGGGGCGAGTTAAGGTCCCTTAACACTCGCCGTATGGCCTTTCCGGCCTGTCGTGCTGAACGCCGCCACGCGCACTGTGCCGCGTAACGGAATTGGGCCGCGAACCACGGGGCTCTTCACATTGGGCTCGCTGCCATCGGTCGTGTAGCGCAGCGTGAACCCCGGCAGCTCGACGCTCGTCCGCACATTGCCGCCGTCGACCTTCAGCCCCGGCGTCGGCACGCGATACGTCAGCTCGGGGACTTCACGATCGAGTCGCGGCAGCTCGCGCTTGCCGACGACGTTCGAGAGGCGCGACCAGTCTTCGCGATAGAGCGAATCGGCCTTCGCCGAATCCTTCTCCGTCGCCCACGCCGGAGCGGGTGCCCATGCGCGCTCGGCGAGCCCGAACATCCTGGGAACGAACATGTAGTCGAGGCGTCCGTCGCCGCCGAGTGTCTCCGACCAGAGATTGCCCTGCAATCCCACGATGTGGCTCTTGCCGTAATCGGTGAGCCGGTCTTTGCCGGTGAAGATCCCGGGTGGCAGAGGATTGCCGCTTCGATCGAGCCGGGTGTTCCGGTAATAGTCGAACGGGATGAACTCGAACGGACTCTCCATGTTATTGTAGCCGCCCCAGTCCTGCCCGATCTCCTCGGGATTCTGGTTCCACGCGAGATCGAAGTAGTAGTTGGTGACGGGACTCAACACCACGTCGTAGCCGCCGTTCGCCAGCCGGTACGCGAGGTCTTCGGCACCCCAGCCGGCCACGTTGTTCCACACGTACGCGCGCCACCCGCGCTCGGCGAAGCTGGGATTGACGATGTTCACGGCCCGTCCGTCGCGCCGCGTTTTGCGCACGGCGATCTCCTCCCAACCTGAGGGACGCAGATTCTGCGCTCTGAGGATTTGCTCGATGCGGAAGTAGAAGGCGTACCACAGGTCGTCTACGTTCGTGAGGTTGAGCGCCGCCATGAACTTCTGGACCGCCGGCGATCCCGTCCACACGCCGGCAGGGACTTCATCGCCACCCATGTGGATGTGGCGCAGCGGCGCGCCGGCCTCGCGATGCATCGCGCCGAGATCCATTACCACGCGCTGGATGAAGTCGTACGTCGACTGGAGTCCCGGGTTCATCACGTTGTCGGGGTACCCCTGCACCGATTCATACTTCGATTGGTCCTGCGGATCGCTGAGGCGGTACTGCGAGTCGCTGCGGGCTTCCATCGACTTGATCGCGGCGCGCGCATGACCCGGCATCTCGAGTTCCGGGATCACTTCGATATGCCGCGCCGCCGCATAGCGAACGATCTCGACATAGTCGGCGCGCGAATAGAATCCGCTGCCGTACGGCTTCCCGACCTGCCCGCCCGAGCCGTACGCGGGCGGCAGGAAGTTCTTTGAGTCGAGGGTGTGGCCGCGCCGCGCGCCGACGGTCGTCAACTCCGGAAGCCCGGCGATCTCGATGCGCCAGCCCTCGTCGTCGGTGAGGTGCATGTGAAAGACGTTCAGCTTGTAGCGCGCCATCAGGTCGAGCGTACGCAACACCGCAGCCTTGGGGTGGAAGTTGCGGGCGACGTCCAGCATGAAGCCGCGATATCCGAAGCGCGGCGCGTCCACGACATGCAGCGCGGGCAGCGTCACGCCGCCGCCCGGCGTCGGGGGGGCCGCGGGGGGGGACAACAACCCGCGCAGGGTCTGCAGTCCATAGAAGACGCCCGCGGGGGTTGGGCCAACGATCCGGATGCCAGTCGGCGGGTCAATCGTCAGGTCGTATGCCTCGGGCGATGATTGCCCCGGAACCGCACCAATCTCGAGCCGAAGCGCGGAGCTTCCCTTCCCTGCTTTGACGTATGGCCGCAGGTAGTCGGCGGCGAAAGCCGCCTCGTTCGTCAGCTCAGCGGATGCCGAGATCACCGGCATCGTATCGAGTCGCACGCCACCCGATGCGCGGGTCACTTGCACCGGCGTGGGGAACACGGGTGGTAACTGGTTCACCGGAATGTCCCGGACGAGCGAGTCGCGCGTGAACTGCATCGCGGGCGTCACGATACCGGTTGCGTGCTCGAAAGGCATCGCGACAAAGTCGATCGGCACACCCACTGTTTTCGCGCTGTCGAACACGATGTACGGGCCGGCCGGCGCGAAGCTGCGATTGAGCAAGACATCGGTGAGGTACGGAACCTTGACGGATGCACCGGGGGCGAGTCCCGCGAATGTGGGACCGGGCACGAGCCGGTGCAGGTCGGCCATGACGTCCTGGAACAGCAACGCGGCGCCGCTGTCGCGCTGCGCTGAGTGGAACGCGCTGAAGTAAATCACCCAACCGGTTTTGGGGAGCGGCTTCGTACTCCGGTTGGAGAGTGTGAACTGCGCCCAGGATCCGGACCGGTCGCCGGCGCTGGTGTCGCGCAGCAGTTCCCAGCGGAGCTGGAGACTGGTTTGAGCGGCGGCGACGGTGGCGGAGCCGGCCCACAGGAGAGCGAGGACGACGAAACGGCGTTTGCGCATGAGAGAAAAGCTACGCCTTATCGCGGCGTGCGCATCTCGACCTGCTCCGTCGCATGCGTCCAGCGCTCGAGCCCTGCCTCTAAGTCGCGCTTCAGCGTCTCGAGCTGCGCACCGAGCTCGTGGGCGGTGCGCGCGCCGTGGGGACGCGTGTAGAGTGCTGGATCTTCCAGCGCCGCCACGACGCGTGCGACTTCGGCTTCCAGGCGCGCCACGGCCTGCTCGGCTTCCTCGAGCTCGCGCTGCGCGCGCCGGAGCTCCTGGCGTTGGTCGCGCTGCGGAGTTGGCGCGACCCGCTGCCGCTCGTGTACCTGCCGCAACGCCTGCTCCTCGGCCGCACTGACCGCGGCGGCGTGTGCCCGCTCCATACTCACTTCTTCCCACTCCGCGAAACCGCCGGCGAACTCGGTCACGCGCCGCTCGTGCAAAATCCAGATCCGTGTGGTGAGCGCGCGCAGCAGCGCCCGGTCGTGACTCACCAAAATCACGGTGCCGTCATAGTCCTCGATCGCATCCTCGAGCGCCTCGATGGATTCGACGTCCAGGTGATTCGTGGGCTCATCCAGAATGAGCAGGTTCGCGCGCGACAGCATGAGGATTGCGAGCGCAAGCCGGGCGCGCTCGCCGCCCGACAGCGAGTCGGCACGACGCAGCACCTCCTGCCCGGAGAAGCCGAAGCGGCCGAGATGCCCCTGGATGGGACCGCGCTCCCATTTTGGACGCAGCGCTTCGATCACCTGATACAGTGTTTTGTCCAGCGGTACCTGGGACAGATCCTGGCGGTAGTATCCGGTCGTGATGGAGCCGCCAACCTGAAGCTCTCCGTCCATGACCGGATGCTCGCCGAGCAGCGCGCGCAACAGCGTGGACTTCCCCGCTCCGTTGCGGCCGATGAGTCCCACGACATCGGTACGCTTGAGCGTTCCGCTGAAGCGCTCCACGAGAATGCGATCGCCCACGCCGACGCTCACATTCTTCGCCGTCACGACCTGATCACCGCCCCGTTCAGCCACGTCGAACCGCAGCGCCATCGTCCCGTCGGCCGCGATGACGGGACTGAGCCGCGGCAGCCGCTGGAGCCGTTTGCGCCGCCCTTTTGCCTGCTTGCTGTTCTGGCCCGCGATGTTGCGGGCGATGTAATCGGTCTCCTTGGCAATGACCCGTTGCTGCTGCTCGAACGCGCGCTGCTGCGCCAGCCGGCGCTCGGCACGCTGCGCCACAAAGGCGGTGTAGCCGGCCGAATACGGCGTGCCGGTGCCGCCCTCGAGGTGTAGCACGTGATCCACGGTGGCCGATAGAAACGCGCGGTCGTGGCTCACGAGCAGGACCGTCCGCTCACGCGCGGCCAGATGCTCCTCGAGCCAGCGGGTGGTCTCGAGATCGAGGTGGTTGGTGGGCTCGTCGAGCAGCAAGACGTCGGCCGTGGACATGAGCTGGCGGGCCAGGCCGAGGCGGCCGAGCTCGCCACCGCTGAGCGCCGACAGTGGCGTGACGCGGGCCTGAGCGGGATCGAACTCGAGGCCATGCAACACCGCGTCAATGCGGGCCGTGACGGCGTAGCCGCCTTCACGCTCGAAGCGCTCCAGGTCTTCGCCGTATTGCGCCAGCGCGCGGGGCGAGGAGTCGTGGGCGAGGTTGGCCGCCTGTTCCACCAGCGACTGTTCCAGCGCCAGCAGCTCCGCGAGCTCGCCCGCCGCCGCTTCCCAGACCGTCGTCGCGGCGCCGTAGTCCCGATGCTGCTCGAGCAGCGACACGCGGAGCCCGGGTGCGCGCGCGATGCTCCCCCGCGTGGGGTCGAGCTCGCCCGTGAGGAGCCGGAAGAGCGTCGTCTTCCCGGTGCCGTTGCGGCCCACGACGCCCCAGCGGTCACCACGTGCGACCGTGAAGGAGACATCGGAGAAGAGTTTCGTCGCGCCAAAGTCCACGCCGACGCCCGCGAACGCGATTTGCGTCATGTGGAGACAACTTAACTACCGATTACATTCGACCCGTGCCCGCTTCCCTCTCCGCGCCCGGCGAACGCCTCCGCGCATCGTGGCGCCGGCTCTCGAGGTTCCCCGGGGGCAAGACGCTCTTCAGTCTGCTTCTCGGGCGCTTGACGCCGTACTCCGGAA
>DATBFV010000231.1:0-5948 GCA_036558345.1 Gemmatimonadales bacterium | reverse complement strand
GACGATTGGCAGACGATTCTCGTCGGCTACGACGGATCTGAACCGGCCAAGCGCGCGCTTGCGCGCGCCGGCGCGCTGGCGAACGACCGGACACGGGTCGTCGTCATCGCAGTCGCTGAGCCGTATCCGCGCAGCGGCGTGACGATTCCCGCGAACGAGGACAAGGCCGAGATGCAGCGGCGCCTCCGCGAGCTCGACGAGGCGAACCGTTTCCTGGCGGCGCGAGGAATCGAGGCGGAGACGGTTCGTGCACGCGGCAATCCTGCCGAGATCCTCGCCGACGCGTCGAGTGACGCGGATCTGGTGATCGTGGGCGGCCGCAAGCTCAGCCGGCTCCAGCGGCTTCTCTTGCGCCCCGTCGCCTCGAGGCTCGTGGCCGCAGCGGACTGCGATGTCCTGGTCGTCCCGTGAGCGACTTGAACGGCCGTGGATGATGCTAGTGTTTTGCACAATCCCACTGTGAAAATCTAAACGCGAGGGGTCGCGATGGCCTACGTGATCAACGAGCCCTGCATCGGCGTCAAAGACGGATCCTGCGTCGAGGTCTGTCCCGTGGACTGCATCCACCCGACGCCCGACGAGCCCGAGTACGACGCGGCCGAGCAGCTGTACATCGACCCGGAGGAATGCATCGACTGCGACGCTTGCGTTGAGGCGTGCCCGGTCGACGCCATCACGCCCGAGGACATGGTCCCGCCGGAGTGGCACGACTACATCGAACGGAACGCGGCGTACTACCGAAGGGCGCGCACATGACGGCGGCGAGTCAACACCACCGGCTGCTGGCCGTGATCGCTCCGGGCGACGGGCCACATCTACTCGCGCCGCCCGTCGCCGGATTCCGGCCGCACCGGGCCGCGGCGAGCGTCTCGCTGGCGGACGAGCTTGCTCTCTGCCTCGCGCTCCTCCAAGAGGACGCCGACCACTACCGCCGAGCCACGTCGAGCTGGCACGCACGGTGGTGCGTCGAGGTTGCGACGCTCAGCGTGGCAGAGAGGCATACGACCAGGACGCTGCTTCATGCGATCGCGGGTCCTCGCGGCGCGGAGGCTGCGCGTACGCTCCGGTTCATCTGCCTGCTCCACGACGAGCAGGACGTGGCTGCCGTGCTCCAGCGGTGGGTCGACGACGCGGACACGAGCTGAGCGAGGCCGTGCGTGCGCGCTGACCGTGCAATGCGGTCACGACCCCATGGGAGGCCGAGCGCAGACGGTCAACGGTATGCGCGTGAGCATTCTGATCTGGGCGATGGTCGGCATCGCCTTTTGGCATTTCGCCGTCCTTGTGCCCGATCGTTTCTGGGGCGGCATCATCGGCGCGTTCCTCGCCGCGCTGGCCGGCGCGATCGTCACCGGCTATGCCCTACCGACGCCCGGCATCCCAACCGACAATCCGCCCGGATGGACCGCCGCGCTCTGGCCGCTGCCCGGGTCGGTGCTCGGCCTTGTGGCCTCCTACGTCTACGGCGCCCGGCGTGAACGCGAGCGGTGAGGACCGCCCGCCCTTGCGCCTGAGGCTCGCCGCGCGCTGCCTCAAGCACCGGCTCGACCGCGAGCTCGCCGATGGCGCCGACCCGCGCAGCAGGCCGCTGCTCGCCGCGCGCGCCGATGCGCTGCGCGGCCCGCGCGAGCGTGAAGCGATTGCCGCAGCGATCTACGGGTTGCTCAAGGAATCGCGCCGCAGCGTGTCTTCGTTCTCCGTGCGCGCGCCGATTGCGCGCCATGCGGTCGGGCAGCATCGTCGCGAGCTGCTCGAGATCGCCGCCGAACTTCGATACGCCGCGACCATCTCGCCACGCGGTGTCGCGTGCCTGAGGCTTCTCGTGACCGACGGCAGCAGTAGTCCGGTGTACCGCGACAGCGCGGCTGCTTCTCTGGGCGCCGCCGTCTCGGGCGCCCGCCGATGGTTGGACGACGGCGGGGATCAGGCCGGATTCGGCTCGTAATGAGGCCGCGGGACCATGGTGGCCTTGCGGCCGACGCCCGACGATGTACGCATGTCCTTACGAGCCCTTCGCACCGATCCAGATGCCCTGCTGCCCGCAAGCGCCCACCAGCTACAACGCGCGGCGGAGGCGCTTCGGTCCGATGCCGGCAACGCCGACGCGGTACCGACGCACGGCATCACGTTGGCACATATCGAAGAAGCGCTCGATCGCGTCTCGGTCGCGATGGACCAGATGGCGAACGCAGTCGGCGATCGCTGTGGCGAGCAGATCGCCGGGCTCGCTGAACCTGCGCTGCCGGAGGACGCGCGTGCGGTGCGGTGGCATCTCAAGATGGCTGCGGTGAACCTTCGCGCCGCGGAGGGAGCCTGCGCTGAGAGCCGGCGCTGGACTCGTCGATTGCTGGCGGATGTCCCGCGCGCTCTCGACGACGGCGCCGGCTTTGGCGCGCGCAGACGAGCGGCCTCTGCCTTGGATCGCTAGCTGCGCGGTCGCCCTGCTTCGGCGTGTGACGGAGTGCATGGAAATCATGCAGAAGATGCGGAGGAGGCACGCGGCCTCCTCCGCACAAGCACGCCTGCGTTCGTGGCTCGACGACCTCAGTCGTCGTGCTCGCTGTGCACGCGGACGACCTTGCCGGTCTTGGCGTCGACGTCGACATCGGTTTCGATGTTGCCGCGCTCGAACGTTGCGCTCCACACGAGCCGGCCGCGCTCACGATCGAGCTCGGCTTCCGTCAGCCGGCCGGAGGCGCGCTTGGCGGCGGTGCGCAGAGCAGCGGCGAAGCTGACCTTCGCCTTGCGGACTCGTCGGGCGTCGGCGGAGTCGCGAACGGTCTTGCGGTGTACGACGCGCTTGCCGTTCGCGCTGATCTTCAGCTCCTTGGCTGCGCCGGATCGGGGGGCCACGTCGACCTCCCAAACGCGCCGGCCGCGGTAGCGGTCACGCTCGAGGTCGTACGGGCGGCCGGTGTCGCGGGCGGTGTGGAGGGCGCGGACGGCTGCCGAGACCCCGGTGGCGGACCTCGACGAGCTGGGCGCGGACATGGCGGGAACGGCGACAGCGCTCGCGCCGAGGATGGCGACCGCACTGAGGAAGGCTGGTGTCTTCTTGGTCATGCCATACAGACTGAGCCGCGTGCGTGAGGCGGGCGTGACGCCAGTGTGAGGGTTCTCTCATGTCGGCACCACGAGCCGGTATCCGGCGCCGCGGACCGTCGTGAAGTGTTCGGCGCCGAGCTTGCGGCGCAGGTAACCGACGTAGACGTCGACGACGTTTGATCCGGGGTCGAAGTCGTAGCCCCAGACACGCGAGAGCAGCTGTTCGCGCGACAGCACCTGGCCGGGGTGGCGGAGGAACGCTTCCAGCAGCCCGAATTCGCGCGCGGACAGTTCGATCGATTCGTCTCGGACAGACGCCCTGCGCGTGCGCAGGTCGAGTGCGATCGGACCGGCGCGAAGCACGGTTGCCTCACTTGTCCCAGTCCCGCGCAGGCGCGCGCGCACGCGCGCGAGCAGCTCCTCGAAGCTGAAAGGCTTTGTAACGTAGTCGTCAGCGCCCAGCTCGAGGCCGTGGATCTTCTCGTCGAGCTCGTCGCGGGCCGAGAGGATGATCACCGGCACGCGGCGTTCGCTCGCGCGCAGTGCACGGAGGACATCGACCCCGTCCATCCCCGGCAGCCCGAGATCCAGCACGACGAGGTCGAACTCGTCACTGAGCGCCAACGCGAGCGCGCCGGGACCGTCATGGGCGCTCGTCGTAGTGAAGCCGGCGGCGCGCAGCCCCTTCTCGAGGAACGAGGCGACCCGGACCTCGTCCTCGACGATCAAGATGCGCGTCATCGGGCCACCACGGCGCGGTGCGCAGGGGCGGCGATGACCGGTAGGACCAGCGTGAACCGCGATCCTTCCCCCGGCTCGCTGCGTAGCTCGACGCGACCTCCGTGCGCCTCCGCGATCGCGCGCACGATCGCGAGCCCGAGGCCAGCGCCGTCCGACCGTCGTGCGCTCGCGCCTCGTGTGAAACGCTCGAAGATCCGTTCTCGGTCGGCGGCAACGATGCCGGGCCCGTCATCTTCGACCCAGAGCCGCAGCTCACGCGGCTGCAACGCGCTGCCGAGGGCGATGCGCGCGCCCTCGGTTGTGTGCTCGACGGCGTTCTGGGCCAGGCTCATCATCGCCTGCGTGAGTCGCTGGCGGTCGGCGCGCACCTGGCCGAGGGCGACGGTCGCGAGCTCCCAGCGGCGGGGGGCGAGCGCGGAGGCTTTGGCCATCAGCTCCTCGGTGAGCTCGTCGACGTCGATCTCCTGCAGACGCAGGAAGTCGGGCCGCTCGACCTTCGCCAGCGTGAGCAGGTCGTTCACGAAACGGCCCATCCGGTCCAGCTCGTCCATCACCAGCGCGATCGTGTCGCGGCGCTCGTCCGGGTCGTCGCCGAGCAGCTCGAGATGGCCGCGGATGATCGTGATCGGGGTACGCAGCTCGTGGCTGGCGTCGGAGATGAACTCGCGCTGGCTCGCGAATGCCGCCTCCAGCCGGTCGAGCATCGCGTTGAACGTGCGGCCGAGTTCGGCGATCTCGTCGTTGCCTTCGACCTCGATTCGCCGCGTCAGCTCCCCGCTGGACCCGATCGTCCGGGCGGTCGCGTCGAGGTCGCGGAGCGGCGCGAGCACGCGACCGGTCACCGCAAAGCCGATCGCCGATGCCAGCAGGAGCACCGCGAGCGCCACGCCGGCGGCTACCTGCACCGCTTCGGTGACTTCGGCCGCCTCCTGACCGACGGCGCTCGTGACGACGAACGCGCCGCGCACGCGCCCGCCGGCCCGGACGGGGACGGCGAGATAGCGGACGCGCCCCTCGGGGCTCGCGACGTGGCCTCTGCGCACCTGCTGCACGTTGCCGAGCGAGCGCACCGCGTCGAGGAGCTCTCGGCTCGTGGTCAGATCAGCGTTGGATCGGTACGGCTTCCCGTCGAGAAACGTGAACGTCGCCTCGCTCTCGTCCGGGATGTCGCGGGCCAAGAACGCGTCGAAGATCTGCCGCAGACGGTGGCCGAGCAACTCCCCGGTGCGCGGGTCGCGGGCGTCGGACGCGAAACCACGGAACTCCGTCACCTCCTGCACGAGCCCCTTCTCGCTGCGCGTATCGACTCGGCTGAGCAGGATCTCGCGCAACGCGAAGGTCGACAGCAGCGTCGAGAATGCCAGCAGCGAGATCATCGACACCAGGATCCGGGCGCGCGCCGAACGCAACCGCGGGAAGCGGCGCTCAATCGCCATCGTCGTCCGCGTCGTCGTCATCGAACGGGTCGTCCTCGGGATCGTCGTCGACCGTGGGCGGCGCGAACCCGCTCGGCTCCGCGGTCGGGGTCGCCGTGGGCGTCGCCTTCGGGCGGCGCGTGCGCGGTGTTGGCGTCGGCGTCGGCGTGGGCGTCCGCCGCTTGCGTGAACTGTCCGGCGACGTAGGCGCCGGGCTGCTGAGCTCGATCGCCGACACATCGGCCGTCGGCGGCTGGCTGATCAGTGCGTTCGTGAGGAGCCCGACCGTCGCGACGAGCACCGCGCACGCGAGCGCGGTGACGACGCGAAACTGCGTCCGGCGCCTCGACTCTCGCCGGTCCCCTGACGGCATAGGCCATTGATCTTGGCGCATGTCACGCACGGTCCCAGCCGAACGAGCGTCTCAGCACCCGGTTCCAGCGATTCGCCGGGAGTCGTGGGTCGAGCATCGCGGCCGCCACGCAGTACTTGCTCAGTGACGCCTCGCGGACGCCGAGCGTTCGCAGCGTGTGGTCGAAGACAGTGTCGCTCGCAGCGCTCTTGACCTCGATCAGCACTGACGGCCGGGGCGCATCCGCCATGCGTCCGAACCCCTCACAGCGCAGATCGGAGTCGAGCGTGATTCGCGTGGTGTGACGTCGGTCCACGAGCGTGGACCGGACGTACCGCGTGGCGAGGACCGGCTGCAGCGGCGGCGGGGCGCAACCGTAGTGGTGCGCGAGCCGA
>DATBFV010000230.1:0-20630 GCA_036558345.1 Gemmatimonadales bacterium | reverse complement strand
ACGCCGTTGGCGCCGCGCACTCCATAGATCGCGATGTCGGCGGGGTTCTTGAGGGCGGTAATCGACTCGATGTCCGCCGGATTGATCCAGGGCAGCGCGCCGCCCTGGGTTTGCACCTGCGTGCCGTCCACGATGAACAGCGGACCCTCATTCGCATCATTAAACGAGGTCGGGCCCATCATGCGGACGGCAATGCCGCCGCCCACCAGGGGGGTGACGGTCACGCCGGACAGCTTGCCGGTCATCATCTGCTCGAGCGTACGCGGCGCCGGTTCGCCGGGCTGCGCGCCCTGAACAGTGGCGGATGGCGGCGGCGGCAACGCTGCACTCGGTTGCGGCTTTTGCGGATGGCTGTGGCTGCATGCGACGCAGAGCACACCAAACAAGGCAGCCGAAAGGTGACGTGTCATAGGATGTATTTCCTCAGGTCCTCGTCCTCGACGATCCGGAGCAGCCGCTCCCGCACCGCCGGCCCGTCAAACACGATGTGCTTGGACGGATAGTCGGGCAGCTCGAACATCACATCCTCCAGCAGCGTCGTCATCACGGTGTGCAGCCGCCGCGCGCCGATGTTCTCCATGCGCTCGTTCACCTTGGCCGCGATCCGCGCGATCTCCTTCACCCCGTCGGGCGTGAACTCGAGCGTCGCGCCCTCGGCCGCGACCAGTGCCGCGTACTGCTTCGTCAGCGCGTTCTCGGGCTCCGTCATGATGCGGACGAAATCCGCCTCGCTGAGCGACCCCAGCTCCACGCGAATCGGGAACCGGCCCTGCAACTCCGGAATCAGGTCGCTCGGTTTCGCGATGTGAAATGCGCCGGCGGCAATAAAGAGGATGTGATCAGTGCGCACGTAGCCGTAGCGCGTCTGCACCGTCGAGCCTTCCACGATCGGCAGCAGGTCGCGCTGCACGCCTTCGCGCGAGACGTCGGGACCCGTCGTCTGGCCGCGCGAGCCCGTGATCTTGTCGATCTCGTCGATGAAGATGACGCCGTGATTCTCGACGCGGTCGAGCGCCTCGTTCACGACGTCGTCCATGTCCACGAGCTTCTTCAGCTCCTCGTCGACCAGAATGCGGCGCGCCTCGTGCAGGTGTACCGTGCGGCGCTTCTTCTTTTTGGGGATGAGATCCTGCAGCATTTCGCTGAAGTTCATCTCCGTGCCTTCCATGCCCTGCGGCGGCTGCATCATCTCCAGCATCGGGAAGCTCTGCTGCTGCACCTCGATCTCGACGTCGCGCTCTTCGAGCTGCCCGTCCTTGAGCTGCTGGCGCAGCTTTTCGCGCGTGCGGCGGCGCCGTTCCTGTTGCTCGGTCTCGGCCTCCGGTACCTTCGGCTGGACGTCGCCTTTGCTCGACACGACGAAGAGCGGGCGAGCCGCGGGGCCCTGGTCAGCAGGGCCGGAAGACGCCGGAGGTGCGCCGGAGGGCGGCGAGGGAAGCGGCGGCAGCAGCAAGTCGAGCAACCGTTCCTCAGCTCTCTGCTCCGCCGTCGGATAAACGTCGTCTTCCCGCTCCGAGCGGACCATGTTGATCGAGACGTCCACCAGCTCGCGGACCATCGATTCGACGTCGCGACCCACGTAGCCGACTTCCGTGAACTTCGATGCCTCGACCTTGAGGAACGGCGCGCCGGCGAGGCGAGCGAGCCGGCGGGCGATCTCGGTTTTGCCGACGCCGGTGGGACCGATCATGATGATGTTGTTCGGCATGATCTCGTCCCGGATTTCTTCCGGCGCCTGCGACCGGCGCCAGCGATTCCGCACCGCGATGGCGACCGCCTTCTTCGCCGCTTCCTGGCCGACGATGTAGCGATCCAGCTCCGCGACGATCTTGCGTGGCGGCATTTCCTCAAGCCACGGCATCGTCTCCTCAGCAGCGGGAGGTGAAGGGGCTGGTGACGCTGGCGGCAAGGGCGATTCTGTGATTTTGGCCATGTCTATAACTCAAGTACCGTGATGTGCGAGTTGGTGTAAACGCATATATCCGCGGCGATTTCCAGTGCCTTCCGAACGATCTCAGCGGGTTCGAGTTTCGTGGACGTGAGCAGCGCGCGCGCGGCGGCGAGCGCATACGTGCCGCCCGAGCCGATCGCCAGAATGCCGTCGTCCGGCTCGATCAGCTCACCCGAGCCGCTGATGACGTAGCCATGCTCCTTGTCGGCGACGACGAGCAGCGCCTCGAGCCGGCGCAGTACGCGGTCGGAGCGCCAGTCTTTCGCAAGCTCGACCGCTGCACGGGGCAGGTTGGTCGGATAGCGCTCGAGCTTCTCTTCGAATTTGTCGAACAGGGTGAACGCGTCCGCCGCCGCGCCGGCAAAGCCGGCGAGGATCTTTCCGCCCTTGAGCGTCCGCACTTTGTTCGCGTTGGCCTTCATCACGGTCTCGCCGACCGTGACTTGCCCATCGCCGCCGATCGCGACTTTCCCGTCGCGCCGGACGCTGAGGATTGTGGTGCTATGTATGACTGGCAGCATTCGTTGCTATGCCCTTGGGTGTGCTTGGTGATAAACCTTTTTCAGTCGTTCGACAGACGTATGAGTATACACTTGCGTGGTGGCGAGCGACGCATGACCGAGTAGCTCCTGCACCGAGCGCAGGTCAGCGCCGGCGTCCAGCAGATGCGTCGCAAACGAGTGTCGTAACGCGTGTACGTGCAAGTTCTTGCCGCGCGCGAGCCCCGCGAACAATCGCTTCATAGCGACCTGCACACCCCGCGGCGTCAGCCGCTTGCCGCGCTGGTTGACGAACACCGCTCGCGCACCGCGGAACAGCCGGTCGCGATACGAGAGATACATTCGCAGCGCGGCGGTCGCGTGTGAGCCCACCGGCACGATGCGCTCTTTCTTGCCTTTGCCGCGCACTTTCACTTGATCCGATACGAGATCGACGTCGGGGTCGTTCAGTCCCACGAGCTCCGACAGCCGAATTCCGGTCGAATAGAACAGCTCGAGCATCGCGAGGTCGCGTGCTTCGCGGAAGCCGCCGGCTGCCGCGCGCGCTTCTACGTCGGCGAACAACAGCTCGACTTCGGCCCGGTTCAAGTAGCTCGGTAACGTGCGGCCGAGCTTGGGGGTTCGCGCCGCGCGCGCGGGATTGACCTCGAGTCCCTTCGTGGAGTTCAGGAAGCGATAGAATGTGCGCAGCGCCGACAGCGCGCGCGCCATCGAGCGTTTGGCTAATCCGCGGCGTTGCTCCGCCGCGAGAAAGCCGCGCACGGCGAGGCGATCGACGCCGGCCCAGGTCCATGGCCCGCCGTAGTAGTCCTGACAAAAAGCTGCGAAGGCTCTCAGGTCGCGATCGTATGCTTTTACAGTATGCGGCGAGTCCTGGCGCTCTTTCTCAAGAAACGTGAGAAACTCGGTGATCTCTTGCATGCCGAGCGAATTCCTCCATGTGTGTCAGGGCCCGCTGCGCCAGGGCTTCCTTCTTCTTGAACTTGTCCTTTGGCCCATTCTCTAAGGGTTCCATCAGGCCGAAGTTCGCGTTCATCGGCTGGAAGCGTTTGGGCCCGGTCTCCCGCAGGTAGCGATACAACGCGCCCAGCATGGTCGTGGAAGGTGGAATGACGGGCTCTTCGCCCGCGAGCATGCGCGCGAGATTTATCCCGGCCACGATTCCCGTGGCCGCCGATTCAGTGTAGCCCTCGACGCCCGTGAGCTGGCCCGCAAACAACAGCATGGAATCGTCTTTGGCAGCGAGGTGCGGGCTCAGTGCCGCCGGCGCGTTGAGATACGTGTTCCGGTGGATACTGCCGAACCTCAGGAAGTCCGCGTTCTCCAAACCCGGGATCGTCCGGAAGATTCGCTGCTGCGCGCCGGTCTTCAGGCGGGTCTGGAATCCCACGAGGTTCCACATCTGGGCCGCGCGGTCTTCCTGACGGAGCTGCACGACGGCGTACGGCTCGCGGCCCGTCTTCGGATCGACGAGCCCGACCGGCTTCATCGGCCCGAATCGCAGCGTCTCCGGTCCCCGCCCCGCCATCTCTTCGACCGGCAGGCAGCCCTCGAAGTACGGGACTTTGTCCCACTCATGCCCCGGAGGGGGCACGTACTGCTCGCCCGCGAGCAGCGCCGCGACGAACCCTTCGTACTCCTCTTTGGTGAATGCGGCGTTCCAGTAGTCGTCGCCCCCGCCTTTGCCGTAGCGCGAGAGCTTGAACAGCCGATCGAGATCGAGCGAATCGGCGGAGATAATCGGCGCGATGGCGTCGTAGAAGGCGAGCGACTCGACGCTCAGGCGCTTGGCGATGGTCGTCGCGAGCGCATCCGATGTCAGCGGACCGGTTGCAACGATCCCCGGCGACGGCAGGTCAGTCACCTCGCCGCGCAGCAGCGTGATGTTCCGATGACTCAGCACGCGCTCTTGCACGCGGGTCGCAAAGACGACGCGATCGACCGCGAGCGCGCTGCCGCCCGGAATCCGCGCCTCGTCCGCCGCTTGCAATACGATGCTGCCAAGCATCCGCATCTCGGCCTTGAGCAGGCCGTGCGCGTGCGTGGGTTCGACCGATTTGAAGGTGTTGCTGCAGACCAGCTCGGCGAGTCTGTCGCTCTGATGCGCCGGTGTCGTTTTCACGGGGCGCATCTCGTGGAGCGTGACCTTCACGCCACGTTCCGCCAGGGCCCAGGCGGCCTCGCAGCCGGCGAGCCCGCCGCCGATGACGGCTACGACGCGACTTCCTCCGCCTCGGCGCTTTCGGATTCCACCGCGATCTGGTGTCCGCACTTCAGGCACTTGCGTGTGGTCTCTCCCGTGCTCTTCGACTTGATCTCTTCCATCCCGATGAAGTGGCAATTCGGGCACTCGACGGCCACCGGCTTGTTCCAGGTGGAATAATCGCAATCGGGATAGCGCAAGCAACCGTAGAACGTGCGACCGCGCTTGGTCCGGCGCTCGGCGAGGTCGCCGGTGCCGCACTTGGGACACTTGATGCCGAGCGGCACGGGTTGCGTGTACTTGCACTTGGGGTAGCGCGTGCAGGCGAGGAACTCGCCGAAGCGGCCGGTCTTGATCACCATCGGCGCGCCGCACTCTTTGCAGATCTCGTCCGACGGCCGGTCGGGCACCTTGTCCTTCTTGATCGAGCGCGAGTAGTCGCACTCCTTGGTCGCGTAGCGCACGCACGCAATGTACGGTCCAAACCGGCCGCTCTTCACTTCGAGCGGGCTGCCGCACTTGGGACACTTCTCCGACGCGACGCCCGACAGATCGTGCACCTCGTGGATGATCTTGTTGATGTCCACCGCCTCGAGCGCGAGGTTGAACGGCTTCCAGAATTCGCCGAGCACGTCCTGCCACGCGATGTCGCCTTCCTCGATCTTGTCGAGCTCGTTCTCCATCTGCGCCGTAAATCCGACTTCGAAGACTTCGGGGAAGGAGCGCTTTAGCACCTTCCAGACGGTCTCGCCCTGCGGCGTCGGATGGAAGCGGCGGTCCTTGGCGGTGGCGTACCAGCGCGTCCGGAGCGTCGAGATGATCGCGGCATACGTGGACGGGCGCCCGATGCCGAGGCGCTCCAGCTCCTTCACCAGGCTCGCCTCGCTGTAGCGTGGCGGCGGCTCGGTAAAATGCTGGCTGGGCACGACTTGTTTGAGGGTAGCGCGGTCGCCCTGCTTGAGCACCGGGATCGGCTCGAGGCTGTCGAGCGTCTTGGCGTCCTCGGCCTCGTGCGCTTCGCTGTAGAGCGCGTGGTAGCCGTCGAACACGACGCGCGAGCCCGTGGCCCGGAACAGGAACTTCCCGTTGGCGAGATCGAAGTCGACCTTGGTCGCCTCGTAAATCGCGGGATTCATCTGCGAGGCGAGGAAGCGCCGCCAGATCAGCTGGTAGAGCTTGAAGAGGTCGCGCTCGAGATACTTCTTGAGGTCTTCCGGCTTGAGTCCCACTTCGGTGGGCCGGATGGCCTCGTGCGCGCCCTGCACCTTCGAGCCGCGGCCGCCCTTGTGCTCGTTCGGCTGGTCGGGCAGGTAGCGCTTGTCGAACTGCGCGTTGATGTACTCGCGCGCCTGCTTGATCGCGGCGTCTGACACCCGCACGGAATCGGTTCGCATGTAGGTGATCAAACCCACCGATCCCTGATCCCCGAGCTCCACGCCCTCATACAGCTTCTGCGCCGCACGCATCGTGCGCCCCGCCGAGAAGCCCAATTGCTTCGCGGCTTCCTGCTGCATGGTGGATGTCGTAAACGGCGCCGGCGCCTTGCGGCGGCGTTCGCCCGTCGAGACGTCGGTGACCACGAAGGGCAGCTTTTCGACCTCGGCGACGATCGCCTTGGCGTCTTGTTCGTTCTTGATCTCGGGCTTGTGCCCGCCCAGCTTCTGGAGCCGTGCCTGGAACGGCTGGCCGTCTTTTTCGAGATCGGCGGCGATGGTCCAGTACTCCTGCGGGACGAACTTCCGGATCTCTTCCTCGCGCTCGATGATCAGGCGTAGGGCGACGGTCTGCACGCGTCCCGCCGAAAGGCCGGTCTTGATGCTCTTCCAGAGCACAGGCGAGGCCTTGTAGCCCACCAGCCGATCGAGCACCCGGCGCGCCTGCTGCGCGTCTACCTTGCGCTGATCGATGTCGAGCGGATTGGCCAGGGCTTCGGAGACTGCGTCTTTGGTGATCTCGTGGAACAGCACACGCCGGATTTTCCCATTTCCGTTCAACTGGGACGCGACGTGCCAAGCTATCGCTTCCCCTTCTCTATCCGGATCGGTCGCCAGGAGCACACTGTCGGCAGCCTTGGCCGCCTTCTTGATCTCGGCGAGTGTCTTCGCCTTTTCTTTAATAGTGACGTATTTGGGCGCAAAGTTATTGTCGACGTCCACACCGAGCTCTCGCTTCGGCAGGTCGCGCAAATGCCCCACGGTCGCTTTGACCGTGTAGCCCTTGCCGAGGTATTTCCCGATCGTTTTGGCTTTCGTCGGGGACTCGACAATGACGAGCGCGCCGCCCTTCACAGGAGCGGCGTCGGTCTCTTCAGTCTCCGGCGTCGGGAGAGACTCGTCCGCGACTTTTTTCTTTCGCGGCGCTCTCTTCTTTTTTGGTTTCACTTCTTCTTCGTTATCGGGCACCTATCAACCTTTGGTCAAATAGACGCATAGCCGCTTTGCCGCCGAGTGGGGTTGCATCTTTACCAACCCGCGCTCGTTTGCGCAAGCTTCAGGACCTCGGCTGCCACGTTTTCCAGACTTTTCGCCTCGGTCAACACCACCGCATCCGCTTTGGCGTAATATGGATCACGTGTCCGATACAACTCGCGCATGCGTGTTACCGGATCTTCACCCATCAAAACGGGCCGGGTTCCCGACGACTCGGCACGGCCTGCTGTCACTTCGGCACGCGCCTTGAGATAAACGAAGTACCCGCGAGGTCTTGCGGCATCGAGCTGACCCGGCTGCGCGGCCCAGCCGCCGCCCGGCACGATCACGGCGGGCTCGTTGCCGAGCGCCGCGTCGACTTCCTTCCGTTCCATCTCGCGAAACGCCGGCTCACCCTTCTCCGCGAAGATCATCTCGATCGGCTTGCCCTCTTTGCGAATCAGAATGCTGTCGATATCGACATACCCGGTCTGCAATCGCTCGGCCACCATTTTGCCGACCGCACTTTTGCCTGCCCCAGGAAGACCCACGAGCACGATATGCTTTTTCACGCCGCACCCCCGTCCTCACCCCCGGAGCCCCGCTCTACGATGCGGAGCGGGGGAACATTGGGTTTGCTTTTGGTGCGTGTCTGCACCTGCGCGATGTAGCTCTCGTAGTTGCGCTTCGTCTCGCTCAGCGCGTCACCGCCGAATTTCTCGAGCAGCGCATCGGTCAGCACGATTGCGAGCATCGCTTCGGCGATCACGCCCATTGCGGGCACGGCCGTCACATCGGAGCGCTCCGACTGCGCCTGCGCGGGTCCGCCCGTCTTGAGGTCGACGGTCTTGAGCGGTGACATCAACGTCGAGATAGGCTTCATCGCGACGCGCAGCACCAGCGGCTCGCCGGTCGTCATGCCGCCCTCGGTGCCGCCCGCGCGATTGGTGGCGCGCGAGAAGCCCGGCAAGATCTCATCGTGCACTTCCGATCCTTTGCGGCGCGCTGCCTCGAACCCAAGCCCGAGCTCCACGCCTTTCACGGCGGGAATCGACATCAGAGCCTGCGCGAGCCGGCCGTCCAGCTTGCGATCCCATGACACGTGCGACCCAAGGCCCACCGGGACGCCGAGCGCCACGGCTTCGACGACGCCGCCGAGGGTGTCACCGGCGGCCTTGGCGGCATCGATCCGCCTGATCATTTCGGCCTCGGCTTCCCTATCCAGGCAACGGACCGGGCTTTGATCGGCGGCTTCATTCAGGGGAGTAGGGAGTGGGGAGTGGTGCGTTGCGACAACGCCCCCAAGCTCAGCCACGTATGAGCCGATTTCGATTGAAAACTCGCGCAACAGTTTCTTGCACACCGCCCCGCACGCCACCCGGGCCACTGTTTCCCGCGCGCTGGCCCGCTCCAGGATATCGCGCGCATCGGTGCGATCGTATTTGAGTGACCCGGCGAGATCGGCGTGGCCGGGGCGCGGTCGCGTGACCTGGCGACGCCGCCCCTGCGGATCGGGATTCGCATCGGCCTCGGGGGCCATGACGTCCTGCCAGTGCTCCCAGTCGCGGTTCCAGATCAGCATGGCAATGGGGGAACCGAGCGTCTCGCCGGCGCGCACGCCGGACAGCCACTCGATGTGATCGGATTCGATTTTCATGCGGGCGCCGCGGCCGTAACCGCCCTGGCGGCGCTTCAGCTCGACGTCCACGTCGGCGGCGGAGATGGCGAGGCCAGCCGGGATCCCTTCCAGAATCCCCACCAGGCCCCTGCCGTGTGATTCGCCGGCCGTCGTGAACCTGAACGTCATAGCCTGATTCTATCGCCTCCCATTAACAGCCGAGCCCGACGTGCGTCGGGCTCGGCGTGTCGCTTCCCGGGCCCTGCCGCGCCCGGCCTCACCTGATCGGCAACGGCGGTCCCCACATCGGTTTCGATGGATTCGGATTCGTAATCACCGGCAACTCGATCAGGACGAGACCGGCGGTGGTGACGCCGAACAGCCATTGCCGCGTGTTCGCGCGGTTGCGGGCGACGCGCAGCGGGCCGATGATCGGATCACGCACGACGATCGTGCCGATCTGATTATAGAAGAACGTATCCCACACGTCGATGTTGCCGTCGGCGCGGGCCGAAAACGCGATGCGGTCGTTCACATTCCCGCTGCCGCCGAACGTGGGCGTGCCGGGCGAGCCTGCCAGGAAGTTGTGGTTGTAGTTCATGTCCATGCCGAACGCGCCAGTTGGCGCCGGCACGGTGCCTTTGACCTTCATGCCTTCGTCGAGGAAGTAGATCGAGTCCGCGCGCACCAGGTTCGTGCCGCCGTTGAAGTTCGTGGCGACAGAATGGATGTTGACGCCGCTGTTGCTGATGAAGTCGCTGACATCGACCGCGGGCGTCATGCCCTGGTCCAGATGGTTCTCGCCGGAATCGGATGTGAAGATGCCAATCGTCGTGTCACCGCCGGTGACGCACGGGACGGCCATCGGATTGTTGTGAGTCAGCCGCGCCTTGGTGGTATAGCCGATCACGCGGGCGAATTGGCTGCCCACGTTTCCGCCTTCACCCATGATCGCGTGCGTGAAGTTTCCGGAGTTCCGGACGTAGGTCGTGTCGCCGAGGCCGAACGCGGCGAGATCGACGGTCACGCCGGCGCACGCGGTGAGAATGACCTTCTGCTGGTTGTACGGACGGCCGCGCCGGATGGCGATACGAAGCGTGTCGCGCCCGTCATCGACCAGCGTCGTGTCGCCCGCCAGCTCCCAGAAAAAGTGACCGAACAGCTGCGTCGTATCGCTCGTGTTGATCAACTTCTCCATGCGGAGCGTCGCCTTGCCGGCAAATGGCGCCGGTTGGCTGATGGTCGGCGTCGTGGAATAGATCGCGAAGATCGAGTCCGCATGGCAATTGGGCGTGCCGGTCACGACGCGACACACGGTGCCGACGTACTGCGGGCGGTCCGACAGATCGTACAGAATGATCTGCTCGCGCAACGGCGAGAGCAGCACCTTGTACGTCTCGACCAGATAGTCCGGCAGATCCTGGCGCCACACGAGCCGGCGCACGCCGGGCCGGACGTCGATGATCGACAGCTCCAGACCGCCCGAGTTCGCGACGACGACCGAGTCGCCGTAGTTGCCCAGCGTATCGCGTGGCCACAGGGCGATGCCCCAGGGCACCGGGCCGCCGGTCGGAATTCCGTTGTTCACGAACGACGTGTTCGCGACCTGGAAGATCTCGACGCGCGAGAGCGTCGGGTTCGTGAGATACAGGCTCGAGTCGTTGCCGTTGAAGATTGCGTCGGCGATGCGACCGCCGAACGGCAAGGCGCGCGTGATCCCCGCGACGACCACGATCGTGTCGATCAACGCCTGCGGTGCCATGGGCACCTGAGAACCAGTCGTCTTAGAGCCGCGGGTCGCGCCCGACTGCACCGGCGCGCTTGGAATCAGCGTCGTGCTGTTCGTGAATGAGCAGTTGCGGGCCACCGCGGCATCGCAGGCATATCCCTTAACGGCGATGTAGCGCGGCAACGGATTCAACCCTTGCAGCCCGAGCGAGAAGTGGCGCGTGATGTCGCTCAAATTCCCCGCGGCGACGTTCACGGTATCGAACTTCATGCGCACGCCGTTGGTATCGACCTCAAAGCCGATCCAGGCGATCGCACTCGGGTCTTGCGCGCGGACGTGAATGGTGTCGTCCACTTCGACGCGTGAAGCGACGCGGTGCGCGACGGTCGGCGGCGTGTTGTCCGTGGCGACCGACTGAATCGTCACGGTGACGACGCTGCTGAAGCCGCGCCGGCCGGCCGAGTCTTCGGCGAATCCGATGATGTTGAACGTCCCGCTCGAGGGCACGACCACCAGCGTGTCCACGTACTCCACCGAGTCGGCATACGGCGAGGTGTACACGATCGAGTCGGTGGGCGGTGCCGTCGGATTGGTGACGGCGTTCGCCGGCGAGACGAGATAGCCGATCTTCGCGATTCCGCCTGCCTGCACGGCGATGATGTCGACCGGGATGCCCTTGCCTGTGGATGCGAGCGCGCCCGGCGACGGCAGCACCAGCCGCACCCGCAGCGCCTGCACGTTCGACAGAAAGATGAAGATCGTGTCTTCGGCGAAGTTGCCGTTGCCGTCCACCGCGCGGCCGACGATCTGAATGAGACCGCCGGCGCCCGAGCTGGCCCCGAACGCCAACGTATGTCCGACGTTGTAGTTCTTGACTTCGGCGGTGAAGAGCGTGTCGAGCTGGCCGATCAGACCGCCGCTGAACGTCAGATCGATGGTCTTGAGACCGAGATTGTCGTTCGCCTGTACGTTGAAGCGCAGCCCACCCGCGATGTCCTGCGTATCGCCCGCGGTGTTCGTGAGGTCGATCGTGGGCGACTGGGTGTCGGGCTGGACGCCGCCAATACGGCGCGACGTCTCGCACGCGTAGATCGCGAGTGCGAGCGCGCCAATGTACAGGACCGCGGAACTCCGTCTGACCAGCCGCATATCTACTCTCTCCGCCATCTCTGCCGGCCGGGCTTTACTGCCCGGTGGGCGAGACGAGATCGTCGATGATGTGTGGCGTAATCAGAATCAGCAGATCACGCCGGTTTTCCTGTTGCGACGTGAATCCGAACAGCTTGCCCAGGATCGGCAGATCTACAAGGAAAGGGATTCCGGACTTGGTGACCGTGACCTCAGTCACCGTAAGTCCGCCAATTACGGCCGTTTCGCCGTCCGACACGAGGATTTGGTTGTCCGCCTGCTGCGTTTGGAACGTGTAGCCGATGTCCACCGCCGCGGGCCGCACGTTCGAGCGCTCCGCGTGGACTTCCATCAGGATCTGGCGCGTACCGGTGACGTGCGGCGTGACGCGCAGATTGATGCCGGTCTGTTGGAAGCTCACCGTCGCGCGCGGCACGTTCTGACCGCCCTGGCCGCCGCCCGCGGTGTTCACGGCGCTCACGTCGATCACGCGAATCGGCACGCGATCGCCGACCAGGATCTCGGCCTGGCGGTTGTCGAGCGTCGTGATCGTCGGCTCGGCCTGGATGTCGGCGAGCTCGACGCGCTGCAGGGCCTGCACGAAGGTGGTGAGGTCGAAGTTGCCGATCGCCGTCGAGAAGATCAGGTCGAGCGCCGGATTCACGACCTCCTGGCTCGCGTTCCCGAGCGCGGACAGCGAGTTGCCGCCCAGCGCCACAACGTTCTGGTTGGCCGGGAAGTTCTCCGTCGGCACGAGCGCGTCGGGCACACCGTCCAGGTCGGTATCCACCGGCTTGGCGGTGCGCGGATCGGGACGCTGCACGAGCTTGTTAAAGAACTGGTTCGTCGTGCCGAGGTCGTATTTGACCCCGAGCTCTTCGACGTCCGTGCGATCGACGAAGATGATTTTTGCCTGGATCGACACCTGCGGCGTCCGCTGGTCGAGGCCCTTCACGAATTCCACGACCTCGTCGATGCGCGAGCTGACCTCAGTGATCACGAGCGCGTTACTGGTCGAGTCGGCCACGGCGGCGCCGCGCTTCGTGAGAATCGAAAGGACCGACGGCACGAGCGACGTCGCCTTCGCGTAGTTGATGCGCACGAGCCGCGTCTCGATCGGAACCGTCGAGTCCGCGCGTGCGAGCTCGACCTGGCTGACGACGGTCAGGATGCCACCTGGCAACGTCTTCACGGCGAGGCCTTGCGATTGCAGCACGGCGTTCATCGCCAGGTCCCATGGCTGATTCTTGATTTCGGCGGTGACGGTGGCCTTCACGTCCTTGCCCAGAATGATCGTGCGGCCGCTGAACGCCGCGAAGCCGGCGATCACGTCCTCGATGCCGGCGTTGTCCCACTGCACCGTGATACGCGGCGCCTGCGACTGCGCGGCATCGACGCGGTGCCGGGCGAGGTATTCGTCGATCGACATCGGCTGCGCCGGCGTCGGCGTCGTCACCCTGGCGGCCTGATCGAGGCCGGTGGTCGTCGCCATCGAAACGGGTACTTCATCCGCGTGCTCTCGCGCCGGCGCGCGCATCGCCACAGCCGCCGTCGGCACCGTGGTGCTCGACCAGGCGGCGAACGCGCCGCGCTCGGTCCCGATGCGCACGCGCACCTGACCGGCAGCCTTCTCCACCTGATAGTCCTTCAAGGCGTCGAGATCGATCACGACGCGCACGACGTCAGGCTTGAACTGCGCGTAGCGCACATTGCGGACGCCGCCACGGTTCTGGCCGTCGTACAGCGTGACCGGCGCCGTGAGACGCGTGCCCTGGAGATCGATGACGAGCCGTGCGGGGTTGGCGAGCGTGAAGTCCTGGACCACCGCGGCGCCCTGCAGGTCGATGACGATTTCGACCTTGCCGGCCGACGGAAGCACACTCACGCTGCGGACTTCCCCGTCGCGAGCTGCCGTCCCGGCAAGGGCCCCGGGAGCGACAGTCGCGAACAAGGCCGCAAGGAGCAACAGAGCCTTCATGGCGTCTCCTCCTGCTTGGCGAGCGACAGGGTCTCCTGACGCTCGAAACCGAATTCCTGCACGGTGAATACGACTTCCCGGGGCCGGATCTGCGTCACCTTCAGGCGCCCGATGATGTCGCCCGTTTTCACCCGATAGATGCGGCGATTCGTGATGTCACGCAGCACAGCGACGCTGCGCGAGGCAAAGCGGCCATCGTACACCACGGTCGTGAGCTTCAAGTCGGAGATCAGCGGCCGTACGTCGCCCGATTTCAGCAACGACATGAACGGATCGCGCCCGCCGCCCTCGTACGCAAAAACCTCGCGCAGCAACGTCGCCGCGCGGGTCGTGTCCTGAGCCGCCGCCGTGCCGGCCAGCGCGAGCAGCACGACCGCGAGGCTAATTGCGCGCACGAGGCGCTCCGGCGGGCCGTGTTCCGGGCGGCGGGCCCGCGGACTTCACGAAGGTCCGAAGGGAAAACTCCGCGAGCAGCAACGCGCCGGCGGTGTCGGCCAGCAGCCTCTGCGCCTGCCCCGACGCCGGCGATAGCGCGATGTCCTCCGGCACGACGATCCGCGGCAGCGACGCGATATCCGCCAGATACTCGCCCAATTGATCGTAGTGGCCGTAGACTTCGAGCCGATAGCGATAGACGTCGAACGGTGAGCCAGGCTCGGGAGGCAGGGGCTGGATCTTGCCGACCGTCACGCCGCGCACCTTGGCCTTCGTGGAGATGTCGTCGATCAGCGTGGGAACCTCATTCCGCTCGGGCACGAGGCGCCGCATCAGCTCGAGCGATCCCTGATACTCCTCGACGTGGCGACGCAGATCTTCCAGGCTGCCGCTCGCCAAATCGCGCTTGGCGGCCTCGACTTCGCTTTCGAGGCTGTCGGATTCCGCGTTGGCCGCGCTAATCTGCGCGATCGACGGCTGATGCACCTTGCTCCAGAAGAGATAGCCGCCCGCGAGCGCCACGAGCACGAGGAGCGCCATGATCTGACCGCGTTGGTCGGTCGGCAAACCGAACGCCATTGGCTACCTCACCGCTTGCACGATCGGAACCGTGCGAATGTAGATCGAGTCGGCCACGCGATAGCGGACCGTCACATTGAACGCGGTGACCGGCCGATCCGACTCGATCACCGTCTGCGAGCTCGCCGGGGTCACGTCCGTAAACCACGGCGACGCCGCCAACTGCCGGAGGAACGTGGTGTACGCCTGGATGTCCACCGTCCGACCATCGATCGAGACGACCACCGGAGGCGTGCCGCTCGTATCCTGACGTGCCGCCGTGGCGGCGCCGGCGCTCGATGGCGGCGGCGCTGCCGGACCCGTCGTGGAGCCCACCCCCGCGACCCTGGTGATCCAGGTGTAGGGCGGCAACGCTTTGGTCGTCTGATCGAGCACGTGCGGCCAGATATAGCGGTCCGCGTCGATATTTCGGATCACGGCGATCTCATAAAACAGCGAATCGCGGATCTTCTCGGCCTGGCGCTTCTGCGCGATTACGATGTCGTAGCGACGCTTCTCCGTCCGAACCGCCTCGAGACGTGATTCAGCGGCGGCGAGCCGCGCCCGCTCCGTGATGAAGAGCAGGGCACCGCCACCACCCACCAACACCCACGCGGCCACTGCGCCGATCAGCCACGGATCTTTGATTTGCGCGAGGAGGGCCTTGAAGTCGGGCAGTTGCAGACCCGGACCGCCCTTGGCGGCCTTCTTGGTTCCCGGAAGTAGATTTATCTCAATCATGCGGCGCGCCTCAGCGCGAGTCCGACGGCCAGCATGAGCAGCGGAGCCACTTCGTCCACCGGAACCGTTTCGAACACGTCATCCTTCACGCGCAGCCGCTGCACCGGATTGGCCAGCTCGATCGGCACCTTGAGCCGGGCGCCGAGCACGTCGTTGAGGCCGGGGATCCGGGCGCCGCCACCGGTCGTGTACACGCGCGAGAGGCCGCCGGCCGAGCGCGACGCAGTCGCGAGAAAAGCCGCCGCGCGCTCGACGCCGACCGCAATCTCTTCGCCGCGCGCGCTCACATAGCCGGCGAGATCGGGGTGCTGTGCGGTGCCCTGGATGATTCGCTCGGCTTCGTCACTCGCCACACCCTTTTCACGCTGCAGGTCCTCGCGGAAGCGCCGCGTCCCAACCGAGAGATCACGCGTCAGAACGGGAACGCCATCCTCGAGGATATTCACGTTCGTGACTTCGTGACCGATGTTGACCAGCCCCACGACGCCCTGCATGGCATCGGGATGATTCAGCTCGAAGGCATTGTGAATCGCGAACGCATCGACATCGATGATGGAGGGAGCAAGACCGGCTTCGCCGAGTAACCCGACCCGGCTTTCGACGAGCTCGCGCTTTGCCGCGACGAGCAGGACGTTCATCTGAATGCCTTCGGCGTCCGGATCGAGGATCTGAAAGTCGAGTTCCACGTTCGCCATGTCGAACGGCACGTGTTGCTCGGCTTCCCAGCGGATCACCTCACGCGCATCCGCCTCCTTCATCCGGTCCATCTGAATCTTCTTGACAATCACGTCGCGACCACCAACAGCAGTCACCACAGATTTCCGCTTGACGCCCGCGGCCTCGAACAAACCCCGAATGGCTTCCGAAACAAGCCCGGGGTCCATGACTTCACCTTCGACGATGGCATCCGGCGCAACTTCAGTGGTCGCGACTTTGGTTAGCTCCGGCTCGCTCCCGCCGTGGTCCACCACGACGAGCTTGATGATACCGGACCCAATGTCGAGCCCCACTGACGTCTTCTTGCCGCCGAATAAGCCAAAAAGGGCCATGGTCCCGTTTCTGTTGAGAGAAGGGGGTCGAGGGCAAACTACAGTATGGCCCGCCCCTTATCCTGTCAAGCCTCGAACCAACTTGAGAGGCAACGGAACAACTAATTTGCTGGCCTAGACTTACGGCCAGCTGAATAGCTCTCCCCACGCCCGCGATGCCAGCGGTTTGGGTCGGGCGGCAGCGCGTAAAGCCTTATCGATTGAGCACTTGGAATACGTGAACTGGTTGGCGCCTTGAACCCGGCCAGCAATGACACCGCCCCAAAAGGTGCGGCTCAGCGTATCGGCCCCGGTTGTCGTCAGCACACCTCGGACGATGACGATTCCGTCGAACTGGAAGGGACCTGTCACAGTGAGATCGCCTTCCACAAGAAGGATGCCCTGCCCCTGCCCACCGCGAATATTGGCCGGTCCTGCAATGCGGACGACCGGCCGGTAGTCGCCGCACGGGTTCAGCGGGGACAACCCGTCCCCCCAGTTCGTGGGGGCCGATCGATCGCAACGGCCATCCAAGGTGACGGGGCCAGGCTCGTACGCGCCTCCCGGCAGTGTCACATCAGCATCCATATCGTTGGCTACGGTGAAGGGATCTGGCTGTGGATCGGGGGCCCCTTTGGGCTCTTGCAGGACCCCGAGGCTGTCCACCGGGGTGCAATCGCTCCACCCCGGCGGCACGATATCGCTGGAGTCGCCGGCCTGGAATCCGGATTCCGCGGTTGCGACGGCGCCCGTCAGGTTCAGGGCCGGCTGCTCCAGCCGAACCAACAGACCGAGGCGCCGCTGGCCCCCACTTCTCCCCGGGCTCATGCCTGTCTCGTCGATCAGGAAGAGATCGGGGCCGAGGCGGTGCACAGCCGAAGTGTCCGGAATGGTTCCGCGGGGCCACTGGCGCAAGTGGGAGATCAACTTCACCTCCGCGTCCCCAAAGGCCTCCTCGCGCCAGACGGCTCCGGTTCCAATCCGATGCTCGGGAATCGCGACGGCGAACGCGATCGCGACCAGCACGCCGGTTACGCTCAGCACGAACAGGGTAAGGCCGAGCGCCATGCCCTGCTCGCGTGGCTCGCGGCTCGTCATTGGGGAAGGCGTCGATTGTTCCGGAGGGCTACGGTGGTCCGGAAACTGTCTGCGCCGCTCGCGGAACGCAGCCAGACATCGATTCGCGCCACACGCCGGGGATCGACGGTGGCAATACCATCAGCATCGACGTATCGAAGCTCGAATCCGCTGCGCAGCAGCGGTCCCGCCAGCGGTTGGAGTCCTCCGCCCGCCTCCTGAATGCCGACGTACCAACCGCTATCCCCGGCCGGCCGATACAGCCGGTACTGCACGCGGGTGAAGCCCCGCAGCGGGAGGCCGATTGCTCGCCGCAGTTGCGTGAAGGCCCGCCCGTCTGTCGGATCCATGGCGATGCGCAGGCGGACACCAGGCTCGCCGTCGTCACAGGTTGCCGGCGCCACGCCGCCGACTTGTCCCGGTCGCCAAGGGTCACGGCCCATGGTCGCCCCAGCGTCATAGATCAGGACGGAGTCCGTTTGCGCATCGATGTCGCGAACCCCGAAGAACAGCCGGCGCCGCATCGTTACCGCCAGCAGGCCGGGGTCGCCCGCGGGGGGGGCGCTCGTCAGCGCGCTACAGGTGACACCCAGCCAGCGACTACCGCGCAGGTCGATCGCGGTCTCGGACATTGCCCCGATGTCGCCATCCGCGGCGTCGAGCGCGCGCAGCTCTGCCGGCAGCACCGTCGTCAGCGCACGCCGCTGCTGCTGTTCGTCGATCTGCCGGGTCTGGCGCGAGTACGCCCGCAGCGTGCGCACCAGGATCGTGGTCGCAATCGGCGCCACGACGCCGAACAGCGTTAGCGCGATCAGCATCTCGAGCATGGTAACCCCGCGCGCGTTCAGCATATGACGTCCGAGACCAATTGCAGGCGGCGCAGCGCGGCAGGCCGGGTCGTTTGAGAGGTCGTCACGATGATATGGGCGTACGCGCCGTCGCGGGACACGGTCCAGCGATTCGATGCGACCACGGACCCAGTCGCTCCGAGCCGGAGCTCCTCCACGCCTGCCGCCGCGGCGCGCGTGCACGCATCCACACGCAGTTGCTCGACGCGGCCACGGGCAAACGCGGCCACACGCTCAGTGAGCCGGGCCTGCCCGAGGAGGCGAGCGATCAGTCCGACGCTCGCGACCAGGCCGAGCAGGCCAAAGCTCAGGATCGTGATGGCGACCAGGAGCTCGACCAGAGAGTGTCCGCCACGCTCGCGCTGGGACATGGCGACAACCTAAGAACAGCCTCTTTGGATCGGGCATCCAACGAACGCGCGCGGCATCGAAAAAACACGCGCTCCCTGCGCGCCGACTGTGCGCGCAGGGAGCGGTGAGTTCTGCGGTGAGCGTTAGTGCAACAACGCCCAGTAAGTGCTGATGTTGAATCCTGTGGGTTCCACCTCGTAATAATGACCGCGCGCGAAGTGGCCCGTCGTCGGGAAATACGGCGGCGGGTTCGCGGCGGCGCAGGCATCGTACGAATACCGCTTCAGGTTACCGGTACCGCCCGTCGTGCCGACGGCGCCACGCTGGTACTGAATGACGCCACCGGTGAGGAACAGACAGCCGCGACCCCACGCCGTGCCGCCGCAGCTTTCGAAATTGGTCGGACCCTGGTTGTAGTTCTCCACGGTAAAGTTGCTCAACGCAAGGATGACAGCGTGGATGAACTCGTCCGGCGTTTCGTCCCACGTCACGTTCGAGCCAGCCGGAATGCCGGCGATGGGATCGTTGATCAGGTTATCCGCCACGACCACGTCGGTGCCGCTGAACAGCCCCAGCATGTCGCGCGCGGTCGCATTGCACTGCACGCTCGAGCCGGGGTTCGTCATATAGGTCAGGTCATCGGCGATGATGATGTTGTCCGATGCCGCCAACGTCGTCTGACCACGCACGCGGCCGCTGATCGCCACCTTCCCCGTGACGTAGATGACGCCCTTGTAGTTGGGGTTGAGCGTGCGGCTGATTGGCCACAGGTAGGCGCGATCGCGGTTCGACGCGGGAATCAACGGGCTGACGGCCCCCGGCCAGGGCAACCAGCGGCCGCGCGCGTCGTCGCCGACGCCGTTCGTGGGGAACTGCTTGGCCGCCCCGAATGCCGACGCGCCATAGAGGCTGTCCGAGCCGCCGAGATAGCACCGCCGCACAATGCCGGCACCCGTCTGGCCCGGCGCATTCGCCTTGTTATCGGCCGCAATGGCGGGCGCAGTGGCGTGATCCTCGAACGTCACGAATCCACCCGCTGGATGGTTCGACGTGGCCGCGTTGGTGTTGACGTGCCCGCAGTTCGGGGAGTTGCGCACGCCGCCGTTGGGCGACGCCGCACCGTAGCTGTTGGTGTCCGCCATGACCCACCACACGTTCGCCGCGTTCGTAACCTGGTACACCTTGATGAACCCTTCGTTGTCGTCCGTCGAGTCGCCGTCACCGTTCAGATCGCGCGCGGTGAACTCGATGCGCGTTGTGGCCTGGCCCGCCAGACCGGAAGTCGTGCTGACGAACGCCATGTTTCCGGCGGTGGCCTGCGACTGCAACTTGGACAGGTCGGCGGTTTGGGGGAACGGAATCGTCGGACCGTTCTCCGTGTACCCCTGCTTGTAATTGCCGTTGGAGCGGTTGCTGATCGTCTTCGCCGTTACGAGCGGACCCCAGAATGTGGGACCCGGGCTGCCCGAGGCAATGTTGATCTTGTCGTTGCTGTGCACCGGGCCGAACAGCTGGTCGCCCGCGGCGAACTGGATCGAGCCTTCGACGTTGGTGAAGTAGGCGTATTTGGCGAAGCTCTCCTGGAAGATCTCGCCGCGCCGCACGACGTTATTGCCCTGCGCATCCTGGACCACGGTGACGACGCTGCCGTACACGCCGTACTGGCCGGACGTCGCACCGATCGGGCCGAGATAGCTCCAGCGCTTGAGACCGGGAATGACCGCTCCGCCCGCATCATAGACGGCGACGCCGTTTTCGATCGCGCGGAAGCCCGTATCAGGGTAAATGGTCTTGTTCGCGTTGACCGCGGACCGGACTTCTTCGAGTCCCGCATCCGCCGCCGTCTCGAGAGTACTCAGCCGCGTATGGTATTTGTCGATCAACCCGGTACTCGAGCTGAGCAACGCCGCGCCGGCCGCGATGGCGGCCACTGCCAGGACCACCAGCAGTACCACCACCAACGCCACACCGCGCTCGTTGCGATACATCGGACTTCCGTTCATGGCCGTACCCTCGTCCCCTTGGTTCAAGGAATGTTGACCTGCGCACTCGCCGTCACATTCGACAACGTCGGCGT
>DATBFV010000229.1:0-32755 GCA_036558345.1 Gemmatimonadales bacterium | reverse complement strand
GTGTCGACTAGCGTGTGGGCTGCGGGGTACGGGGCGACGGCGGCGACGTCGCTGTCGCGGGCGCAAACTGCGGCGCCCCCGCCGGGGCCCGCGTCCCGAACGTCCGTGCTCCGCGCGCGTCCTCGCCCGGCCAGCGCTTCTCGATCCACAGCAGCACCGGCGCCGCGATGTAGATCGAGGAGAACGTGCCCGTGAAGATGCCGAACGACATGACCCACGCGAACGGCCGGATCACTTCACCGGCGAGGAGCAGCAGCGACAGCGTGGTCGCAATCGTCGTGCCGTGCGTCAGCACCGAGCGCGGCAGCGTCTCGTTGATCGAGAGGTTCAGGATCTCGTAGAGATTCTGACGCCGGAATTTGCGCAGATTCTCGCGCACGCGGTCGAAGATGATGATCGTGTCGTTCAGCGAGTATCCGACCACCGTCAGCACGGCGCCCACGACCACGAGGCTCACCTCGAGGTGCATGACGCTGATGAACGCGATCGTCGCGACCACGTCGTGCGCCGTCGCGACGGTCGCGGCAAGGCCAAAGCGCCACTCGAACCGGAACGCCAGGTAGATCAACGTGACGACGAAGCTGAACAAGATCGCGAGGAGGGCCTTGCCCTGCAGCTCGCGACCCACCTTCGGACCCACCGACTGGCGGGATGCGAGGCGATACTGCCCCGCCCCAATGCTCCGGTCGAGCGCGCGGGCAACGGAGTCGGCGACCGCTTGTGTGCCGGCGTCCCCTTCGGACGCCTTCGAGCCCAGGCGGGCACGCACCTGGTAGGACGTGTCGGAGCCGAAGTTGTAGACGTCGGCGCCTTTCAGTCCCACCTGATCCAGCGCCGCCCGAATTTTGCTGGTTTCCACCTTGTGGGCGGCCTCGAACTGCACCGACGTGCCACCGGTGAACTCGATGCTGTAGTTGATGCCGCGCGCGATCAGGAAAACGAGCCCGACGAGCATGATGGCGCCCGTCAGCGAGAACGCGAACCGGCGCCACTTGATGAAATCGTAATTGGCGTTTGAAAAGAGTCGAATCATCAGATGCTCAGGGTGACCATGTCGGGCCGCCGGTGCAACCAGATCAGGAACATCGTCTTCACGACGAAGATCGCGGAGATCATCGAGGCGGCGATACCGATGATCAGGGTGATCGCGAAGCCCTGTACGGGACCAGTGCCGACGGCGTAGAGAATCAAGGCGGTGAGCACGGTGCTGACGTTGGAGTCGACGATCGCGTTCATCGCGTGCAGGAAGCCGTCGTCCACCGCGAGCCGAAGCGACTTGCCGTGCACGAGTTCCTCACGGATGCGCTCGAAAATCAGCACGTTCGCATCCACGGCGATGCCGATCGACAGGACGAATCCCGCGAGACCCGGCAGCGTCAGCGTAAAGCCGAACATCGCGAGCCCCGCGAGGGTGAAGAGGCAGTAGAGCGTCAGCGCGCCAACAGCGAGCGCGCCAGACATCCGGTAGTACCCGATCATGATCAGGATCACGAGCACGATCCCGACGACGCCCGCGCGAACGCCGTCGTGCACGGAATCCGACCCCAGCGTCGCGCTGATCGTGCGCTCATCGACGATCGTCAGCGGCGCGGGCAGCGCGCCGGCGCGCAGCACCAGCGCCAGGTCGCTCGCTTCCTGCAACGGCTTGCTGCCCAGCTCGATTTGCCCGTTCGCGCCGATCTGCCCGCGAATCACGGGCGGCTGTCCCTGGACCCGTCCATCCAGGATGATCGCCATGAAGTCGTTGATGTGACGGGCGGTCTCATCCGAGAATTTGCGCGCGCCGCGGCGGCTCAGCTGGAACGCGACGATCGACTGATTCGTCAGCTGATCGCGGCGGGCAACGGCCTTCACGAGCTCCTCACCCGTGATGATCGACCGCGCCTCGACGGCGTAGAGGGCACGATAGGGCTGGGCGCTGCGCGACTCCGTCTGCGCACCCCAGCGCAGCTCGATGCCGCGCGGAATCGCCGCGCTGACCTCGGGTCGCGCGATCAGACTGTCGACCAGCGGCCACTGCTCCTCGTGGACCAGGTACTCGCCCGGCAGCTGCCCCTGAAACAGCAGCGACGACAGCACCCCGGGGGCGTTGGCGTCCGCCGCCGAGTCGCGGGCCGCCTTCGTCGTGTCGCCGCCGAAGAGCTGGGACACGGCGGACGGCGCGGCATTGCCGCGCGACTTGACCCCGGCCTTGCGCAGTGCCGCGTCGATCTGCGGCAGCGCATCCTTGAACAGTCCCTTCATGTCGGTGATGCGAAACTCGAGGAACGCCGTGCGCTGAATGATGCCGCGGGCGCGCGCGGGATCTTTCTCGCCCGCGAGCTCCACGATCAATCGGCAGCGGCCCTGAATCTGGACCACCGGCTCCGTCGTGCCGAACTCGTCGACCCGCGTCCGCACGACGCGCTCGGCCCGCTGAATCGCGTCGGCGCAATCGGGAACCGGACCCTTGGACTGATCGACTTCGAGCGCCAGATGGATGCCGCCCTGCAGATCGAGCCCGAGATTGATCGGCACGCGCCGCACGGTCGTGTCGCGCATGCGGCCCGTCGCCGGATCGGGGACGCGCTGTTTCGCGTTCCGCGGCACGAGCGCAATGATGCTCGCGACGATCAGAACACCGATGAAAATCAATCGCTGACGAATCTTGCCCATCGTTCTCTCTACCGGTTGAGGCTCGCCCGCGCCGCCTCGCGGTCGCGCTCGAGCTGTGCCACCAGCGCATCGCGGGACGCGAACGCCTGCACGTCGCGCAAGCGCCGGACCCATTCCACCGTCACCGTCTCGCCATACAACTCGTCGTCGAAATCGAACAGATGAATCTCGAGCGTGCGAGCGTGCTCGCCAAATGTCGGTCGCGGCCCCTGGTTCATCATGCCGCCGTGCAGCGCCCGGCTCCCAGCTTCCCGCTCCCCGATTTGCACCGTCACGGCGTACACGCCGTCGGGCGGCAGCAGCTTCTGCGGGTCCGGCGCCTCCAAGTTGATCGTCGGGACCCCGATCGTGCGACCCCGCCCCGCCCCGCGCACGACCCGGCCGCGAATGCCGTACCGTCGCCCCAGCCACCGCGCCGCCGCGTCCAAATCGCCATGCGCGAGCGCCGTCCGAATCAGCGTCGACGAAATCGGCTGTCCATCCTCTCGCACCGCATCCACGACGGCGACTGCGAAATCCTGCGTCCGCGCGAGACGTTGCACCAACTCGACGTCACCACCGCGGCCGCGGCCGAAGCCGTGATCGAATCCCATCACCAGCTCGCGCATCGCGTACTGCTCGCACAGCCGCCGCACGAACGCCGCGGCATCGAGCTGCGCCACCTCGTGGGTGAACGGCATCACGACGAACTCCGCCAGCCCCGCGTCCCGTACCAGCTCGCGCTTCTCGTCCGTCAGCGTCAGCAGTTTCGGCGCCGCGGCCGGGTTCACCACCGCGAGCGGATGCGGCTCGAACGTGACCACCACGCTCGTCAGTGCGCCCGCCCGCGCCCGCCGAGTGACCTCGGCCAGCACCGCCTGATGCCCGCGGTGCACGCCGTCAAACGTACCCAGTGTGATGACGGTCCCGCTCACGAGTCTTCCGCCACCACGACGCGCGGCTTCAGAAGCTCACCCGACTGCTCGGCGACCGCCACTAACTCCTCACCGGCAAAGATGGCCGTCTGCCGTCCGCCATCAGCCGGCGACGTATTCGGAATCGGCCTGCCGTGTACGATCGCGTCCCGTTCCTTCTTATCTACCTGGCGGCGCGGCAGATGCGCGACCAGCACCGCCGCATCCTGCAACGTCGTCTCGCTCACCGCGTCCGGCGCTACGGCGTCCTCGAGTCGCAGCGGCCCGACCGCGGTGCGTCGCAGCGCCGTCAGATGCGCGCCGCAGCCCAACTTGGCCCCGATGTCCCGCGCCAGCGATCGCAGATACGTCCCCGCACTCACCGTCGCGCGAAACTGCAGGTCGGGCACCGCGGCTTCCAGAATCTCCAGGTCCCGGACCTCGACCGCGCGCGGCTCCGGGGCGACGACTTCTCCGCGCCGCGCGCGCCGATAGGCACGCTCCCCATCGATCTTCACCGCCGAGTACGCCGGCGGCCGCTGCGCGTACATGCCGCGAAAGCTGCCGATCACCTCCGCCAGTTGTCCCGGCGTGATGCCCGTCCAGGGCGCGGTCGCCAGCACCGTTCCGGTCAGGTCGTCGGTGTCCGTCGTGACGCCGAGGCGAATGACGCCCTCGTAGGTCTTGGGCCAGTCCGCGGCGAACGACGCGAGCCGCGTCGCGCGCCCGACCACCAACACGAGCAACCCCTTGGCGAACGGGTCCAGCGTTCCCAGATGTCCGACGCGCTGTTCGCCGAGCGCACGGCGGACGATGTCCACGACATCATGTGAGGTCGGGCCGGCCGGTTTCGCGACCAGGGCCACGCCGCCCTCCCCCTTGCTCAGTCGTCCGACTCCTTCAGCTCCTTCAGCACGCGGTCGATGCGCTGCGCGTGCTCCAGCCCCCGATCCAGATGGAAATGCAGCTCCGGGCTGGTACGCAGGTGCAGCTCCTTCGAGAGTTGGGCCCGCAGAAAGCGCGCGGCGCTCGCGAGTCCCTCGAGCGACGTCGCTTTCTCGTCGTCAGATCCCATGACGCTCACCCGCACGTTCGCGTGCGAGAGATCGGGTGAGACTTCGACGCCCGTGACCGTGACGAAGCCGATCCGCGGATCGCGCACATCGCCGGTGAGAAATGCCCCGACGGCTTGCCGGATCAGCTCGCTCACGCGCTCGGGACGGTGACTACGCCGCTTCATCAGAGATAGCTCGTGCTCGTGTCGACGATCCGGGCCCCATCGGCGCCCGCGACCAGCTTGTCCGCTTCCCGCAATACGCGCTCGGCATGGCGCCGATCGGTGCTGACCACCGCGGCCGTCAGCTCGCAACGCTGCCACAGATCCTGATGCGCCGTTTCGGCGACCGAGACGTTGAAACGGTTGTGCATGCGGTCCTTCAAGCTCTTCACGATCGTGCGTTTGTCCTTGAGCGACTGGCACCCGGGCAGATGCAGCTCCCACACCATCACCCCCACGATCACGACTCAGCGGCGCTGAGCGAGCGCGCGACCTCCTCGATGCGATACGACTCGATCAGATCGCCGACCTTCACGTCGTTGAAGTTCTCGATGCCCATACCGCACTCGAACCCCTCGCGCACTTCGCGCACGTCGTCCTTGAAACGCTTCAACGACGAGAGCGTGCCGTCGTACACCTCGACACCGCCGCGAATCAGCCGCACCCGGCCGGTCCGGGGAATGACGCCGGAACGGACAAAGCAGCCGGCAATCGTCCCGATCTTCGCGATCTTGAAGGTCTGGCGGACCTCCGCCTCGCCGAGCACGACTTCCTTCTTCTCGGGCGCGAGCAGGCCTTCCATCGCCGCTTTGACCTCTTCGACCGCCTCGTAGATGATCCGATAGGTGCGGATTTCCACCCGCTCGCGATCGGCCGCCGCGCGGGCATTCGAGTCGGGACGCACGTGGAAGCCGACGATGATCGCGCCCGACGCCCGCGCCAGCAGCACGTCGGATTCGGTGATCGCGCCGACGCCGCGGTGCACGACCTCGACCTTCACCTCCGCCGTCGAGAGCTGCGCCAGCGCATCGGCCAGCGCTTCGGCGGGACCGCCCTGATCGGCCTTGATGATGATCCGCAGCGTCGCCACACCGCCGGCAGCCGCTTCGGCCATGAAGTCTTCGAGCGTCTTGACGCGGCCGGAACGCCGATGCTGCGCTTCGCGCTCGAGGCGTTGGCGCTTCTGCGCGATGTCACGCGCTTCGGCGGCGTCGGCCATCGCGAGGAAAGTATCCCCCGCTTCCGGCACACCCTCGAAGCCCAAGATCTGGACCGGCGTGGATGGACCGACTTCGGTCTCCGTGCCGCCGCGCTCGTCGTACATCGCCCGGACGCGGCCCGAATACTGGCCGCAGATGAAATCGTCGCCCACGCGCAGCGTGCCGTTCTGCACGATGATCGTGGCGAGCGCGCCCTTCCCCGGATCGAGCTGCGCCTCGAGCACCGTGCCCTGCGCCTTGCGGTCGGGATTCGCCTTGAGATCGAGCAGCTCGGCCTGCAGCAGCACCTGCTCGAGCAAGTCGTCGATGCCCGTGCCCTTCTTGGCGGAAATCGGCGTCGCCAGCGTGGTGCCGCCGAATTCCTCGAGCACGACGCCGTGCGCCAGCAGGTCCTGCTTCACCTTCTGCACGTTGGCGGTCGGCAAGTCGATCTTGTTGATCGCGACGACGAGCGGCACGCCGGCGTTTTTTGCATGGGAGATCGCCTCGATCGTCTGCGGCATGATCGCGTCGTCGGCCGCGACGACGAGCACCACGATATCCGTGACCTGCGCGCCGCGCGCCCGCATCGCGGTGAACGCTTCGTGGCCCGGCGTGTCGAGGAACGTGATCTTGCGGTTGTCCTTCAACGTGACCTGATAGGCCCCGATATGCTGCGTGATCCCGCCGGCTTCGCCGGCGACGACGTTCGTCTTGCGGACGTAGTCGAGGAGCGATGTTTTGCCGTGGTCGACGTGGCCCATGATCGTGACGATCGGCGGCCGCTGCTTGAGCGTCTCCGCGGCGTCCGTCGCCTGCTCGGTCTGGGTGGTCGCGTACTCTTCTTCGCGGACCGCCTGGAAGCCGAAGGCCGACGCGATCAACTCGATCATGTCGAAGTCGAGCCGCTGGTTGATCGTGACCATCTGGCCGAGCTCTTTGAACGCGAAAGTGACGATCTGCGTCGGCGGCACCTTCAGCGTATTGGCAAGCTCGGAGACGGTGATGAATTCCGTCACGCGCACCAGCGTCTTCTCGCGCTCGCGCTCGGCGCGGCGCTGCTCTTCCTGCACTTCCCGGAACGACGGCCCCTCTTCGCGGCGGTGAACACCCTTCTTGCCGACCGGCGCCTTCAGGGTCGCGAGCGTGCGCGAAATGTTCTGCGCCACCGCTTCCTGATCGACCAGCGATTTCTTGCCTTTCTTGCGCTTCTTGCCCTTTTCACGACGCCGCTCATCGAGGGGCGCCGCGCCCGGCGCAGCCGACGCCACGGGCCGCGGCGGCGGAGCGGTCGGCGCGCCGGGCCCGCCGCCCGACGGCGTGCCGCGGGCGACGGGCCGGGGCCGCACCGGTGTCGGGATGAACGGCCGTGGTGGCGGCGCAAACGGCGGCGGCGCAGGGGCGGCGGAGGGCGGCGGCGGTGCCGGCGACTCGACGATGTCCGCCGCCGGCGCGGTCGCGGCGGGCGCGAGGTCTTTGAACAGGGCCGCGGCGCGCTGTTCGAGTGAAGGCGCGGCCTTCTCCTCTTCCTGCTCGCGGACTGCGGTCTCGAGCGCCAGGCGCGCGCGTTCGGCTTCGGCGGCTTCGGCGGCCGCGGCTTCAGCCGCGGCGGCATCGGCGGCGGCGACTTCGGCGGCGGTACGGCGCCGGCGCCTGGGACGGCTCTCGCCCGCTGCCACGGGCTCGGGCACCGGCTCGACCGCCTTGGCGGCGCGACGCCGTTTGGGCGGCGTCGCCGGCTGCTTTTGCTTGCGCTTGTCGCGCTCCCAGCGCGCGCGCATCAACGACACCTGCTCGTCCTTGAGCGGCGTGAGATGACTGCGCACGAAGATGTCCATCTCCTTGAGCATGCCCATCAGCTGCTCGCTGGAGATCCCGAACTCTGCCGCTAAATCATGGATCCGCGTTGTTGCCACTCACTCCTCGCTATCGGCTATTGGCGATCGGTTATCAGGCCGCGCGCTAACGCGGCGTCCGTCACCCCAACTGCCTGGACCGGCGGCCTCCCGAGCCCCCCACCCAACTCACGCGCTGCCGGCCCGCGCAGCACGGGGATCTGCTTGGCGTCCGCGAGCCGCACCACCTTCTCGATCGTGCGCGGTGCGACATCCTGGGCCACCACGACGCAGACGACCTTTCCACGCTGCAAGCCTGCCCGAACACCCGCGACTCCGACGACCACGTTGCCTGCCCGCAATCCCAGACCGAGCAGCCGCGTGATTTTCGAACTCACGCCGTCGTCTTACCTGCTTCTTCCTCTTCGCCGCCTTCCTCGGTCATCTCGTTGAGGAAGGACATCAGCTTGTCGGCGAGGTCGGGTGTCATGCCGGGCAGCTGATCGACTTCTTCGCGCTCCAGGTCCAGGATGTCCTGCAGCGTTTTCTTGCCGGCCTGCTCGAGCACCGCAACCAGCTCGGGCGAGAGTCCCTTCATCTCGCTGAGCGCCACCTGCGTCACCGCTTCATCCGCCGGCGGCAGCGGCGCGAACAGCGGACCTTCCCCGCCGCGCTCGAGCCATTCTCGGCTCGAGTACAGATCGACCTTCCAGCCGGTGAGCTCGGACGCGAGCCGGACGTTCTGCCCGTTCCGCCCGATCGCCAGCGAGAGCTGGTCCTCGTCGACAATCGCTTGAATCGTCTTCGATTCGGGATCGGAGAAGACCCGCGCCACACGCGCCGGCGCGAGCGACAGTTTGGCAAACCGCTCGGGATCGGACGACCAGGGGACGATGTCGATCCGCTCGCCGTTCAGCTCGTTCACCACCGCCTGCACGCGCGAGCCCTTGAGCCCCACGCAGGCACCGACCGGATCGATGCCGTCGTCACGCGACCAGACGGCGATCTTGGTTCTGCTCCCCGCCTCACGCGCCGTCGCCCGGATCTCGACGATCTGTTGCTGGATCTCGGGGACTTCGAGCTTGAAGAGCGCTTTCACGAACAGCGGATCGGCGCGCGACAGGATGAGCCGCGGGCCCTTGGGCGTCTCCTCGATCCGCTTCAGGACCGCACGGATCGTGTCGCCCTGATGAAAGTGCTCGCGATGATTCTGGTCGCGGTACGGGATGATCGCTTCGGCTTCGCGGAACTTGTTCAGCATGACGACGATCTTGCCGCGCTCGATCTGCTGCACCTCTCCCGACAGGAGCTCGCCGACCTTGCTCGAGAACTCCTCCCGGATGCGGCTGCGCTCGCCCTCACGGACGCGCTGGATGATGCGCTGCTTCGCCGCCTGCACCGCCGTGCGCCCGAATTGCTCGAACGGCACTTCTTCCTCGAGGACGTCGCCCGGCGCGAACTCCGGATCCTCGTAACGCGCCTCTTCGAGCGAGACCTGCGTTCCGGGATCCTCGACCGCCTCCACCACCGTCTTGAGCACGACGATCCGGATCGACCCCTTCAGCTCGTCGATGCCGATTTCGGCGCGCACGTTCGGTCCGTAGCGCTTCACCAGGGCCGCGTGCAGACCGTCTTTGAGCAGGTCGATCAGCTCGCTCCGTTCGAGCTGCTTGGTGTTCGTCAGTTCCTTGAATGCGGAGACAACGTCAGTCGTATTCGCCATTACACATCCTTGTCGGCCCGGCCATCAGCCGTCAGCCGTCTGTGTCGCTCGCAAGGCGTGCATCCTTTGCCTCCTCGAGCTTGTACTCACGCTCCACGCCGCCTTCGGGTCGGAGCACGACCGTCTGATCGCTCGGCACCGCGACGATGCGCGCGCGCACACGACCCAGGCCCGCCAACTTCACCTTCACATCGCGGCCCACGAATTGGAGCCAGTGGCGGTGCCAGCGCACGGGCCGGTCGATCCCCGGGCTCGACACCTCCAGGACATAGCGATTCCCGAGGGGCCCCCCCCCAGGGGCGTCCAGCCACTGCTCCAGCGCCCGGCTGACGCGGCTGCAGTCTTCGACCGTGACGTTGCGTGGCGGACAGTCGATGCGGACTTGGACGAGCGGCCGGTTCGGCGTCCCGCCGATGCGCAGGTCGGCCAGGTCGAACCCCAGGGCTTCCAACCGGGCTCGGAAGGCCTCGACAAGAGTCTCAGTGAGCATGAAAAAAAAGCGCGGGCCGAACTTCGCCCGCTTCACGGGAGGGAATGTATCCTGCGTCCCCCCTATGTCAACCGAGTGGCCGCCCCAGGTAAGCGAGCATGCGCCCGTCGCGGCCCCGCGACGCGCGATGAGAGTGAAAGCGGTCGCGCCCTTCCGCGCTGCACCACGGCGAGACAGTGATGTCATTGATGCCGAGGTCGCGCGCCTGCCGTGCGAGTGTCGCGCGGAGGTCGAGGCGCACCGTCCCCGACATCCCAAAACGCGCTGCGACCTCAGCACCCACTTCATAGCATGAGCCGCAAATACCGATGCCACAATGCATTACGATATCACTCGCTTTGGCGAAGCCGCGCCACTTCAGTAGCTCGATGCACTGCTCCAGGACGCCGTCTGCGGTCCCGCGCCAACCGGCATGCACTAACGCGATCGCGCCCTTTTGCGGCACCGCGAGATAGACGGGGATACAGTCGGCGACCGTCACGGTGAGCAGCACGCCGCGCTCGACTGTCGCATGACCATCAACGCCATCGATGATGAGCCACCCCTCGGGCAAGGGATCGTGCCAATGCACGTCGGTGCCGTGCACTTGATGCGCGAGCACCACCGACGGGAAGCGCTCACCGAAGGCGGTGCGGAATGCGCGCCAGCGACCGATCACCTGCCCAACCGGTTCGTCGCTCCACAGGCCGAGGCTCAACGGCCGCGTCGTGATGCCGGCGACCAGGCCATAGCGCTTGGCCCATTCCAGTAGCTCGAGACGGGGCACGGCGGCATCACCTGAGGGAATCTCGGCGAGCTCGAGGGTCTGCGGTGGAACAGTCCTAGGGCCGACGCTCAATCTGTGCTCCCAACGCTTTCAATCTGGTATCGATGTCTTCGTAGCCGCGCTCGATCTGCCCAATGTTCTGGATCACCGAGTCGCCCTGCGCGGCGAGCGCAGCCAACAGCATGGCCATGCCCGCGCGAATGTCCGGGCTCTCGACCTGCTGGCCCCGCAACGCGGACGGTCCGGCGATCACTGCGCGATGCGGATCGCACAATACGATCCGTGCGCCCATGCCGATCAGCTTGTCCACGAAGAACAGCCGCGACTCGAACAGCTTCTCGAAGACGAGGAGCAGGCCTTCACACTGCGTCGCGACGACGATCGCGATCGACATGAGGTCGGCGGGGAATGCTGGCCACGGGCCGTCCTCGAGCTTCGGGACATGGCCGCCGAGATCGGGGCGAATCCGCCGCTCCTGGTCGGCGTCAACGATGAGTTGAGTGCCATCGAGTCGCGGACGCACTCCGAGCCGCTCAAACGCCAGCAAGGTCGAGCGGAGATCGTCGCCGCGGACGCCATCGATCGTGATTGCGCCTCCGGTAACGGCGGCAAGTCCGATGAATGACCCGATCTCGATGTGATCGGGGCCGACCGTGTGGGCAGCGGCCTTCAGGGGCCGGCTTCCTTCGATCGTCAGGGTATTGCTGCCGATGCCCTCGATCGCGGCGCCCAGCGTGACCAGGAAGCGAGCGAGATCCTGGACGTGGGGCTCGGACGCGGCGTTGCGGAGGACGGTCGTGCCCGGCGCGCGCACCGCCGCCATCAGCGCGTTCTCGGTGCCGGTGACGCTCGGCTCGTCGAGGAAAATGTCCGCCGCCTTGAGTTTGCCCTCGAGCTTGTACGCGTCACCGACCGAGACGTCGGCGCCGAGACGCTCCAGGGCCAGGAAATGCGTATCGACCCGGCGACGACCGATCACGTCTCCGCCCGGCGGCGGCAACGTCACGCGACCGAAACGCGCGAGCATGGGTCCGGCAAGCAGGATCGAAGCCCGGATCTCCTTGCACAGTGACGGATCGAGCGCCTTCGGTCCGGCGTGCGAGGTGTCGATCTCGACGGTGTTCGTTCCCTGCCACTGCACCGTGGCGCCCACGTGCTGGAGCAACGCGAGCAGCGTTTCGACATCGCGAATGCGCGGGACATTCTCGATGCGACAAGGACCCTCAGCGAGGAGTGTGGCCGCGAGAATGGGAAGAGCCGCGTTCTTGTTGCCGGCGGGGCGGATCGTGCCAGAGAGAGGGCGCCCTCCCGTGACACGGAACGACGGTGGCATAGTGCCGCCCAAGGTACGGGGACGCTTGCGCCTGCGTCAAGCGTTCGCGAACGTTGGCCCTCGTGCATCCCGTGCTTGCGCTGGCGCTCGTCCTCGTGGCCGGCATCGGCCTGACGCGCCTGTCGCGACCCACGCGTCGCGCGCGGCCACTCCTCGCCGATCTTGCCGCGATCGGGGCACCCTTTCTGCTCTTGGGATTGCTACTCGGACCGGCGCTGGGAGTCATCGACAGCGCGGGGCTGCGGCTCCTGCAACCCGTCATCGCTCTCGCCATCGGTTGGATCGGTGCGCTGTTCGGCGCGCGACTCGAGTGGCGGATGGTGCGCCGCATTTCGGGCCGTACGTGGCTGGTCGGTGCCACGCTCGCCCTGCCGGTGCTCGCGGTAACGACCATCCTGGCGTGGGTGCTCGCGCGCCGGCTGCCCGCGCTCGCCGAGTCGTGGGGGCACCCGTCGGTCCCCGCCGCGCTCGCGCTCGGTGGCGCGCTGACGACGGCGGCGAGCCAGCGCGGACCGCGGCTCGGCCGCCGCAACGCCCTGCTCGACACTCTGTTTGGAGCGTGCGCCGTTGTGTCAGCGATGGCGCTGGACCATCCGCATCTCGCGCTGCGCAATGTCGCTTGGACGCTGATCGCGGGGCTGGGACTCGGCGGCCTGTTCGTGGCGCTGGCGCGGGGCGACATCATTTCCGACCCGACCGAAGCCGGCGTCGCGGCGCTGGCCGTGCTTCTGTGCGGCGCGGGGGTCAGCTTCGCCACAGGACTCTCGCCGTTCGTGGTCTGTGCGCTCGTGGCTGCCGTCGCGGTGAGCTTTTCGCCCGTGCCGATCCGGCGCGCGATCGCCGGCGTGCTGACGCGCTGGGAAATCGGCCTGTACGCCGCCTTCCTTATAGTAGCGGGGGCGCTGCTGCGACCGATGAGTCCGTGGGTCGTGCTCGCCGCTCCAGTCCTCGCGTTGTTCCGCGTGATCGCACGGTGGGTGACGGTGCGCTTTGGACTCGATCAGGTGGACCCCGTCTGGCGTTCGCTGCCGTTCGCGCCACCGCCCGAGTTTGCGCACTCCGCGATCCGCCAGGGCGCGACGGCGATCGCGCTCGCCGCGGGGTTCGACCTGGTGCGCGGCGCAGCGGGCGCCGTCCTCGTGACAGTGCTGCTCAGCGTAATGGCGGCGGAAGCGCTCGCGCTGCGCACCCCGTTGACAGCACGCCCAAGGCAGGCCGAGGTTACGTGATGCTTCCCACCTGGGTGGGCGTCGTCACCGCCATCAGCCTCGCCATCATCGCGCTTGCCACGCTGGTCACCGCCGCGGCGGTGATCGCCGCCGCGCTCGGCGTCCGGTCGGCCCTGAAAGCATTGAAGGCATTTGCGGGGCCCGCCATCGGTGATGTCCGCCAACTGATCGCCTCGATCAAGACCGAGGCCGACGCGCTGGTGGGCAGCTCCCGTGACGTACGGCAACGCATCGTCCGTGCGGTCGATGCGGCCGAGGACCGCCTGACCGATCTGGACACGCTCGCCGAGGTCATGCAGGAGGAGCTCGAGGACACGGCGCTCGACGCCGCCGCGACGATGCGCGACGTGCGCCGCGGATTATCGGTCTGGCGCTGGAGCCGCAAGCTCCTCAAGCGAGGAGGCAAGAAGCGACGGTGAAACGACTCGGAGCCGCCGTCCTCCTCGCCGTCTTCGGGCTGGTCATCTTTCCCGGCGTCGCTCATGCGTGGACGCCCGGGACGCACATCTTCCTCGGCGAATCGGTGCTCGCGAACCTGCACCAACTTCCCGCGCTCGTCGCCGATCTGTTGCGCGCCTTTCCTTACGACTACTTGTACGGCAACATCGCCGCCGACACTTCGATGGCAAAGAAGTACGCGCCCGTCGGGCGGCATTGTCACGCCTGGCACGTCGGGCAAGAGATCTTCGACCTCGCGCCGAGCGATCCGCTCCGCGCGTTCGGGCTGGGTTATCTCTCGCATCTCGCCGCCGATACGATCGCGCACAATTTCTTCGTGCCGCGCCAGCTCGTGCTGACGTCCAGCACCGCATCGCTCGGTCATTCGTACTGGGAGAGTCGCTTCGAGACCCACTTGGGCGACGCCTATGCCCGTGAAGCCCGAGACGTGATCCTGAAAGACCACACCGCGAGCGATACGCACCTGGATGAAATCCTCTCGCCCACGCTGTTCAGCACGCGAACCAACCGGCGCCTGTTCCGCGGCATGGTGCATCTCACCGAGAGCCAGAGCTGGCAGTGGGTATTTCAGGTGATCGCGGGGGCCAGTCGCTGGGACCTCGCCGACTCGGACATCGAGAAACACATGGCGGTGGCGTTCGAGTACGTCATGGAAACGCTCGGCGCCGACGCAGGAGATGCGGCGGCGCGGCGGCTCGATCCGGCGGGAGAAAAGGCGCTGGGACTCGCGAAGCGGATGCGGCGCCAGGCACTGCGCGAAGGCGGCCGCCACGAGCCCGAGCGGGTCGAGGAAACCGCGGAGCAGCATTTTGGATTACCGAAGCCGTCGCTCGACTACTGGAAGCAATCGAAGTCGCAGCGTCCCTGGCGGGACGGTTAGGCGGAGAGTTTCTCCTCGAGGACGCGCTGCGCGAGTTTGGGATCGGCCTTTCCTTTTGACGCCCGCATGACCTGCCCCAGAAAAAACGCCATCAACTTCGTTTCGCCGTTCCGGTAGCGGCCAACCTCGGATGCGTGCGCGCCGAGCACATCGCTCACCCAGCCGGCGAGCACGTTCGTATCCGCGACCTGCACCAATCCCAGCGACTCGGCGACCGTGCGCGGGTCCCCACCCTTGCTCGCCACCTCGGCGAACACCCGCTTGGCGGCCTGATTGCTCAATGTCCCGCCTTTGACGAGGGCAATGAGCTGCGCGAGCGCCGCGGCCGACACGCGTAACTGCTCCTGATGGTCTTTCGCATCCGCGAGCGCTTCGGTCATCACCCAGTTCGCCGCCGCCTGCGGCTCGGCGGGCGCGCGCACCACGTTCTCGTAGTAATCCGCCACGGCACGGCTGGCGGTGAGCACCGTCGCGTGCTCGCGCGACAGTGCGTACTGCGCCATAAACCGCTCGCGCTTCTGCCCCGGCAACTCCGGCAGCTCACTCTGCTGCTCGGCCACGAATTCCGGCGTGAGGACGAGCGGCGGCAAGTCGGGCTCCGGGAAGTAGCGGTAGTCGTGACTCTCTTCTTTGGAGCGCTGCGGGCGGACCGTGTTCTCCTTCGAGTCGTACAACATCGTCTGTTGCGTCACGCTACCGCCCGACTCCACCAGCGCGATCTGCCGGTCGCGTTCGACGCCCAGCGCTTTCTCGACGAACGAGAACGCGTTGATGTTCTTCACCTCGGTCCGGGTGTTGAGCGCCGTCTCGCCCGCGCGGCGGATCGAGACATTCGCGTCCACCCGGAGACTGCCCTTCTCCATATCGCAGTCCGAAATGCCGAGGTACTCGAGCAGTTGCTTCAACGTCTGCAGGTAGGCGCGCGCTTCCGCGGGCGAACGCAAGTCGGGACCGCTCACGATCTCGATCAGCGGCACACCCGAGCGGTTGAGATCCACCGCCGTCGCCTTGGGAAAGCGATCATGGATGGACTTGCCCGCGTCCTCCTCGAGATGCAGCCGCACGATCGTTGCCGTCACCATGCCGCGCTCAGGCGAGACAAATGACAAGCTGCCTAGCGTCGCGAGCGGCTGATCGAACTGCGAGATCTGATAGCCCTTCGGCAAGTCGGGGTAGAAATAATTCTTGCGCGCAAAGATGCTCTTGGGATGCACCGTGCATCCCAGTGCGAGCGCGCCCCGCACCGCCAAACCGATCGCGGCGCCGTTCGCCACGGGCAGTGCGCCGGGCAATCCCAAACAGACGGGACAGACCTGCGTGTTGGGAGGCGCACCGAACGACGTCGAGCATCCGCAAAACATCTTGGAGCGCGTGCGCAGTTGGACGTGGGTCTCGAGCCCGATGACGGTTTCCCAATTCATGCTTCATCCGTCGCAGGCACCACGCGCTCCAGCGCATAGGCCGCTTCGATCATCTCGTCTTCGAGAAACGCCTGGCCGATCAGCTGCCCGCCGATCGGGAGTCCTTTCACCCGCCCGATCGGCAGCGACATCGCGGGAAGTCCGGCGAGATTGGCGGTGACGGTGAAGATGTCGGACATGTACATCGCGATCGGGTCGGAGAGCTTCTCCCCGGCCTTGAAGGCCGGCGAGGGCACCGTGGGGGTGAACAGCAGATCCACGCCGCGATCGAACGCATTCCGGAAATCCTGGGCAATCAAGGCGCGCATCTGCTGCGCCCGGCGATAGTAGGCGTCGTAGTAACCGGCGGACAGCACGTACGTCCCGACCAGAATCCGGCGCCGCACTTCAGGACCGAATCCCTGGCCGCGCGTCGTCCGGTAGAGCGAGTGCAAGTCCTGGTTACCATCGAAGCGCGGCCCGTACCGGACCCCATCGTAGCGCGCCAGGTTCGACGACGCCTCGGCCGGCGCAATCACGTAATAGGTCGGCACGGCGTACGGCGTGTGTGGCAGCGAGACCTCGCGCACGGCCGCTCCCAGCTCTTTCATCAGCCGGATCGCGCGATCGCAGGCCCGTTTCACCGCGGGATCGAGCTCGGCCGGGAAGTATTCCTTGGGCAGGCCAATCACAAAGCCCTGCAGCGACTCGGGCACGTTGGGGAGGCGCAACGGATCGCGGTCCTCACAGGTGGAGTCCCGGGGGTCGCGCCCGCTGATGACCGAGAGCACGCGCGCCGCGTCATGCACGCTGCGGCCGAGCACGCCGATCTGGTCGAGTGAAGACCCGAACGCCACCAGCCCGTAGCGACTGACCCGGCCGTATGTCGGCTTCATGCCGACGATGCCGCAGAATGCCGCCGGCTGGCGCACCGAGCCGCCCGTATCCGAGCCGAGGGCCGCCGGGACCGCTCCTGCCGCGACCAGCGCCGCGGAGCCCCCGGACGAGCCGCCGGGCACGCGCGTCTTATCGAGCGGATGCATGACGCGACCATAGGCGGAATGCTCCGTCGAGGACCCCATCGCGAACTCGTCGCAATTGGTCTTGCCCGCGATGAGCGCTCCCGCCGCTTTCAGCTTCGTGATCGCGGTCGCCTCGTACGGCGACTGATAGCCTTCGAGAATCTTCGAGCCGCACGTCGTCGTGAATTCAAGTGTGCAGATGTTGTCCTTCACGGCGACCGGCATGCCGTACAACACACCGGTCGGCCGCGCCGCGGCGGCCTGCGCGAGCAGCGATTTGCGGAGATCTTTGGAAGGCGTGAGCAGCGCATTGAGGCGCTTCGCTTTCACCAGGCGGTCAGCGACCGCGCGCGCGTCACTCACTCGAACTGACCGAGCTTCGGTACGACGAAGAAGCCCTCCTTGAAGGCCGGCGCAAACAGCGCGGGACCGAACATGAGCGGCGACGGCGCAACTTCATCGGGCCGGAACCGGATTGCGTCCGGGCCCGGCACGAACGTCTTCACCGTGCCGTTGGTGGGAATGGCGCTGAGCTGGGCGACGTAGTCGAGAATGCGCGACATCTGTTCCGCGATCTCCGGCAGCGCGTCCTCATCCACGTCGAGCTCGGCGAGCTGCGCAATTCGCAGCACCTCGTCGCGTGACACACTCATGCCCCTTCTCCTCCCCAATCCCGCTCGAGCCCCGCGTAGGCGACGAGCAGTTGCTTGGTCCCGATATCGGGATCATCGAAGTCCACACTGACGCGCAGGTCGCGGCCCTCGCCGGATACGGCGCGCACGATGCCGCCGCCGAACTTGCGGTGGCGCACGCGTTCCCCTCTGACGTAGCGCGGCGCGTCCTGCGACACCTCTTCCGGGAATCCGATGTCCGGAAGTCGTCGCGCGGCAGCGCCGCGGGGGCGAGACGGCCGCGGCGGCATCGCCCCCCCACCGGACATGCCGCGCTGCGGCCGCCATGTTGGCGTCGTACTCCGCTCTTCAACGACCTGCGACGGCAGAGCGTCGAGAAACCGCGACGGTTCCGCGAGCTCGAGACGGCCGTTACGATAGCGCGTTCGCGCCCATGAGAGATACAACCTTTCCCGCGCGCGCGTGAGACCCACGTAGCACAGTCGTCGCTCTTCTTCGACGCCGCCCGGCTGCTCGGTCGAGCGGCCGAGCGGGAACAGTCCATCTTCGAGACCCGCGAGCGCCACGATCGGCCACTCGAGTCCCTTCGCCATGTGCGCCGTCGTCAGCGTGACTCCCCCGCCCCCGCCGCCGGCATCCCGCGCCTCGTCCGCCGGCGTCACGAGCGCCGCCTGGGTGAGATAGCGCTCCACGGCACTGCCCGTACCTTCGACCGCGTCGGGATCCTGCACCTCCGACCATGCCGCGGCCCCCGCCACCAGCTCGCGCACATTCTCAAGCCGCTCCAGGCCGTCGGCACCTTCGTCGGCCAGGTACTGCTCGTAGCCGGTGGTCGCCAGGATCGTCTCGAGTGCCGTGGCGGGATCCGCCTGCCCCACGGCCTCGCGGAGGCGATCGAGCAGGGACGCGACACCCGTCAACGCCTCCCGCACGTTAGGGCGCAGCTCCGTGATCGCGCCGGCTCGGCGCGCGGCTTCCAGCATAGGCTTCTGCCAGCCGGCCGCGGCCTTTCCCAGCACAGCCAGGGAGGCATCGCCGATGCCGCGCCGCGGCACGTTCACCACGCGGAGGAAAGCCTCGTCGTCAGCAGGGTTCGCGATCAGCCGCATGTACGCCAGCACATCCTTCACCTCGCGGCGCTCGTAAAAACTGATCGCGCCGATCAGCCGGTACGGGATGCCACGAAATCGGAACGCCTCTTCCAATGGGCGAGATTGGGCATTCGTGCGGTACAGGATCGCCATACCCTCGTACTCGGCGTCGCCGTCTGAGGCGCGGCGTGCGAACTCAGTGGCGAGCCATTCCGCTTCGTCGCGCTCATCGGCTGTGCTCAAGAGGACGACCGGCTCGCCCCCCTTCTTCTCCGTAAAAAGTGTTTTGCCGAGGCGCGCCGCGTTCTCGGCGATGATGCCGTTCGCGGCGTCGAGGATGATCTGGGTCGAGCGATAGTTCTGCTCCAGGCGCACGAGCTTTGCGCCGGGGAAGTCGTTCTGGAACGTCAGCATGTGGCGCACGTCCGCGCCCCTCCAGCCATAAATCGCCTGATCGTCGTCGCCCACGACGCACAGATTCCCGTGCCGCTTGGCGAGATGCCTTACGAGCAGATACTGCGCGGCATTGGTATCCTGAAATTCATCCACCAGGACGTGCTGGAAGCGATCCTGCCAATACGCGAGTCGCTCCGCGTGCTCACGGAAGAGCGTGAGCGGGTGCAGGAGCAGATCGTCGAAGTCCATGGCATTGGCCTGCTTCAACGCGGGACCCAGCGCTGCAAAGATCTCACCCGCGACTTTGATCAACGGCGTGTCGGCCTGCGCGCCGAGCTCCTCCGGTGTGAGCATGCGGTTCTTCGCCCTCGAGATGACCGCGTGAACCGTGCGTGGTGGGTACACCTTCGTGGAGAGCTGCCGCGCTTCGAGCAGCCGCTTCACGAGCGCCTCCGAGTCGTCCGCGTCGTAGATCGTGAAGTTGGGACCAAACCCGAGCAGGGGCGCCTCGCGCCGCAGGATGCGGGCGGAGAGCGAGTGGAACGTGCCGATCCAGAGCCCGCGGGGGTCGGTGCCGAGCAGCTGCGCGATCCGCGAGCGCATCTCACCCGCGGCCTTGTTTGTGAACGTCACGGCAAAAATGCGCTGTGGCGCGATGTGCTGCGTGGTGATCAGATGCGCGATGCGTGCCGTTAGCACGCGGGTCTTGCCTGACCCGGCGCCTGCGAGCACGAGTAACGCCCCACCGGGATGCTCGACCGCCTCCCGCTGAGCGGGGTTCAGCGGCAGTGGATGCTCAACCGTCACTTGAGCGGAAACTCCAATACAAAAACCGAGCCTCTCCCACCCAACGCCTGATGATACGAGACGTGTCCCCGATGCTGTTGCTCGACGATCCGACGCGCGAGCGCCAGACCAAGCCCCCAACCGCCCGTCTTGCTGGTGACGCCCGGCTCGAACAACTGTCGCTGCATGTGCGGCGACACGCCGGGGCCGTCGTCCCGCACAGTCACGCGACCAGCGTCAGTTCCTTCCACCTCGACGTCGATCCGTCCCCCTCGGCCGCTCAGGGCGTCGACGGCGTTCTTCACGATCACTTCCAGTGCCCACTCGATCAGGACCGGATCACCCATCACGGACGGACCGGCCCCCGGTGATCGGAGGTTGATCGTCACCGAGTGGGCCAACGTGGGGAGCCGTGGCCGGAAGTACGCGACCACCCGCTCGGCCGCGGTACCGAGGCCGACAGGTTCGCGGCGCGCCGGCCGTCCGATGCGCTCGAACCGCCGGGCGACACGCCCCAGTCGCTCAGCGTCCGCTTCAAGATGTGTCACCAGCTCGCTACCGGGCGTACCCGGATTCTCCCGCAGGTAATCAATCCAACCCGTGAGACTCATCAGCGGCGTGCCGAGCTGGTGGGCGGACTCTCGCGCCATGGCGACCCACAGCCGGTCACGGGCGGCGCTCACGCGCTCGCGCATCGCCCAGACGGCCAGGAGCACGAGGCACAAGAACATCGCGACCTGCAGTACGGCGAGACCGGTGAACGCGCGTGCGGCGGGCAGCGCGCCATAGTGAATCATGCCGACACCGGGCTGGATCAGCGGCGGGTGAATGCGGTCCAGCTCGGCGATCCAGTTGCGGCGCGTAGTGTCGCTGGCCTCAGGACCGAACGGCGCGTTGTCGAGCGCCGTGATCCGGCCTGCGGTGTCCGTGACCGCCAGCGGAATGCCAAGGTGCCGGACCTCATCGGCAAGCCGGAGCAACGCATCGGCCGCGGCACCCTCGCGCGGATCGTTCAAACCCGCGAACACCTGGCCCAGCAAGCGACTCGTCTCGCGCGCGTCGTTGCGGAGGTGGCGGGCCACGATCCAGGCATATCCCACGGACAACACGCCGAACAGCAGCGCGGCGAAGATCAGCGCGGGGGGACCAGCGCGCCGCAGCGCGCCTGCCCTATGGGGCGATTCGATCGGTGCCGACATAGGGCACCAATGCCGGCGGAAGGGTTACGGAGCCGTCGGCCTGCTGATGGGTCTCGAGCAACGCAGCGATCGTGCGCGGCAGCGCGACGCCCGACGCGTTCAGCGTGTGCACGAATTCCGGCTTCTCGCCGGGACGCGGACGGCACCGGATGTTCGCGCGACGGGCCTGGTAGTCGGTGAAGGTGCTGGAGCTGGACACCTCGAGCCACTGCCCAACGCCGGGCGCCCATGCCTCGAGATCATAGGTCTTGGCGGCGGCAAACCCAAAATCGTTTGCCGGCAGCAACGCCACGCGATACGGCAGCTCGAGCCGGCGCAGGACCTCTTCGGCGTGCCCCGTCAACTTCTCGTGCTCGGCAGCGGATTCGGCGGCGCGGCTGAAGCGCACCAGCTCGACCTTGTCGAACTGATGGACGCGCAGCAATCCGCGCGTGTCCTTGCCCGCCGCGCCGGCTTCGCGGCGAAAGCACGGTGTGTATGCGACGTAACCGAGCGGCAATGGGCGGTCGATGATTTCGTCGCGATGCAGATTCGTCACCGGCACTTCCGCCGTCGGAATCAGAAACAGATCGTCCGTCGTCCGATAGGCGTCGTCTTCGAACTTGGGCAGCTGGCCCGTTCCCATCATCACTTCACGCCGCACGAGAAACGGCGGCTCGACTTCGATGTAGCCGTGCTCGCGCGTATGCAAGTCGAGCATGAAGTTGATCAACGCGCGCGCCAGCCGCGCGCCCCGGCCAGTCAGTACCGGAAACCCCGAACCCGCCAGCTTTGCGCCGCGTGGCAGGTCGAGCAGGCCGAGCTGCTCCGCAATTTCCCAGTGCGGTTTGCCACCCTTCGGTGCGGGCGTGCCCCAGCTGCGCAGTGTCGTCTGCTCATCCGGAACATCGGGCAACGGCAGGTTCGGCACGAACAGCGCCTTCGCTTCGAGCGTCATCTCGATCTGCCGCAGCTCCGACTCGAGTCCCGTGATCCGCTCGCCGAGTTTTCTGCGCTCGGCGACGATCGTCGCCGGCAGGCCGCCCTGCGATTTCGCGGCGATCGCGTCGGACTTCGCAGCGTCGTTGCGCTCCGCCTTCAACGTGTCGATCTGCGCCGTCAACGTTCGGCGCTTCATGTCGAGCGCTTCGATTTCGTCCAGCAGGCGCGTCAGAGAGGCATCGCCACGGCGGGCGAGCGCCGCTCGCACCTGACCGGGCGAGGCGCGCAGCAACTTCAGATCGATCACGGGTTAGTGCTTCGGCAGGCCTGTGTCGAGCCCGCGATAGCCGCAGTTGATGTTGGCGAGGATCTCGAAGTCGATCCGGCGACCGCTGAGACCGGTCGTCGTATCGACGGCCGAGGCCGTGTCGATCGTCAGAACGTGGATCTTGGCGTAGTACGCGGCCGCGATGCCGTAGGTGCAGGTCGTGGGGATCGACTGCGCCAGGACGACGTCATTCTCCTGCACCACCGTGGCGCTGTCCTTGTTGTAATTCGCAAGCAGCGCCGTATGGATCGAATCGAACGGTACGTTGACGACCTGCAATCCGGATTGCCGCCCCATTTTAATCGCACCCGTCGGGAGGAATACTGCTCGCCCCGCGGTGTCGATGTCGAAGGCGAAATCGAACAACGGATACACGTCCGTGCGGACCGGTATGCGCCCTGAGATCACGTAACCGGAGGGCAGCGAGACGGCCGTGCCGCTCAGCGCGTACAGGTGGACCGTATCGACCTCGTTCGCAATAAAGGCGGGGGGCAGCCCAACGGGGCTCCCACAGGACGCCAGGATGGCGAATGCGAACATCAGCAAGAAGAAGTAACGCATCGAGTGTGGACAACTTACAGGGCGCGCGCCAAGTGGGTCAACCCATAGTCGCTGCTTGACTTCGACTTCCCGGAAACCTACGTTGGCCGCGCGTATGGCAACCATCCGCGATGTCGTCGAGGCGCTCAGCCGTTCCAACGGCGTGGACGCCGTGGTGGTGGTGGGCCGCGATGGGCTGCCCATCGACTCGCGCGTTGCCAACGGCGTCGATGCCGACAGCGTGGCGGCGGTCCTGCCCACCGTGATCAAGCACATGTCGCAACTCGGTGATGCCGGTGGCCGCGGCGACTTCACGACCGCCGTCCTGGAGTTCGGCAAGGGGCTCGCGATCGTGGCAGTGCTCCACGCGGATGCGCTCCTCATCGTGCTGGTGCAGCCGGCGACGAACGTGGGCGCCCTCCTGTTCGACCTCCGCCGCCACCGCACGGCCATAGCCGGTCTGCTGTAAGCGGGGGACGGCCGGTGGCCAACTCCACACGACACCTTCTGGTGGTGGACGACGAGCCCCATATCGGACTCGTGCTGCGTCCCTTCCTGGAGCAGCTCGGGTACACCGTGAGCTTTGCCAGGACGCTCGACGAAGCTCGCAGCGCGCTCAAGGCCAACCCCCCGACCGATGGCTTATTGCTCGATATTCATCTCCCCGACGGGTCGGGTCTCGACTTCTTGCGCGATTTGCGAAATCAGGGACGCACATCGCGCCTGCCCGTCCTGGTCCTGACCGCGGAAGGCGAGGACCGGATCCTGCGTGAAGTCCGCCGGCTGGGGGCCGCGCTCGTCACGAAGCCGTTCAGCCCGACGAAGCTCACGCAACGCATCGCGCTGATGTTCGGAGACGTGCACCCGGACGCTGGTGCGGAAAGCACGGGGAGCCCGCCGTGAGCACATGGGCCGCGATCCTCGCGGGTGGATCGGGCACGCGGTTCTGGCCGTTGTCGACGCCGGAACGCCCCAAGCAGTTCCTGCCGCTCACCGGCGATCAACCACTGCTCGCGCAGTCCGTCGCGCGACTCCACGGCCTCGTGCCGCCGGAGCGCATCCTGATCCTCACCGGGCCTGCGCTCGTCGAGCGCGTGGCAGCTACGGTCCCCGACGTGCCCGCCGCGAACATCTTCGCCGAGCCACGTGCGGCGTCGACCGCGCCTGCGTTGGCGTGGGCCGCGCACTGGATCGCGAAACACGACCCCGGTGGGCAGATGCTCTCGCTGCACGCCGATTGGTCGGTAGGCGACGACCGCGCGTTCCGCGCCGCGGCGACGCAGGCCCTGAGTGTCGCCGCCGAGCAGGATGTGCTCGTCACCGTCGGCGTGAAGCCGACGCGGAACGAGACCGGGTACGGCTACATCGTGCCGGGCAAACCCGCCGGCAGCGCGCGCCGCGTAAAGAGCTTCGTCGAAAAGCCGAATGCCACGCGTGCGGCCCTGCTACGCCGGCGCGGCGCGCTGTGGAACAGCGGGCTGTTCGCCTGGGGTGCCGCGCGCTTCCTCGGCGAAGCAGGCGCATACGCCGAGGAGCTCGCGCCCGGGTGGAGCGCGCTCACGAGCGGCGATACCGAGCGCTTTTTCGCGGCAGTAACGCCCGTGGCTGTGGACGTCGCCGTGCTCGAGCGCACCACGCGTCTGGCGGTGGTTACGGGGACGTTCGCCTGGGACGACATCGGCTCCTGGGATGCCCTGCTGCGGATTCGACGCCGTGACGGGCGCGGGAACGTCGTCGTCGGGAACGTGACGCTCGGCAAGGATGTGAAGGACTGCGTGATCTGGGCCGAGAACGAAGATCTCGCGGTCACCGGCGTGCAGGGCATGATCGTCGTACGCGCCAACGGGCACACGCTGGTCATGCCCACCGGTGAACCGGAAAAATTGAGGGCGCTCGTGCAGAACCGATGACGCACACTCTGTATTTGCTCGATCCCGATCCCACACCCGCCTGGGCGCCATTCGCGGGCATCCGGCCACTGTGCGAGCTCCGCGCCGGCGCCCACCTGGTGCGCGAGCGTTGGGAGACGTTCATCGGCACCGAGGCCACTGCCATCTTTGCGCTCCCCCACCTCGCCGGATTTCCGGAGCCCGGCGTGCCGGCGGTCGAAGCCCGCCGCGCGGTCGAGGGACCCGCGGTGATCGGCTCGTCAACCTTCGCGCCGCGGGGACTCGCCGGACCCCTCCCGGAGTCACCCGCGCGACTGATCCATGATGGCATCACCGTTGGTTGGGCCGTACCCGCGGGACAAACATGGACGGGTCCGGTCGGCAATGCGCAGGCCGTGACCGTGGACGGCGTCTTGCTGCGCGGTGTGCACGATCTCGTCAGCGCGCTCGAGCAGCTGCTCCGCGAAGACACGATCCGATTGCTCGGCGACTCCGATGCGGTGCCGAAGGGGTCGATTGTGGTCGGCGATCCCGCATGGATTTCCGTGCGGGAAGCCATGATCGAGCCAGGCGTCATCTTTGACACCCGCAACGGCCCCGTCGTCCTGGAAAGCGGTGTCGAGGTCCGGTCGGGTGCGAGGCTCGAAGGACCCCTGTGGGTGGGTGCCAATACCCGGCTGCTTGGCGGTCCAATCCGGAACTCGGCGATTGGGCCATGGTCGGTGGTGCGTGGCGAGCTCTCGACGACGACGATGCTCGGCTATGCCAACAAGAGCCACGAAGGCTTTGTGGGCCATTCCGTGCTGGGACGCTGGGTCAATCTTGGGGCGGGCACCATCACGTCCAATCTCAAAAGCACGTATGGACCGGTGCGACTGCACGTCAACGGTGTGGACCTGGAAACAGGACACCAGTTCCTGGGTAGTCTACTCGGCGACCACGCCAAGACGGCCATCGGAACCCTGCTCGATACAGGGTCGGTCGTCGGAGTGGGAGCCAACGTGTTCGACGCGCTGCGTCCGCCGAAGTACGTCCCACCCTTCGCCTGGGGAGGCGCCACATCGGAGCGGATGACGCAGCAGAAGTTTTTGGAGATCGTCGAGCGCGTACTCCCCCGCCGAAGCGTCGAGGTGACGGATTCGATGAGGTCGTACCTGCGCCGGTCGTTCGACTGGTTGACGCGACCCCCCCGCCCGTGACCGACGCCCAGCAACGCTACCGCCGCCTCGGGAAATACGAGCTGCATCAGCTCCTCGGCGAAGGCGCCATGGGCATTGTATGGAAGGCGTACGACACGGTGCTGCGCCGGTACGTCGCGCTGAAGCTCCTCAGCTCGAGCTTCCGCAAGACGAAGGACATGCAGGAGCGCTTTCTGCGCGAGGCGCGCGCTGCTGGCGCCATTCAGCACAACAACATCGTCACCGTGTACGACCTCGGCGAGGCAGACGGCCAGCTGTACATCGCGATGGAACTCGTCGAAGGGCGCGACCTGTCCGATATGATCGCGCTCCGCGACCCGCTCGCGCTCGAGCGTAAGCTCGACATCGCGATCGAAGTCCTGGCCGGCCTGCATTTCGCCCATCAGCGCGGCGTGATCCATCGCGACGTGAAGCCGTCGAATGTGCGGGTCATGCCCGACGGGCGCGTCAAGATCATGGACTTCGGCATCGCGCGGCTGCAAAAGGCCGATGCCACCGGGTCGGGCGCGATTGTCGGAACGCCGACGTACATGGCTCCCGAGCAAATCACCAATGGTGCCATCACGCCGGCGACCGACGTCTTCTCGGTCGGCTGCATGCTGTACGAGCTGCTGTCTTACCAGCGCCCGTTCGAGGCCGAGTCGGTGCACGGCGTGCTGTATCAGGTCCTGACGACGGAGCCGCGCCCGCTCAGGACCGTGGCGCCATCGATTCCCGCGGCGCTCGAGCGCGTCGTGGCGAAAGCCATGAACAAAGTTCCGCACGAGCGCTACGAGTCCGCGGGCCAGATGATGTCCACGCTGCAGCAGATTCGCGCCGCGCTCTCGGGAGCAGACGAGGAAGCCACGCAGCCGCTGGGCCGCTGGACACCGCTGCCCAGGCCGCTGCTGAAACTGATCACGCATGCACCGATGAAAGCGCGGCTGGCAGTCTTGGGAGCGCTTGCCGCTGTCGCGCTGCTGTTGCTGTATGCGCCGAGCCAGCCGGGACAGGATGAGCCGGTCCCGGTGGCGCCCATTCTGCCGAATCCGCCGGCGCCCCAGCCGAGTGGATCGGAATTGGCTTCCCCCGCTCCCGCCACGGCCCGCGGTTCCGTTCACCGCCCTGCCCCCAACCCCGATGCGGCTCCGGTGTCGCTCGCCGTCAGCACGCGCCGCGACTCCGCACTCGCCGCGCGCGACCGAGCGACGGAGGCGGGTGCGCAGAAGAATGGCGTGCCGTCGCTGCTACTCGCGCAGACGCTCCTGGAAGCGTCGGACCGGGCGCTGCAGCGCGGTGATCAGTCGCTCGCGCTCCGCGGGTACGTCGAATCGGCGGAGCGCTACGGCCAGGCGCGCGAGGAGGCCCGTGCCATGGAGCACGAAGCGCGCCGGATGATCGACCGTGTGACGCCGCTCGTGCAGGCCATTCCGACGGGAAGCGCCGCCGCCAACGCGGGCGTTTACCTGGCGCGGGCCGAATCGCTGCTCGGCCAGCAGGACTTCACCCTTGCCAAGATGGCCGCGCAAAATGCCGAGCAAATCGGGATCGGCGCCGGAGTCGCGCCGCCGAGCACGCAGCCGACGGATCCGCGGGGCGCCGTCGATGTGCTGCTCAGCGACCTGGCACGCGCCCTCGCCAGCGAGCGCATTTCCAACATTCGCGTGTTATACCCGGGCCTGACCGAGCCGGACCGGCGCGCGTGGGAGTCGTTCTTCCACGATTGGAATCAGATCACGGCGAAATTCACCATCGAGGACTTCGACGCGCGAGGCGCGACCGCCACGGGCAACGTGCGCGCGCAGTTTCAGTATGTACCGGCGGCCGGCGGCGCGCCGCGCATCGACCGGCGGCGGTTTGCGATGCGATTTGAGAAACGGGATGTGGGCTGGCGGTTGGCGGGCGTATCGGAAATGAAATGATATGATGCAGCACATCACCAGGCGCGTTGGTTCGGCGCGGGCGGATCGGGAATCGTCACCGTATCCGGACGGGCTGTTGCGGCGCCCACCCGGCGCAGCGTCACCGGCTTCTCGAGATCACCACCGCTGATCGTGAGCTTGTCGCCCGCCAACTTCATGCCGTAGATCTGCCACACGCCGTCACCCAGCGTGATCCACAGACTGTCGCCCACGACGCGCCAGCGCGCGACGTCTTTGCCGAACTGCGCGGAGCTGTCGCTCCGCACCATGATGTGGCGGATCTCGTCGCCCGACTTCGCCTGCCAATCGCCGGTGAGCTTCACCGGCACTTGCAGCGCGACCAGCATGACCGCCCCGACCACCCTGCGCATCAACGCTCCAAACGCGAAAAGCCCGGCCCAATCATACTCCGGTTTGTTCCGCTTTTGCAGCGGCCGGGGGCCGGACGGCCATGTGCTCGTCCGAGAGCACCGCCACCCGCTGGTCCCATTCCCGCATCATCCGAATGAATGCGCCGCCGAGCTCCGAATCGAATTCCACGCCCTTCCGCTCCTCCAGGTAGGTCAGCGTCTTCTCCAGTGCCCATGCCTCCCGGTACGGCCGCCGGGTCCGCAGCGCGTCGAACACGTCACACAAGTGGACGAGCTTGCTCGCCTGATGACAATCGCGCTGGTAGTGCAAAGGGGGGTAGCCGCCGCCGTTGATCATGATGTGGTGCTCGTAGGCCACGACGACCGCGAGATCGAGGTCCTCCTCCTGCTCGAGCAGGATGCGAGCGCCCGCAGTCGGATGCTGGTTCATGAGGAGCCGCTCTTCATCCGTCAGTTTGCCGGGCTTGGTCAGTACCTCAAGCGGTATCTTGATCTTGCCGATGTCGTGCAACAGCCCGGCGACCCCGAACGTCCGGATGTCGCTCGGGGACAGGCCGAGAAATTCCGCAAACCCCATCGACAGGACCGCGACGTTCATCGAATGCGTCGTGGTGTACTGATCGAACTCCTTGAGCTGCAGCAGCGGCAGCATGATCTGTCGGGCGCCGCCGGCGTGCATCGCGACGGCCAGGGAGCGCACGACCGCTTCGGCCTCCGCGAAGTGCAGTTCCCCACCCGCCTGCACTTCGCGCTGCAGCCAGCGGACCGTGTCGACCTCCTCGTGCAGCGAAAAGCTGATCGTCGCGGTGGGTAACGGCTGGGGCGCATTGTCGGTTTCGCCCTTTAGCCCGACCGCGCCGAAGCGGATGCTGCTGCGGCGCATTTGGCGCGCTTCATTGCTGATCGCCGACAAGGTGAGACGCGCCAGCACTTCATCGAGGAATCCCTCGAAGTCGTCGCGGTCCACCTTATCCTCGAATTCGAGGCGCTGCACACCGGCCTGGGCGAGGCGCTTGCCCCAGTCCCATGCCTTGAGCTCGCGCAACGGCAAGCGTCCGAAGACAACCTCATCGCCGAGGAATGTGAACAAGGGTCGCGGCGTGCCGGCCTGGAGCTCCACGAGCTGCTGGTAGGCGACGTCCACCGCGCGCGCCCGCGCCGGATGGTTGTCTTGATACAGCGCCATGGCGGCGAGCGCCTGCGCGACGCTGTTGAGAAACTTCACCGGATCGCCGCTCATCGCTTCACCGCGGCGTTGCGGATATCCGGGTCCTTGGATGCCGCGGCCAATTTCAGCAGGTTAGCGACCCGGGGGTCCGCGCGCCACGAGGTCGCCAGCGCCATTAGCGCCGCCAGGAGCTCGATCGACCGATTCGCGAGCTTGGGACGGCCCCACCAGGTCCTGCCCCCGTCGGCCAAAGCGACGAGCGCGTCCCGCGCGGCAGGGGTGCTGACGCGACCGAGCACCTTGATGGCGAGCAGGCGGAGCTCGGAGGTGCGCGTTTGCGCGCTCGCGATCTGGGTGATCAGCGGCAGCGCCGCGGACGGGCATTCCTCGAGCGCCCCGGTCAGCGCCCGGCGCACCGTGCGGGGATCGGGATCCCGCAACGCCCCCAGCATGGCACGCTCCCGGTCGGCGGGCAGCTTGAGCGAGATCTTCAACGCTTCGCGACGGACACGGGCATCCCGATGCTCGATGAACGCCGCCGCCGAAAACCCTTCCGGGAGAGCGGGCAGGCCGTCGAGGATGACCAGCAGATTACGCGCGACGTACCAGGGCACGTCACCGGTGAGACGCCGCACAACGATGGGACCGAGCTCGCGCGGCGCTCGGGCGAGGCGATCGAGCAGGCCCCGGCGGGTCGTGCGCGATTCCGAGTCTCCCAGCACGTCGAGCAGGGGCTCGAAGCCGTCCACGGCCAGCCGGGGCAACACGCGGTCGAGCGTGACGAAGTCCGGGGGCTCGGCGCTCGCGAGCTGGCGCACGACGTCGGGCGCGGTCACCCGCGTCCACAGCGGTGCGATGTCCGCGTACAGCGGCGGCCGTGATGGGTCGGCCGTGGCCTCGAGGATTTCGACCAGCGACCCCACATGCTCTTCGGCCACGATTCGTTCGATAGCACGCCATGCACCGAAACCCAGCACCCCGGTCTCGAGTGCCGTCTGGACGATGCGCAGCGGCTCTGCTGCCTGCTGCTCGCCGCGCAGCGTAGTCGGGGTCCCCGCGGCGGCCATCTGGTGGAGCGTTTTCCCGTACTCTTCAGGATTAGGATCCTCGAGCGACCAGCCTTCCAGCAGATCGCGAACCTGGTCGCGCAGCGCTTCATCGGCCTGAATGCGGGTCTCCGCCGCGCCCTCCTCCGCGTGCCGCGCAAGTTTGGACAACATCCGCACGAGTGGATCCGAAACGGTCTTGTGCGCGGCGTCCGCCATGGCACGCACGATCTCGAGCACGGCGTCGACCGCGAGCCCGTGCGTCGCGTCGATCGCGAACTTGAAGCGCTGCGCGTTATCACCGCCCATCTCAATGAGCCGGCGTAATGTGCTGCGCTGCAACGCACCGACGAGCTTCGAGGTGCGGCGCCGCAGGGCCATCGCTTCGGCACCGCCCGCGTTCTTCAGCTCATCGGCGATCTGCAGCAGATAGCCGACAATCACCTGGTCGTACGCCGCGCTTTTGGGATGCTCGTCGATCGCCTTGGCGACGGTGGCGGCGTCGGTCTGCGGCGCTGGAGCCTCATCGCCCGTGGCCTCGGCAGCGAGGGCCGCCCGCGCCAAGCCGACCCACAGCTGTGCGGCTCGCGCCCCCCGCGAGTCTTTTTCCTCCATTGCCGTGCGCTCTTCCTGCAATAGCTCCAACTTCTCGTACGTCACCGGATGCAAGCGCACGTGGTCCCACGCGCGCAGCTGTTCCGACGGCCCCAGACCAAGCGGCTCACCGGTGCGGCTTGCCTCCACAGCGAGTGTCCGCAGGACGTCGGCAACCTCGGCGACGCGCAGGCCACGATGAAACGTGATGGCACCGAGATGATGACGATGCAGGCGGCCGGCAAGCTCGCTGAGCAGCGGATTCCTGGGATCGGTGGCGACCCCCTCGATCACGAGCTGCTGCCGCGCTACGCCCAACGCGACCGTCGCGCGCTCCTCCAGCAAATGCTCCGCGCGCCGAGTGACGCCCGCAGCCGCGGGGTCGAGCGATGGGTGGCCCTCCGGATACATCGTGTGCTTATGGAGCGCGATCGATAGCTCGATCAGAAAGTCGGCGAGCTCCTTGGAGAGAGCAGTCCGATGAGGCGGAGGCGGCGCGGAGGGTGGGCTGGGGGTGCCAGTCATGGCCCCCAAAATAGCGTCCCCCCCGGGTAAATCCTCACCCGGGGGGGAGTTTTGCAGAACGCAATACTCAGCAGCTCAGCTTCAAGGCGCCTGGGCCCTAGTACATCCCGCCCATACCACCGCCCGGCATCGGCGGCGCCTTCTCCTTCTCCTTCTTCTCGACCACGACGCACTCGGTCGTGAGTAGCAGGCCCGCGATCGACGCGGCGTTCTGCAGCGCCGTGCGGGTGACCTTCGTCGGGTCGATGACGCCGGCCGCGACGAGATCTTCGAACTTGTCGGTCGCGGCGTTGTAGCCGAAGGTCTTGTCCTTCGACTCCTTCACCCGACCAACCACGATCGAGCCTTCAGCGCCCGCGTTCTGGGCGATCCAGCGAATCGGCTCCTCGAGCGAGCGACGGAGAATATCCACGCCCGTGCGCTCGTCAGCATCGGTGCCCTTGACCTTATCGAGCGCCCGCTGGCCCCACAGGAGGGCGACACCGCCGCCCGGCACGATGCCTTCCTCGACCGCCGCGCGCGTCGCATGCAGCGCGTCCTCGACGCGAGCCTTCTTCTCCTTCATCTCGGTCTCGGTTGCGGCGCCGACGTTCAGCACCGCCACGCCGCCGGCGAGCTTCGCCAGCCGCTCCTGCAGCTTCTCCTTGTCGTAATCCGACGTGGACTTGTCGATCTGGGCCTTGATCTCCGCCTTCCGGCCTTCGATCTGATCGTCCTTGCCCTTGCCGTCGACGACCGTGGTGTTGTCCTTGTCCACGATGATACGCTTGGCGCGGCCGAGATCGTTGAGCGTGGTGTTCTCGAGCTTGAGACCCAGCTCTTCCGAAATCACCTGGCCACCGGTCAGGATGGCGATGTCGCGCAGCATCTCCTTGCGGCGATCACCGAAGCCGGGCGCCTTGACGGCGGCAACCTTCAGCGTGCCACGGAGCTTGTTGACGACGAGCGTCGCCAGCGCCTCCCCCTCGACATCCTCGGCGACGATGAGCAGGGGCCGGCCCGACTGCGCCACCTTCTCGAGCACCGGCAGCAAGTCCTTCATCGTCGAGATCTTCTTGTCGTAGATCAGGATGTAGGCGTCTTCCAGCGTCGCCTCCATCTTCTCGGGATCGGTGATGAAGTAGGGCGAGAGGTAGCCGCGATCGAACTGCATCCCGTCCACCGTCTCCAGCGTCGTCTCGAGGCTCTTGGCTTCCTCGACCGTGATCACGCCGTCCTTGCCGACCTT
>DATBFV010000228.1:0-1714 GCA_036558345.1 Gemmatimonadales bacterium | reverse complement strand
GCGAAGATCACGATCGTGTTGTCGCGAATGCCGAGACGATCGACCGCGTCGAGCATCTGACCGACGTTGGCGTCCATCTCGGCGAGCATGTCCGCCCAGTCGCCGTTGCCGGTCTTTCCGGCAAATGCAGGATGAGGGAGGGTTGGCAGGTGTGGCTGCGTGAGCGTGGCGTAGGCAAAGAAGGGCTTCTTCGCCTGGGACTGCCGTTCCATGAAGGCGACAGTGCGACGCGTGATCTCCGCGTCTATGAGCCGCCGCTGCTCGACGTCATAAACCCTCACATCGCGGCTTCTTTCGCCCTTTCGTCCCTCCATGATTTGTTCAGGAGGCATAATGCTGGGCGAGTAGCCTGGAGACGAGGGCCACAACGCCTCGTCGGTGGTGCGGGGAATGCCGTACCACTCGTCGAATCCCTGATCGTTGGGCAGTCGACCGTTCTGACTCCCGAGGTGCCACTTGCCGTAGAGCGCTGTGGCGTAGCCCGCTGCAGAGAGCGACTCCGCCATCGTCACTTCCCACTGCGTGAGGCCGTCGGCGACGCCGCCGAAGGGCACCGAGTGCGTGCCCGAGCGAATGGCGTAGCGGCCGGTCAGGATCGCCGACCGGCTCGGTGTGCACTGCGCCTCCATGTTCATGTTGGTGAGGCGCAGTCCCTCGCTCGCGAGCTTGTCGATGCGCGGCGTGGGGGCGCCGCGCGTCGCGCCGCCGCCATAGACACCGAGCTCGCCGTAGCCCAGGTTGTCGACCAGCATGAACAGGATGTTGGCTTCGCCGCGCCCTGTGCCTGCGCGAGCATCGGAGCCGCCTCGACAGACTCGGTGGTGCCGAGCAGCCGGGTGGCGACGGCACCCGCGCTGGTCGTCTGGAGAAATGCACGCCTGCTCAACATGACGACCTCCTAGAACACCAGCCGCAACCGCACGGCCGGCACCACGGCGGTGTCCACCGCTGGCCGGTTCGGCCGGAGTATCTGCAGATCACCGGTCAGCTGGGACCATGGGGTGAGGTGGAGGTTGTAGAACATTTCGAGTTGGTGCTCGACCTGGAGTCGGGCACCGATCGGCAGCAGATCGAGGTTGTCCTTCAGCACGCCGCTCATGTCGGTGTATCCGTAGGACAGACCAAACTCGTCACGCGGGCGGCCGGGAATGAGACCGTCACCGCCTAGACCGACGTCGAAGAACGTCGTCACCGGACTCGTCGCCTGATCGGCAAAAGAGACTTGCCCGAAGAACCCCCAGCCATCTCGTGCTGCGCGTTCGACGAGGTACTGCCGGAACGTGTAGTTGACGGACCATGACCCTCGCTCCGGTTCGACGGGGTTGATGGGCGGCCCGGGAATGATGGCTTGGTGAATCGCGTCAACGGCGTGTAGGCCTTGGTCGTGATCGCGCCGCCAAAGGTATGCTTGGCGGTCTTCCCCAGGTATTTCGCCGACAGGTTGAGCGCCGGGGCAAACGTCACCCCGTCCGCAAACAGATCTGAGAGCCCGGGGTCGGTCGAATGATCGTTCGGATCGAGGAGCGAGAACGTGAAGAACGGCTCGCCGCCGCGAACGTAGGCGAGGTTCACAGCATTCGTGATGAGCGGCACCTGACGCAGCACCGTCAACGGACCAATTTGCGCGAGGTTGAGGAATCGCTCGGTGCCGCCACCGGCAAAGAAATCCTCGTCGAGGGCATCGACGAGGTTATAGCGGCCGAAGGAGAGCACG
>DATBFV010000227.1:0-14314 GCA_036558345.1 Gemmatimonadales bacterium | reverse complement strand
GGCTGCGCGACGGCGTACGTGAACCTCGGCATCGCCCATACCGACCTTCGACAGTACGACTGGGCGGACAGCTACTTCAGCAAGAGCTTCGAGATTGCGGAGCGCGCCGGCGACGCGCATCTCCAGGGCATGTGCCTGGTCAACCACGCCGAGGCGCACTTCCTGCGCGAGCGCTACGACGAAGCGCGCAGTAATGCCGAGGCAGCGCTTGCAATCTTCGACCAGCTCGACTCACGCGCCGACAAATCCGAAGCCTACAAAATGATCGGCATGGTCTACCGTGAAACCGGCCGGCCGGCGCTCGCCGAATCCCGCCTCCGCACCGCGATCGAGCTCGCGGTCAGCGCCGGTTCGGTGCTGAACGAAGCGGAGGCGGCGCGCGAGCTCGCGCTGCTGATGCAGACGATGGGCCGCAATCAGGACGCGCTGACGCTCCTGAATACTGCGCACCGGTTGTTTGGCCGGCTCGAAGCGCGGATCGATCTGGTCAACGTCGGCGGCAAGGTCGCGGCGCTCGAGCGAACCTACTTCGAGGTGGTGCGGGAGTGGGGCCAGTCGATCGAATCGGCCGACAGCTACACGTTTGGTCATTGCGAACGCGTGGCGCAGCGCGCCCTGTCGGTTGCGCGTGGACTCGACCTCGATGAGACCGCGCAGACCACCATCCGTCTCGGCGCCTATCTCCATGATCTGGGGAAGGTTCGCGTGCCGCACGAGATCCTGAACAAACCGGGTCCGCTGACACGTGAGGAGTTCGAGATCGTGCAGATGCATCCGGTCTGGGGGCTCGAGCTGCTCGCGGCGGTCGAATTCCCGTGGGACTTGAAGCCGATCATCCGGTGGCACCACGAACGCTACGACGGCACGGGATATCCCGACCGCCTGCGCGGCGATGAAATCCCCGTGGCGGCACAGATCGTCGGGATCGTGGATGTGTACGATGCCCTCACGACGGCGCGGTCGTACCGGCCGGCGATGTCACACGAAGCGGCGATGGCGGAGATCGAACGTCATCGCAGTAGGTGGTCCGCAGGTGTCTATCAGGCGTTCACAGCAGCAGCGCCTCAACTCGGTACGCTTGTACCAGCTGTGCTCGCGGAGACCATCCGAAGACCGTAAACCGCCCGTCCTGCGACGCGACCAGGGCTACCGCGTCGCGTTGCTCGTGAATGAACTGCGCCGCCGACAGGTGGCGCGTCCCTCCCAGTTCTGAAGCAGGTACCTTCACGGGCGTGTGGCCGCGGATCGGCTCGCGCACGAGCACGTCCTCCACGAAGGGCCCCGATTCCGACCGCCCAATCTTGGCGCCAAACGCCAGGACGTCCCAGCGATCGCTGAGTACGACAGCCCCGTCCACTGCCGTAAGTCCCGCGATCGCGTCGATCGCGTTCTTGAAAGTCTCGTCGTGTTCCCCTCCCTTGCGTACGAGATCGCCGAGCTTGGAGAAGGGCGGCGCCACCGCATAGGGTACCGAAACAATGGATTTGCGCCACGCCGAGTTGTGGGGAACCACCAGCAACGAACCGCCGTGCTTGTGCGCGCGCATCGACAGCGCGAGCGGCAGCAGCACATTCTCTGAGTTGCCAAGGCCGAGCAGTGTCGCGACAAAATCGGGACACTTGGAGTCTATCGTCCCTTCAGGATCCACCATCTTGACCTGATCGCCCTCGAGTACCGCGATGTTGGCGAACTTGCCCTCAGGGTCGGCGCGCCGGTGCTTGATCACGAGCAGGCCCGGCTCGATCACCTCGAGCACGAAGCACAGCGGCGGAATGCTCCGTGTCGCGCCCCAGATCGAGAGACCATCTCCGTTCTTCCAGACGCCTAGGTGAATGCCGGGTCGCTCGACGGCGGGGGCGAGCTTCGTGAGCGTGGTCGGATCGAGGCTGAGCGGCCGTTCGACGAGCAACGCCGTGCCGGCCGCTGCGGGCGGCAGATACGCGAGGGAGATCGATGGCGCGCGGCCCTCTTCGTGCCGCAGGCTCGCCCAGAACGCAGCGTCGATGATCTTCTCGATTGTTGCGGCATCAGGGACAATTGCCTCGATGCCGGCGAGTTCGGCGTGGTGGCGGAAATGCTGCGCCACAGTCTCGGACAGGGCCAGTCGGTCCATGCCTGAACTTAGCGGGAACCTTGCCCTAGCGGGAGATAGTTGTATATACAACTATTCTCCCGGAGATCGTTTTATGACCGCCATCGCTCAGCCCACGCCTTCCACGCAACGCCTCCCGCGTGGTGCCGCTGTCACAGCCCTTACCTGGTTTGCCTTAGCGATTATCGCAGGCGCGACCGGGTGGTTCGGGCGGCTGGTTTTCCCTGTTGGCCAGCTCATCATCCTCGGACTGACCGCAGGAGTGATCATTGCCACGCTCGCACCCACGTCTTTCCGAGACTGGCTGGATTCAGTGTCGCTGCGGTGGCTGGTCGGGATCAACATCTCCCGCTTTGTCGGCATCGCCTTTCTGGCGTTGGCGGCACAGGGCAGGCTGAACCCGGTCTTCGCGTTCCGCGCTGGGTGGGGGGATATCATCGTCGCTTCGACAGCCATTCTGCTGATCACGGTTCGCCCACCGCGCCTCGTGATGCACGCGTGGAACCTGTTCGGAGCATTTGACCTCCTCACAGCCGTCGGGACCGCGACGATGGTCCTCCTCCAGGGCTTGCAGCCCGATGTGAGAGCAATACTGACGTTTCCCTTGAGTCTGATTCCGACATTCGCCATCCCGGTCTTGTTGGCGAACCACGTCCTCATCTTCAGGCGGCTCAACCGCGATGCCTCATAACACGATTGTCTTGCCGTGCGCCTGCGCGAGCCTTCGGCGCGCAGCGCGCGCGGTGACGAGTGCCTACACCCTCGAGATGCGCGGGACCGGTCTCAATCCGACCAAGTTTACGTTGCTGTGGGCGCTCGACCGGAACGGGCCGAGCACGCAGAAGGCATTGGCTGAACTGTTGGCGATCGACAGCGCGACGCTGACCCGCACCCTTGCGCCCCTGGCCCGCAGAGGTTGGATTCGTGCGGAGCGCGGCGACGATCGGCGGGAGACTCGCTGGGAGATCACCCCCACGGGTCTGCGCCGCATGGTGGCGGCGTCGGCCGCGTGGAAACGCGCGCAGCTCCGCCTCCGCGATCGGCTCGGCTCGGATCGCTGGACGCGCCTCCTGAACGATCTCGCAATTACCACGGGAGCGGCACATGCTGATGATCCTGCTTCGCTTTAGTCACGTGTTCTTCGGCGCCATTTGGGTCGGCATGATGGCATTCCAGGCTTTCTTCCTGGGGCCGGCGCTCAACGACGTTGGACCGGACGGGGGCAAGGTCATGCAGGCGATGATGCGGCGCAAAGCCCCGGTGTACATACCGATCTTCGCGCTGGTTACCCTAATTTCGGGGTTCTGGCTGTTCGCGCGCATGTCAGGTGGAGGCCCTGGCCTGATGAGGACGCCGATGGGCATGGCATTTGGGTTGGGCGGCGTGGTGGCACTGCTCGCGTTCTTGATCGGCATCTTCGTGATGCGACCGGCGATGATGAAATCGGTTCGTCTCGCCGAATCGCGCGATCCCGCCGCGGCAGCGGAGATCCAGCGGCTGCGGGCGCGCGGAATGGTGCTGGGGAACGTCGTAACCGTCATGCTCTTGTTCACGCTGGCCGCCATGGCCGTGGCGCGGTACCTCTAACAAAAAAATCCGCGTCCGTTTTCGGCGCGCGCCGTGGTGGGTGTCTTGGTATGCTGACGCATGCGTCTTGTCTTGTCCGCTCTGCTTCTCGCGGGGATGCTCGGCTGCAGTGAAGACAGCAGTGTCGCGGCGGACCCTCGGGTGTCGCGCACCCTTGTGACGAACCGGGACTATGATTGCCCCAATAGGTTCTTGATATGCGCGAGGCGTATCAACTCGCAGTAGACGCGCGGGATCGTCGTTTTGACGGCGTGTTCTTCGTCGGCATCACGACGACGCACGTGTACTGCCGCCCGTGTTGTCCCTCGCGGCTGGCGTACGATCAACACCGTCGCTTCTTCGACTCGGCGGCGGCTGCCGAGCGCGCGGGATTCCGGCCGTGCCTCAGGTGCCGGCCGGAACTGGCGCCGGGACGTGGGATGAACGCCCTCGCGCCGCTGTCGCGCCTGGCGCAGGTCGCGGCGCAGCGGATTGCCGCCGGTGCGCTCAACGGTCGCAGCGTCGCCGACTTGGCGGCCGAGCTGGGAGTGAGCGAGCGCCATTTGCGGCGCGCGCTCGAGCGCGAGGTGCGAGTGTCGCCTCTGGAGTTGGCACAGACGCATCGGCTGCTCCTGGCCAAGCGCCTCATTGTGGACACCGATCTGCCGATGACGCGCGTGGCGTACGCGAGCGGTTTCCAAAGCTTGCGGCGCTTCAACACGGTGTTCCGTGAGCAGTACCGAATGCCGCCGAGCGCGCTCCGGCACGGGCGCAGAGGCGTGGAGGGTGAGCAGCGACCCCTTCGCCTCACGCTCGCCTATCGTCCGCCATTGGCTTGGGACGTACTGGATGTGCCGCGGGAGACCATGGTTTCGATCGACGGCGTGAGCGGGCATGTGTCGGTCGAGAATTCACCGGCCGATTCTCACCTGATTGTGGAGATCACCGCCTCGCTGCTGCCGGTGCTGATGCCGTTGATCGCCGGGCTGCGACGCGTGTTCGACCTGGATGCGGAACCTGCCGTGATCGACGCGCACCTCGCGGCCGGTGGGCTGGGCCATCTCGTCGCACGCTGGCCCGGTGTGCGGGTTCCGGGTTCATTTGTGGGTCTCACCGGCGCGGACCCTGATACCTTTCCCGAGACTGACCCCGTCTTATTGGCGCGCGCCGAGCAGTGGCGGCCGTGGCGCGCGTACGCCGCGCAGCTGCTCGAGGCCCCGAATATGTGCCGAAGACAAGCGAACCACCAAATTGCTTGACATTCGAATCGCCTAAGGCTTACCTACGAATTGTGAAGCGCTCCACGATGGCCTGCCTCTGTACCATGCCACCCATCACCGGGAGGCCTGAGGCTTAGTGTAGCGTAACCGAGGTCGGAGTTACCGCACGGCTGTGGCTCCCGAATCCGGGAACCACCGCCGTTTTGCTTTATAGGACATCCAACCAGGGGAGAGTCGAACCGTGACACAAACCGTTGCTGCAGTCCCCGACATCGCCTCGCGCGGCTATGCGACGCCCGATGTGCTGGTATCAACCCAGTGGGTCGAAGACAATCGCAACAACCCTGAAGTTCGGCTCCTCGAGTCGAACGAAGATGTGCTGCTGTACGAGACCGGTCACATTCCCGGCGCTGTGAAGATTGACTGGGTCACCGACCTCAACGATCCGGTGCTGCGCGACTACGTCAGTCGCGATCGCTTCGAGCGGCTCCTGCGGTCGAAAGGGATCAACCAAGACACCACCATCGTGTTCTACGGCGACAAAAACAACTGGTGGGCGACCTACGCCTTCTGGGTGTTCAAGCTGTTCGGCGTTGAAAACCTCAAGGTTCTAGACGGCGGTCGGCTGCGCTGGGCCGAGGAAGGCCGCCCGCTCGTCACCGACGTGCCCACCTATCCCGAAGGCAACATCAAGGTGCGCGAGCGCGACGACTCGCGGATTCGGGCTTTCCGGTCACAGGTGGAGCTGCACGTACAGCGGAGCGGCAAGCTCGTAGACGTGCGCAGTCCCGAAGAGTATCGCGGTGAGCGGCTGCACATGCCCGAGTATCCCAATGAGGGCGCGTTGCGCGGTGGGCACATTCCGGGCGCCAAGAGCATTCCGTGGGGGCGCGCGATCACGGCCGAGACGCACACCTTCAAGCCGGCGGCTGAGCTGCGCACGCTCTACGAGTCCGAGAACGGCCTGCGGAAGACGGACGACGTCGTCGCCTACTGCCGCATCGGCGAGCGGTCCTCGCACACCTGGTTCGTGCTGACGTATCTGCTCGGCTTCAAGAACGTCAAGAACTATGACGGCTCGTGGACCGAGTGGGGCAATCTGGTGCGCGCCGCCATCGAGAAGCCGTAATGGATCGCGAGACCCGCCTCGCCTGGCTGCTGGATCACCATCGCCGCCCGCGCTACCGCGGCGCGTTGCCGGACGCGGAGGCCCGCGTGCCGGGCGGCAACCCGGGCTGCGGTGACGTAATCACGATGTACTTGAAAGACGGCGTGGTCGGCTGGGAGGGCGCGGGCTGTACGCTGAGCCAGGCGGCCGCGTCGATTCTCGCGGAACGGGTGAATACCGAGAAGATGACATTCGAGGAGATACTCTCGATGCCACCGGAAGCGATGATCGAGCTCCTCGGCCGTGATATCGCGGCGTCGCGGCCGGCGTGCGCACTGCTCGCGCTGGGCACGCTGAAGGGCGCCGTGAAGACAGTGGAGATGAATCGCAAACTCAGGGCGGCGGGACACACCGAGGACCAGATCCGCGCTTTGCGTCGCGCCATTGCGGCGCAGGGCGATGAATCGGGCGTGGTGGTGGGAGAGGGAGCGGAGAAGGCCGCGGCTATTGCACCGCCGGGAGCAACAACTGAGCATTGAGCCCGCGCGTGCCGTAGTTCCCGCCCGTGTACGCAACAACGAGGTCGAGCTCGGGAATCTCCATCGAGACCTGGCCACCGTTGCCGCCCGCAAAGATCGCGCGGACTTTGCGGCCGCGATAATCGAATTCCATGGAATTCCACAGGAACCCGTACTGCTGTGTCGTGCCGAGGTCGCGGAGTGCAGCCCCTGATTGCCGCACCCACTCACGGCTGAGGATCTGCTTGCCGCTCCAGCGTCCCTCGTTCAGCATCAGCTGAGCCATCTTGGCGAATTCACGGGTCGTGAACCGGCTGCCGCCGCCGCCGTAGAAATCGCCGTCACGCAGGCCCAGGTGATAATTGCTGAGCTGGAGCGGCCGCGCGACGAGGCTGTCGAATAGCACGATCAGCGGCTTGCCCGAGACTTTGGCCAACATCCCGCCGGCCAGGTTTGGTTCGGTCGAGCAGTAGAAGATCTTCTCACCGGGCGCGGAGACGAGCGGCACGTTCATCGTGTAGTGATACCAATCCTGGATGCCGCGCTGGTTCATCTGGTCTTCGTCTGCCGACGTCGAGTCGTCGGGGTCGCAGTTGAACCCGGCGGTCATCGTGATCAGATGCTCGAGCGTCATCGCCTGCTTGCGCGGATCATTCGTACTCACGCCCATCGTCTGGTAAACCGGCATGTTGATCCGGATCGGCACGCCCGACTGCATCGCGGCGCCGATCAGCACGGCCATCCAGCTCTTGGATGCGGAGCGCGTGTCGTGCGGCTGGTCGCGGGAGTTGCCGTGGAAGTACTCCTCGAGGACGAGCTTGCCGTGCCGCGCGATGAGAAGGCTGTGGAGCTGCAAAGTGCTCATCGAATCCATTTTCAGATCGATCATCGACTGCACGAACTTCTCGATCGAGTCGCGCGAGATTCCGACTTCCTCGAGCGTTCCGACCGGCCAGCCGTCGTCGAGCTGCACGGGCGGCGCGTAGTGATAGCGCGCGGGCGGATGCCCTAGGGGATAGAACGGGCTGTTCGCGGTGTCTCGGACGCGTGTGAAGTCAAAGGTGACGCCGCGCATCGGTAAGGAGATCGTGCCTTCGTAACGCCCGCGCGACAGGGTGACTGTGTCCGGCCCGCGCAGGATCGAGCCGACGAGACGCACGTCCGACCCGTTCACCTCGATCCGTTTGGCGCGCAGGAAGAACCCGAAATTGCGCCGCAGCTCGCGGATGTAGGTCCGGAACGTGCCATCCGGCTCGCGTGTGATGGGCAGAAAGACCTCCGCCCGATCGTCCACCGGATTGATCTCGGCCCGCCAGCGATTGGGTCCCGCAGGGGCGAGGCTCACGGGCGTCGCGAAGTTCAGCTCCGAAATCCAGAAGCCATCGCGCAGCTCGCCGTTGCCGCCCGGCAATTTGAAGGAGAACGTCTGGCCAGTCTGAGCTGCGGGGACTTTGAACCCGGCGATTTCGGCCGTCCAACCTCGAGGCGTCTGGTAGATGAGCAGAGGGCCGTGCACATCGGGTCCCCACCGTAGCGTCGCTTGCCAAAGACCCGTCAGATCGGTGGAAGACTGGGCGGCCGCCGTGGACGCAAGCAGGCCGAGGACGGCGAACGTGGCGAGTTTGTGCATAGATACAACTTTGATGCAGCAGGCGAGAAAACGGTTGATTACGGAGCAGCGACTCCCCGCTTGATATGCCACCACCAGCGTCCCGGCCCCGCGTTCCCCCGCGAAGCCACCTCCGAGCCGGTCGTCTCATCCACCCAGACCAAGCCTCCACTTGGCCGTTGCAGCACAACGACGGCGATTCGCCTCGATCCACTTGTAAGCGTGTCGCGTCGCACGACGCGGATCGAGTCGATTTGAGTCGCGATGGGTGAGGTGCCGTAGAGTGTGTAGGCTGGGAAGCGGAACGTCGATCCGACCGCCGGATGCCTCTTGGCGATCGCGGCAATCACGAGCGTGAGGTCGTAGCGCTCGCCGTCCGCGTCTCCATCGTAGAAACGCGCGGCTCCTCCAGAGGGCACCACCCACGCGGTCACATGATCCGGCGACACGAGCATCGACGCCGAGTCGTCGTCGGCGCGCACGGTGACGAGCTCGGTCCTGAGTGCGCGCGGTGCGGTGCGTGTTGCCTGCCGCGCAGTCATGTGACCGGTCGAATCGTACCATGCATCGACGAGCTCCCACCGTCCGGCGTGATCCGCGCCAAGCGTGCGGACGACGTAGACGCGCCGTCCCGGTTGCGGCCTGCCGTCGACTTCGCTCGTGAATGTGTCGAACGTGTCGACCGACTCAGTCAGCTTCGCGTTCCGCAGGGAGCTGAGTGAATCGATCTGCATCAGCAGCAGCAGTGCGACGATCATTGCGCGCTGCGCAGCTCGCTATCGGGCTTCTGCAGCAGTCGCTCGCGCAGCGCCGGATAGAACTGCACGAAGGCGTTGTCGAACCCCCCTTCCTTACTGTGGCATGAGTAGCATGCCAGTGCGCTCGGCTGCTTCGCTTGCGGCCGGCTCGTGTCGCTACCGAAACCGTAGAAGCCCCAGCCCGTCGAATCGACGTCTTTGCGCTTCAGGTGAACTTCGAAACCTGGGATTCGCTGACCCTCGTAGAACCCGGCGCGGGCGGGGTTCGACTTGCGCGACGGCTGGTAGAACGTGAGCACGAACATCGCGTTCTCGGGAAATTGGCCATGCTGCATCGTGTAGCGATACGCCCACGGCTGCAGGTAGACGTTGTGGAACATGCCTGGTGCGGCGCCGGGTGCCGCGGCCTGTTGCGACTGCGCATAGGAGAGACCCGTCGATGCGCCGACCATGATCCATTCCAGATAGCCGGTCGGGCGGATGAGTTTGCCGTCGGTGGTGAACTGCGGCAGCTGGTCTTTGGGTGGGTTGCCCTGCAGTGCTACGGCCGTCACGAGCGCTGCCCCAGCTGCCACCTTGATTAGAACGTGCATCGTCTCTCCTTTGAGGTGTGGACGACGGCGCCAGGAGAGAGTACGGCAACTCGATCGCCCCGGCGTCACTCATGCAGCCAAGTGCGGTCAGGATGCAGTGAACTGCGGATTGCGGACAGCCGGGAAAGGTTAGTTTCGAGGCATGCGGTCTCCCGCTCGGCTACGAAATGGTCCCGCCCTCGCGTGGGCCGTCGGCATCATGGCGCTGCTCGGCGCCATGGCGGTCACCCGCCACCATCTTCAGATGATCGACGGCTCGATGCACGGCGAGTATCTGACGTGGCGGCACGCGTTCATGCAGGAAGCGCCGCAGTGGATATTCTGGGCGCTCGCGATTCCGTTCGTTTATCTCTTTGTCCGCGCGCTGGCGCGACGCCACTGGAGCTGGCCGCGCGTGCTGGCCGCGCACGTCGCCTTTCTCACGCTCGCCATGGCCCTCGACAGCGCGTTCCGCGCCGTGTGGTATGACAAAGGCTTCGGCGAGGCGTTCGGAATTTTTGGCGGCACGTCGCTGTTCATTTACGGAGCGATCCTGGGCGGCGTGCTCGCCTATTACTACGCGCAGCGCTACGTGGAGCGCGAAGTCGAGTTCGCCGGCGCTCGCCTTCATGCGCTGCAGGCGCAGCTCAGGCCGCATTTCATGTTCAACGCCTTGAACAGTGTCGCGATGCTGGTACGCGGTGGCCGAGGTCCTGAGGCGGTAGAGATGATCGCGCGCGTGTCGCGTGTCTTGCGCGACTCGCTCGACGATGAAACCAGGGCCGAGATCACGCTGGAGGAAGAGGTGGCGCTGGCGCGCCGCTATCTGGCGATCGAGGAGGTGCGCTTCGCCGATCGCCTTGATGTGCAGGTGAGTCTCACAGACCGGGCGAAGGCCGCGCGCGTGCCGCGCCTGATTCTGCAGCCGCTGGTCGAGAATGCTGTGCGGCATGGGATCGGCGCGAAGGCGGCCGCAGGGCGGTTGGAGATCGACGCGAGCACCACGGGCAAAGACCTCGTCGTGGTCGTGCGCGACGATGGACCGGGACCAAACGGCAATGGCGGCAACGGCGTCGGTCTGAAGAACACGCGGGAACGGTTACGCGCCGCTTACGGTGACGCTGCGCGGTTCACCCTCGAGCCCGGCGAGCACGGTGGAGCGGTGGCGACGATGATGATCCCGCTATCATGAACCAGCTGCGAGTGCTGGTGGTCGATGACGAGCCGCTGGCGCGCACCGGGCTCGCGCAGCTGGTACGGCAGGATCCCGAGCTCGAGTGCGTCGGCGAATGCGCCGATGGCCAGGCCGCGATCGAGGCGATCGAGTCGCTGAAGCCCGATCTCGTACTGCTCGACGTGCAGATGCCGGAGATCGATGGATTCGGCGTGATCCGCGCGATTGGTCTCGAGCGGATGCCACCCGTAGTCTTTGTGACTGCCTACGAGGAGTTCGCGCTGCAGGCGTTTCGCGTGCACGCGCTCGACTACCTCGTGAAGCCATTCACCGATGCCGCCCTGACCGACGCGCTGGAGCGTGCCAAGCGCGGCCGCTTGCAGCACCTGACCGAGCGGCTGAGTGCGCTCGTGCAGACGCGGCAGGATTATCTGACGCGCATCACCGTGCGCACCGCGCAGCGCGTCCAGGTCGTGCGCGTTGCGGAAATCGACTGGATCGAAGCCGCCGATTACTGCGCCAAACTCCATGCCGGCCCGACCACGCATGTCGTCCGGGTGTCCCTCGCCGCCTTAGAACGCCTGCTCGACCCGACGATCTTCTTGCGGGTGCATCGCTCGGCGATCATCAATCTCGATCGGCTCAAGGAAATCGTCTCCGACAGCTCGGGCGACGGCCTCATCGTGCTCAGCGATGGCACAAAAGTCAGACTCGCTCGTAGTCGCAGGCCGGCGGTGGATCGTCTCCTCGGGAGAGCCTTTTGATGCTTTGCCTGTGTCTCGCGCTCGTCTCACAACTCGCGGCACAAGATCTCAGATCAAAAGTCACGATCTATCGTGACACCTATGGGATTCCGCATGTATTCGGCGAAACCGACGCGGCCACGATGTTCGGCTTCGCGTACGCGCAGGCTGAGGACAATTTCTGGAGCGTCGAGACGAACTACATTCGCGCGATCGGCCGGCGCGCCGAGGTGGATGGCGAGCGTGGCCTGACGAACGACAAACGCAATCGCGCACTCGAGATCGCGCGGCTCGCGCGTGCTGAGTTTGGGCGCCTATCGCCCAGGATGCGCGCGGTGCTCGACGGCTTTGTCGCGGGACTCGATGCGTATCTCGCCGATCACCCCGACGTGCATCCCCGGCTGCTGACGCATTTCGAGCCGTGGTATCCGCTCGCCTTCATCAGATACAACTACTACCAGAACGGATTCTTCTACAGTTCTGGGATCCGGCAGGGTGATTTGGAAACGGCGGTTTCAGGTGCCTGGTGTCAGGTGTCCGATTGTGACGACCTGACACCCGACGCCAGACACCTGCTGTTCGGTTCCAACGGATGGGTCATCGGCCCTAGCAAGAGCGCGACCGGACATGCGATGCTATTCATCAATCCGCATTTGCCGTTCTTTGGATCCGGCCAGGTCTACGAAGGCCAGGTCAACAGCAAAGAAAGCGGCTGGAACTTCACCGGCTACACGCGCCTCGGCTTTCCGTTTCCCTACGTCGGGCATAACGCGTCAGTCGGTTGGGTGAGCACCGACAACGCCGCCGATCAAGCGGATCTGTACAGCGAGACCTTCGTCGATTCGACCCACTACAAATACGGCAGAGGAGTTCGCCAAGCCACGGTGTGGATCGACACGTTGCTCGTGAAGATCGACTCTGGATTCGAGCGTCGCCCGGTCAGATTCGTGAAGACGCATCACGGCCCGATCATGGGGACGCGTGACGGCAAGCCGCTCGCCATGCGGCTGGCGAAGATCGAAGCCGATGGCTGGCTCGAAGAGTGGTACAACATGACGCACGCGCGGTCCACGGCCGAGCTGAAGCGCGCGATGCGGCCGCTCAACATGCTGTTCGGGAACGTCATGGCCGCGGATGCCGGTGGCAACACCTGGTATCTCTACAACGGTGCCGTCTCCGTGCGCGATCCGCAGTTCGACTGGTCCGGCGTCGTCGACGGCAGCGATCCGCGCACCGAGTGGCGCGGCTACCACACGATGGATCAGTTGCCGCAGCTCGCCAATCCGGCGACCGGCTGGATGCAGAACTGCAACACGACACCGTTTCGCCTGACCTCGAGCGGGAATCCAGACTCGACGAAATTTCCGCGCTACATGGTGCCCGAGGGCGACAACTGGCGTGGGATCACGTCGCGCCACATTCTCGCGTCCACGCCGCAGTTCACATGGGACGATTGGGTGCGCGTCGGGTTTGATACGCGCGTGGCCAGCGCTGATTCCCTCCTCGGCGGCTGGCTCGCCGAGCTCGGCGGCGACACGTCAGCAGCCCTCCAGACGCTGCGGAGTTGGAATCACGTGAGCGACACCGCGTCGATCGCGATGACCGTCTACGACCGCTGGCGCGAGGCAAGAGAGTCCGGTTTGAGCACCCGCGGCGCTCTCGACTCAGCGCTCGCGCGACTCACGCGAGATTGGGGCACCTGGCAAGTGCCGTGGGGCCAGGTCAATCGTTTGCAGCGCGTCGACGAGCGTATCGACCAACAGTTCGCGGACGACCGGCTCAGCGTTCCCGTACCCGCTGTTCCCGGACAGGATGGGGCGGTGTTTACGTTCTATGCGCAGGCCGTACCCGGCCAGAAGCGCCGCTACGGCGTCGCCGGCGGCACCTACATCAGCGTGGTCGAGTTTGGCCCCACGGTCCGGCGACTCGCGGTGCATACGATGGGCGAAAGCGGCGATCCCGCGTCGACGCACTTCTTCGATCAGGCGCCGTTGTATGCGAGAGGGCAGTTTCGACCGGCCTGGTTTACGCTGAGTGAGATCGAAGCGAACCTGGAGCGAAAGTACCGCCCGGGTCAGTGATGTTGTTGATTACATTCCCCCGTGCAATGAAATCGTCTGGCAAACTCCCCACCACTGGCCCCCTTCCGCGCCCCGAGAACCCCCGCGAGGCGCGCGAAGTCTTGAAGGCCGAGGCGTTTCCCGCACCTAACCTGCAGGTCGTAACGATGACCGGCACCGAATTCACGTCGATCTGTCCCAAAACCGGCCAGCCCGATTTCGGGACCGTCACCATCGAGTACGAGCCCGCGAAGCTCTGCATCGAGTCGAAATCGCTCAAGTACTACCTCTGGTCCTATCGCGAGGAGGGCGCGTTCTGCGAATCACTCGCCGCGGAGATCGCCGACGACGTCGTCTACGCGATCAAGCCCAAATCCCTCACCGTGCGAGTGACCCAGAATGTGCGGGGCGGCATCGCGCTCGTGGCGGAGGCGCGGCGATGAGCTGCTGCGGCGCGCCGGGGTGCGAGCGGATTTTCGATCGCAAGCACGCGTCGCGTGAGCTGCGGAATTACCGCAAAAACGGCCCCATCGCGACCACACAGGCGCTGATCCAGTCCGTTCTGCGGGCCGGCGTCAAAGACGATACGGTGCTCGACATCGGTGGCGGTGTGGGTGCGATTCAATACGACCTGCTGAAAGCCGGGGCGCGGACAGCGGTCAGTGTCGACGCGTCATCAGCCTTCGAGGCCGCGGCGCGCGGAGAGGCCAAGCGCCAGGGGCTGAGCGACCGCATCAAATACGAAGCGGGCGATTTCGTGGACCTGGCGGATCAGATCGCGCCGGCCGACATCGTGACGCTCGATCGCGTGGTGTGCTGCTATCCCAACATGGAAGCCCTGGTCCGGCTGTCGGCGCAGCACAGCCGCCGGATCTACGGTCTGGTGTATCCGCG
>DATBFV010000226.1:0-7548 GCA_036558345.1 Gemmatimonadales bacterium | reverse complement strand
GACGCGGGCGAGCGCGGCGTTCGAGGCGAACGCGATCACGATGCCGAGCACGATGTTGAACTGGAACATCGCCGCGAGCCGTCCGCGTCGATCCGGCGGCGCGATCTCGGAGATGTAGAGCGGCGCGGCGACGGTGCTGATGCCGATGCCGACCCCGCCGATGAAGCGCGCGAGGATGAACAGCGCAACGTTCGGCGCAAGCGCGGATCCGAGCGCCGAGAGAAGGAACAGCGCGCCGACGGCCAGCAGGGTAGGGCGGCGCCCGAAGCGATCGGCGGGCCACGACCCGAGCAGGGAGCCGAGCACGGTGCCGTAGAGCGCGGCGCCCATCGCAAAACCGTGCACACCGGGGCTCAGGCCCCACAGGTGCTGAATCGTCTGTTCGGCGCCCGAGATGACGACGGTGTCGAAGCCGAACAGGAAGCCGGCAAGGGCGGAGGTGAGGGCGTAGTAGAAGAGGCGGCCGGTATGGGCGTTGCCGTCGGCGAGAGCTATGGTTGTGGGCACGGGCATCTCGCTCTAGGCTGTTCTGACTGCGATCCAAATCTCGACTTCTTCCGCACTCGGATACATCTCGAAGTCCACCGTGTACGCCCGCGTCACATCGCGACGCTTCTCGAAATACGTCCACGCCTGTTGCCACCCATTGACGACGGACTCAGGGAGGGCGCCGGAACTCTGAAAGACGAGATACGTGCCCGCCGGCACCGCGACCATTTGCAGCGGTGCAGGGACGCGCGCGGAGGGTTTGAGCTCTCGGCCCGCCAGGATCTGAAAAGCTCCCGAGACGTCGCTCTCGTATGCCGAGTAGACGCCGATCGGCGGGCCGAAGGCGCCCACTTCTTCGAGTCGCCCAAACCAGTCCTCGCTTCGGAATCGCTGCCACAGGCCGGGGATTTTGCCCGCGCCGGCGCGCGCTTCCGTGGCATTGTCGGTGCGGAGCGCGAGTCCTGCGACACGCTTCGCGCTACTTTCCCGAAATTCGGGATGGCTGGTCATCGTTGCTCCTCTGATTCTCCTTTATCCAGGACCGCTAAACTGCGTCACGCTGTTCGCGATCACCAGGGTTGCGACCGTCGCCGGCCGCCGTATATCCCGAGCCTATGAACGCGCGTCTCGCGCGCAAGAAGCTCGTGGTCGTGACGGGGAAGGGCGGCGTTGGCAAGAGCACACTGTCGGTCACGATCGGCAGGCTGCTCGCCGGCAAGCCCTGGAGCCGCCGCGCGCTCGTGCTCGAGACCGACCCGCGGGAAAGTCTGCATCAACTGCTCGGTGTCGCTCCCTCGGGCGGCGCCATCGTTCCCGCCGGCACCCGGCTCCGAATCCAGAACGTCCAGGCACGCGCGGTGCATGAAGAAATTGTGCGCGAGCGCGTGCGCATCGCGGCACTCGCACGACGGATCGTCGCGAGCCCCTTATTCCAGCATTTCACCGCCGCCGCGCCCGGCTTGAACGAGCTGGCGGTGCTCGTCCACGCGTACCGCCTGCTCCAGGGGCGCAAAGCCGATGTCGTGGTGCTCGACGCCCCAGCTACTGGTCATGGCCTCTCCCTTCTCGCCGCTCCGCAGCTCGTCGCCGATGTCATCAGCGGCGGGCCTGTTGGCGAGCTCGCGCGCGAGCTCGCGAATTTCGTCGCGGACCCCGAGCGGTGCGGCATCGTCGTCGTCACACAAGCCGAAGAGATGGTGGTGCAGGAGGCGATCGAGCTCATTGCGTCGCTGAAGACGCGCCTGGGTACGCGACCGGAGCTCGTCGTGGTGAACGCGCTCTACCCGCCCTTACCGCAGAGTGCTTCCCCACATGCGCCCGCCGATGCGCTGCGGCTGTGGACCGCGCGGCGGCGGGCCAACGAGCAGGAGCTTGTGCGACTGCGCGCGGCGTGGGATGGACCGCGAGTCGACCTGCCTCTCGTCCCGCTCGAGCGCGGCCCAGCGCTCGTGGGTGCGCTCGCCGAAATGTTCGGGAACCCCGGGCGGTGAAGCTGCCGCAGGCGCTCGATCGCCGGCTCCTGATTGTCGTCGGGGCAGGCGGCGTGGGCAAGACCACGCTCGCCGCGGCACTCGGCATGGTTCTGGCTCGAGCCGGCGCAGACACGCTTGTGATGACATTCGATCCGTCGCGGCGCCTGAAGGACGCGCTCGGCGTGGGCCGGGTCCCGGTGGATACGCCCGGGGCGCTGCACGCGAGCCTGCTTGACGCACAGACGACGTTCGACGGCCTCGTGCGCCGCTACGCTCCAGACGGAGCAGCGGCGACGCGCATCTTCGAGAACCGGTTTTATCGCCACCTGGCCGGCAGTCTCGCCGGCGTGCTGGAGTACATGGCAGTGGAGCGCCTGTTCGAAGTCGCGCGCGACTCGCAATTCCAGCGGATCATTCTCGACACGCCGCCGACGCGCCAGGCGCTCGATTTCCTTCAGGCGCCAGAACGGATTACGGAATTCCTTGCCAGCGACACGCTGCGTCTGGCGCGGCGGTCGTGGTTCGACCCGCAGGGCAACCTGCGGCTGGCGCGGCTCGGGCCCGTCGGACGAAAGATCGCGAAATGGCTCGACACGCTGGTCGGCCTCGATCTGCTGCGCGAAGTGGCCGAGTTCTTCCAGGCGTTCGGTCCGCTGTACGATGGCTTCCGCGAGCGCGCGGCCGCGGTGCAAAAGCTGCTGCGCGCCCGGGAGACCGGATTCATTCTGGTCACCGGCCCCGGGGCCGAGCGCATCCCCGACATGCTGTTCTTCGCGCGGCGGCTGCGGGAAGCGGGTCATGACCTTCGGCTCATCATCGTGAACCAGGTGCATCCCGTCGTGGCGGGGCAGCCGTCCCTCGAGCCTGGCGAGGAATCGGATGGGCTACGGCTGCTGGCCTGGCTCGGCGAGCACCACCGGCGCGGGCTCGACGAGCTGTCCAAAGTCCTGGGACCCAAAGACCCCTGGGTCAGCCTGCCACTGCTGCCCGAAACCCCTGCCGGGCTCCCGGCGCTCGAAGCGCTCGGCACCACACTCTTCGATCGAATCTCACAGCGCTTTTAGAGGCGCTTCATGCACTGCCGGTTACAATGCCGCAGTGCGGTATGGTCAGAATCATCAAGCGCTACGGCGGCGGTAGCCGCAAGCTCTACGACACGGAGGAAAGCCGGTACGTCTCGCTCCGTGAGATCGCCGGCTGGATCCGGCGCGGGCAGGAACTGCGCGTGATCGATAGTCGCACGAGAGAGGATGTCACGGCCCACACGCTGGCGCAGGTGATCTCGGCCGATGAAGAGCGGAGCGGCCCGCTCGTCTCGACCGAGCTGCTACACGACATCATCCGGCGTGGAAGCGCGGTCGTGCTGTCGAGCGTGGACCGGCTCATCCGTCTCTCGACCGATCGCGTCGGAGCCGTCCGCGATGCACGCGAAGAAATGGCGGTCCTGCGGCGCGGCCTCAAACGCCTGGAACGCTCCGTGTCGTCGCTGGAACGGCGCCGTCCGCGCTCGGCGGCGCGTGGTACACACAGTCGCACGCCTGAGAACCCCGGACCTGATACGCGGTCCTAACCTGGAGGACAGTATGCCCAAGCTCACGAAACCATCCCCTACGGCACTCAAAATTCGCGGTTCAGCCGAGCAGATCTGGCTGGCCGGTCTGGGTGCGTTCGCAATGGCGAATCAGCAGGGTGGGAAGTTCTTCCACAACCTGGTGAAGAAGGGGCACGAGGTGCAGAAGGTGAACAAGGCCCGCTTCGCGAAGATGCAGGCCAGGGTCGAGAAGATTCGCGACGACGCCGGGCGCGCGATCGAGAAGATGACGTCGCCCTTCCCGGGCAGCTTGACGACGGCGTTCCGCGGTCTGGGTATCCCGAGCCGCAAGGAGATCGTGACGCTCACTAAGCGGGTCGAAGAGCTCACGAAGAGCGTCGAGCGGACGCGGGTGAAGGCGCACAAGGCGGAGAAGCCGGTCGTAGCCGCGACCGAGTAGCGACGGGCCGGGCCAACGTATGGCCGCCCGGAAGATTGGTCTCGCACTCGCGGGCGGGGGACCGGGGGGCGCCGTGTATGAGATCGGCGCCCTGCGGGCTCTCGAGGAAGCGCTCGAGGGTGTCGACTTCACCGCGCTGCACACGTACGTCGGCGTCAGCGCGGGAGCGGTGGTCGCCGCCTCGCTCGCGAACGGGATCAGCCCCGCAGCAATGGCGCGGGCGATTGTCCGCGCGGAGCCCGGAGAACCGCCGCTTCGCCCCGAGATCTTCTTCACACCGTTCTACAAAGAGTGGAGACGGCGCAGCCTGAAGCTGCCGCGGCTGTTTTTGGATGTGGTGCTGCGGTTCGCGCGGCATCCCCGCGATCGCTCGCTGCTCGAGTCACTGGCGCGCCTCGGCGGCGCGCTGCCCGTGGCGGTGTTCGACAACGAGCCGATCCGCCGATTTCTGGCGAACACATTCGCACGGAAAGGCCGCACCGATGATTTCAGGAAGCTCCGCCGCGAGCTGATCGTTGTCGCGACCGATCTCGAGGCCGGTAAACCGATCCGATTCGGTGAACCGGGGTTGGATCGCGTGCCGATCTCGCGCGCGGTGCAGGCGAGCACCGCTTTTCCCGGCTTGTATCCACCGGTCACGATCGATGGGCGCGAGTGCGTCGATGGCGTGTTGCTGAAGACGATGCACGCCTCGGTGGCGCTGGATCACGGTGCGGACGTCGTGTTTTGCATCAATCCGATTGTGCCGATCGACATCGCCGCCGGCGCGAGCCGCGGGCTGCTCCACCATGGCGTGCTGCTCGAGCGCGGCCTGCCCGCCATTCTCTCACAGACATTCCGCACCATGATTCATTCGCGGCTCGAGGTCGGCATGGCCGCGTACCGGACGCGCTACCCGGGAACCGATGTGCTGTTGTTCGAGCCCGACTCGGACGAGTATCGCATGTTCTTCACGAATGTTTTCAAGTTTGGTTCGCGGCAATCGGTGTGCGAGCGCGCCTATGAGGTGACGCGCGCCACGTTGCGGCGCGGCTACACCACGTTCGCGCGGCGCCTCGCACGCCACGGCGTGCAGCTGCGCAAAGACATTCTCGACGACACCACACGCGATCTCTGGACGTCGGTGGGACTCGGCGAAGGGCAGCCATCGCCGCTCGCGTCCGACCTGGACCGCACGCTGCGGGATCTTGCTGATCTGGTCGAACCACCCGCCTAGGCGTCGCGTGGCGGCAGCGGCCGCTCGGACAATTTCCAGAGAAAATCGCCGCGGATTTGCCGAGCCTGCTCGCGCGACAGGCCGCGATAGCCGCAGGGCGGCCGCCGGAGCGCGCGCGCGAGCGAGAGGAATGGCCAGCCGAGCGGCATATAGTAGAAGAGGAGATCCCAGTCGCGCAGCAGCGCGTGGAGCCGGCTGCGCGCCGGCGGCCGGTGGCGATCCCGTTCCTGGCGGATGTACGCGATCGGCCAACCGAGCGGCAGCACCCGCCACATGCGCCGGCCGGCGGCGCGCAGATGTCGCAGCAATGTGCGGAATTCGTAGCGCGGGTTGCCGTAGCGCTGCACGAGAGTCGTCAGCTCCGCCTGCATGACTCGCCGAACCTGTCCCGCGACCCGGTTGAGCGGCGGGCGCTCCGGACGCTCGAAGCTCCTGACGCCCTCGCGCCACAGCAGCGCGCGCACGTCGATCGGCTGGCCGACCACGAAAGTCATCTTGGCGGGAAACGCGAGATACCACATCCACGGGAAAATGACGGCCAGCAAGCCAATCGGGAGCGGCAGGAACGGCACGTGGAAGACGCGCTGCATGAGCGTGTCGAGCGGCCGGAACGTATATCCGAACGGATGCACCCATTCGCTGTTGATGCAGTACACGGGGTAGATCGGGGCGTTGTAGCGTGCCGCGAGCAGCACAAAACTCGTCTTGAACGATTGCAGCTGATAGCGGTGGTTGAAGCCTTTGCCGATGCCGGGGACGCCCTCCGGGAAGTAGAGCAGCCGCTCCTTGCGCTCGAGCAGGCGGGCGAAATTGTCGAACGTCATGTCCACGCCGCCGCCGCGGCGCCAAAAGTTGTCGATCCCGAACGGCCGCATCCACCACACCAGGGTGAGCTCATGCTCGTACAACGAGCGAAACTTGCGCGCCGTCGCCAGACCGTCGCGGCGCCACAGCAGCGCATCGAGCACGATCCCGTCGTGCGGAAATGCGTTGCCGCTGTGATTGGCAGCGAGGATGACGGGTCCCTCGTGTGGGATCCGTTCGGCACCGACGACGCGGGCGCGAAAATAGTGCTCGATGATCGCGCCGAGCGGGCCGCGCTCGAGCGCACGGCAGTAGTCGGCGTCGAAGGGGTCGTACGTCAACGAGGATGACGGAGCCGCCACCACGGCCGTGCTCATGATCCCTTCCGCAACGCCACGAACGGGGTGAGCAGGAACAGCGCCAACCACAGCGGCCAGGGTCCGTGGAATGCCATCACGATCGCGCCCGCGACGAGGGCAAAGCCGGCGAACAGGGTCCCGCGCACGCCGGCGAGCGGCTGGGAGGCCGGGCGCTGCGTCGAGCGCTCGAGCACGCGCAGGCCTTCCGTGATCAGCAGCGGCGCACGCGCCAACGCATCCACGAGGTCGGGAGCGCTGCGCAGCTCTTCCTGAATGAACCGCACGGGGCTGAACTGCCTGATGAACACATCGCGAATGTGGCGGCGCGATACCTCGGCCACGTCGAATCCAGGAAGCAGCATGTGACCCACGGCCTCGAAGGTGATGAGGGCTTTGACCATGAGTACGAGCTCGACGGGGAAGTACATCCGGTAGCGCGCGCCGCGCGTGAGCGAGTCGAGCACGAGTCGCGCGAGCGAGAACCCTTCGAACGTGGCCCCCCGCCGCCACCGTCTGGCCGTGTCGGCGACTTCGCGGCGGAACCCCATCGGATCGGCGCCGGCGCCTGTCTGCGCGACCGTCGCGAGATAGCGCGCCGCATTCTCGGCGTCCCCCATCACGAGGCTGTAGTAGAAGTAGAGCAGCGTGCGACGCAGCTCGTTGTCGAGCTGCCCCACCATGCCGAGATCGATGAAGCCGACCTTGGGGGGGGGCCCCGGAAGAATCAGCAGGTTGCCCGGATGCAGGTCGGCATGGAAGAAACCATCCTGGTAGATCATGCGGATGATCGACGCGGCACCCAGGTCAACCAGGCGTTCGCGGTCTCGCTTGGGAAGCGCCCGCGCGCGGGCGAGATCGGGGCGCATGCCGTCGACGAATTCCATGCAGAGCACGTTGGGACCGCTGTACTCGGGATAAACAGTTGGGAACGCGACGTCGTCGAGATCCGCGAAATTGGCGGCGAAGTTGCGGGCGTTGTCGGCTTCGCGCCGCAGGTCCGTCTCGCGCAGCGTGTAGGTGACGAACTCGCGAATGATCTGCCGCGGCTGATAGCGTGGGAAGAACCACTGCATCACGCTCCCGAGCATGCCGAGCAGTGTCGCGTCCCGCTTCAGCGTTTCGCGAATGCCGGGCTTGACGACTTTGAGGACGACGGGATCGCCTTCGCGCGTGGTGGCGCGATGGATCTGTGCGATCGAGGCCGAGCCGAGCGGTTC
>DATBFV010000225.1:0-5611 GCA_036558345.1 Gemmatimonadales bacterium | reverse complement strand
GATTCGTGGCAAATCCTTTTGATGATCGGAGATTTCTCCGACGACCTTTGGCACGAACGCCGTCAACTCCTGCCCGCTTGGATGAGCGCCAACGGAACGAGAATGCATCGTCGAGAATGTTAACCGATGACCGAGGAGGTTTCGCGCTCTTGATCTCCGCGCTAGATCTGCTCTGTGAACTCTAGAGCGACCAACAGAAACGACATGAATCACACGCGCCGACGTGACGCTGCAAATGAATACGCGCGAACGCGTCGATCCGCACGTGTTGCCACCGCACCAGAACGCCCGTTTTTGCCCCGTCTGAGTGCCGCTAAACGCTCCGAAACATGCGCCGTGATGCGAATCTCGCAATCGCTGCAAGCGTCAAGCACAGCGCCGTCTGCGCGCCCCCTATCTGCCCCCTAGCGCATGAGCGTCAAAGCGCCTGCCGACACTTGCTCTCACAAAGCGCAGCAAGTCATTCATTATCAGTGATTTGCAGCTAAGAATTTGGTGGACCTGACCGGAGTCGAACCGGTGACCTCCTGAATGCCATTCAGGCGCGCTCCCAACTGCGCTACAGGCCCACTCGGGGAGTGACCGACCCCTGATTGTACCACGGCGCCTCCGCCTGGCCGAAAGCCCCCTGTAACACCCGAGCCCGTCGCGGCACTTCCTTGCAGACGCACGGACACAGCGTCCAACAAGGAGTCGCGCACAGCATGCGAACGATTATTTGGACCCTCAACGTTTTGGCTGCACTGGCCCTGCCGCCACAGGCAGCCCCGCATCAGCACGCGCCGGCAGCGGGCCAGGAGGCGCCACTCGAGCATCGAGAGTGGCAGACGATGGTGCCGGAACTGGGGGAAGCCTCGCCTCAGGTGTCGATCCTGCGGGTCGACCCCAAGACGCAAGCCACGCAGTTGCTGATCCGGATCCCCAAGCAGATGCACGTCCCGATGCACTGGCACAGCGCAAACGAGACGCACACCGTGATCAAGGGGACGTTCGTGTTCGAGCACGAGGGACAGCGGCACGAGCTCGGGCCCGGCGGCTTCAACTATCTGCCCGCCCGCCTGCACCATCAGGCGTGGGCGTCCGACGATGCGCTGGTGTTCATCACGGTGGATGGCGGCTGGGACGTGAACTGGTTGCAGGGACCGCCATCGAAGAGCGACCTCGGTCAATGGCCCTCCAGCCACTGAGCGGCGACTTGACCGCAAGCGGAACGGCTGCTAGCGTCCCACTCGTGCCGTGGAGCGCGGACAGTCGTTCCGTGACGATCAGCGACGGCGATCTCGCGCGCGCCATCGCGTCGGCTCTGCCCGGCGGAGCGCCGGCCGAGGAGTCGGAGTTGTACCGCCGGTTCGCGCCGCGCGTGCGCCTCTACGGTCTGAAACATCTGCGCGACGAGTCGGACGCGCAGGACCTCGCGCAACAGGTGCTGCTGGTCGTGATCGAGCGGCTGCGAGCCGGCGAGGTGCGGACGCCCGAGCAGATCGGCTCGTTCATCCTCGGCACCAGCCGGCTCGTCGCCGGTGCGGGCGAGCGAAAGGTGCGGCGCCGCGACAACCTTGCCGCGCAGTTTCATGAGACGAATCCGTATGCCGAGCCGACCCTCGATTCGAGCGATCTCGCGGCCGTCGAACGCTGCCTGCATCAGCTCGCCGATCGCGATCGCCGCGTGCTCCTGCTGACGTTCTATGCGGAGAAGAATTCCTCAGAGATTGCCGCGGAGCTCGGCGTGACCGGCACGGTCGTGCGGGTGACTCGACACCGTGCGCTCGCGCGCATGCGCGCGTGCGTGGGCCTGCAGGAAGCGAGGACGGCATGACCGGCACCCCGTGTTCGGCGCCGCTCCCATTCGCCGACGTTGTCGACTACTGGGCCGGCGAGCTGACCAAGGCCGAAGAGGACTGGATCGAAGAGCACGTGTTTTCGTGCGAGGCCTGCGCGCGTGAATTGGCCGACGGCGAACGGCTGGCGCGCGGGATCGGCGCGGTCGCTCGCGATGGCCGCCTCTATTCCGTCGTCACGGATGCGATTCTCAACCGTCTTGCCGCCGACGGCGTGCGCATCCGTACGTTCACGCTCGAAGGATCCGGGATCGTGCCGTGCGCCGTGTGGGCCGGCGACGACTTGATCGTGTCGAGGATTCGCGCGGACTTCGCAGACGCGGATGCCGTCACGATCGTGACGCGCCTCCCATCAGGCGAGGAGATCGCCCGGGTTGACGACATTGCCATCCGGCCTGGCCAGCGCGAGATCCTCAACGCCTATTCGGCGGCGCATCTGCGCCAGCTGCCGGCGACGCGTGTGTCGGTCAGTGTGACGGCGCGAGTCGGCGGCGGCGAACGGATGCTGACCGAGTACACGCTCGAGCACGGCGGCGCTCTCGACCGGCAGTCAGGCGGACGCTGACGCGTTCGCCCGGACGAATCGGGACATCGGGCTCCACATCAGCCATCGCGGCAGCTGTTTGACCAGCGCCGGCGGTCCATCGACGACGACGGCGCCGCAGCGGCGGGCCGCGTCGTACTCGACGTGACCCAGCCAGAGGCGATAGAAGAATTTCAGATCCGAGTGGACGACGAGGTCGGCGTCGAAGCGCGGCGGCGTCACGCACACCGAGACCTCGCGCGGCTGCAGCACGAGCCAGACACGGCAGCCGCGCGGACCGGTGAAGTCGAACTCGACGACCGTGCGCCGATCCGGCAGCGCGTCGCGCTCGATCCGCTGGTGAATTTTCCAGACCAGGAGCCCGGCGTCCAGTTCCTCCGGCTTCGGGTCGCCGAACGCCCATCGCACACCCCAGGCGCCGAGCGCTTCGACCACCGACTTGAGATCGCGGCCGGCATCCGAGAGGTGGTACTCCGTCACGTGCGGATGCGCGCTCGGCAGCCGCTCGACGACGCCCGCCTCTTCGAGCACTCGCAGTCGCGAGACGAGCAGCGAGCGTGAGATGCCCGGCAGGCCTCGCTCGATCTCGTTGAAGCGGTGGCTGCCGAGCACGAGCTCGCGCACGATGAGCGGCGTCCATCGATCCGCCAGAATCTCCGCCGCGCGCGCGACCGGACAATACTGGTTGTACTTCTGCATGGGGCATCCTCCCACTCACGGGGCACGCCAGCCAGTTCAAAAAAAGAACCGGGTGAGTCCGATTGTCGTCCTTCCGCGACTCCCTCCGCCCGTTTACTTTTCGGGATGGAGGTCAACACCATGTCTCACCTTTGTCGTGCCTCTGCAGCAGTCGCCATCGCGGCGTCCTTCGCCGTCACTTCGTCGGCCGCCCGCGCGGACGCCGTTCTCGACTGGAACATCATCGCGTTGAAGACAACGGCCGCCGCGGCGTTCAACCCGCCGGTCGAATCGCGCAACCTGGCGATCGTCCACGCGGCGATTTTCGACGCGGTCAACTCGATCACCCGCGACTACCATCGTTACGCCGTCAGCGTGCGCGCACCTCGCTGGGCGTCACCCGAAGCCGCCGCCGTGGCCGCCGCGCACGCGACCCTCGTGGGTCTCTATCCGGACCAGCAGGCGGCACTGGATGCCGCCTACACCTCGTCGCTGGACTCCATTCCCGATGGTCCGGCGAGACAGATCGGACTCGCGATCGGTGAACGTGTCGCGGCCCGGATGCTGAAGATGCGCGTGACCGACGGTGCGGCACAGGCGATCACCGCTCCCTACACGCCGGGCGACCAACCCGGCGACTGGATACCCGCGCCGCCGGCCTTGCTACCGGCCCTCGATCCGGGGTGGGGCTCGGTCGCGCCCTTCTTCCTGCGGTGCGGGTCGCAGTTCCGGCCGGGCCCACCGCCCGAGTTGACGAGCGATCGCTACGCGCGTGACTTCGACGAGATCAAAGAGATCGGGTCGGCCACGAGCGCGACACGCACCCAGGATCAAACGAACCTTGCACGCTTCTGGGTCGCCACTGCGCCGCAGAACTGGAATCCCGTCGCGCGCCAGGTCGCCATCGCCCGACGCTTCACGCTCTCGCAGAACGCGCGCGCGTTCGCGCTGCTGAACCTGGCCGGCGCCGACGCGTTCATCGCCGCATGGGATGCGAAGTACACCTACAACCAGTGGCGGCCGCTCACGGCCATCCGCGCCGCCGATTTGGACGACAACCCGGATACGATCCCCGATCCCTCGTGGACGCCGCTCCTTCCCACGCCGCCGTTTCCCGACTACATCGCTGGTCACACCACGTATGCCGGCGCCGCGCAGCGAGTGCTCGAGCACCTCTTCGGCAGACGTCCCGGCATCGTGCTCACGATGACGAGTCCCACCGCCCCGGGCGTCGTCGAAACCTACGCGACGTTCAGCCAGATCGCCGACGGCGTGGTCGACGCGCGGGTCTGGGCAGGCATTCACTGGCGAACGTCGAGCGTTCGTGGGCGCCTGGTCGGCGAACAGGTCGGCATCTACGCCGCGCGTCATTTCCTGACGCCCCGAGACGATGACGATGATTAGTCGTCAAATCCAGCCGGCGCAGGCAGTTCCCCGCCAAGCACGGCCGTAGCGCGCCGGCTGTCACACAAACGCAACACATAGTTGCGTTAATTCGAGTATGATGCTGGGGTTGGTCGCGTCGTGACGTCCACCGCCATCCCCAGCCCCCATCAGTCAACCGCGAAGATTTCGGGTCCGCGGCCCCGTGTCGGCGGACGCAGCGCTCGTGTCGTCGCGACCGTTCTGCGCACGACGCTCGAGGTCCTCGGCCAGCAGGGATACGCCGGGTTGCGCGTCGACGACGTGGCGGCCCGCGCCGGTGTCAACAAGACGACCATCTACAGACGGTGGCCGACGCGCGCCGACCTCGTGGTCGCGGCGCTCACCAGCCTCGCCACGCCGCCGGTCGCGGTCGAGACCGGACACCTCGAATCGGATCTTCACGCCACCTTCATGACCGCGACGACGCTGCGCGCGACGCCGGTCGGCCGCGGCGTCGTGCGTGCGCTCATCGCCGAACGGGGCGATCCGGAAGTCGATCGCCTCGTCTGCGAGATCCGCGAGCGCCACCGCGCGCCGGCGCGCCTCGTGCTCGAACGCGCGCGCCGCCGCGGCGATCTTCCCAGGCGCGTGGATACGGAACTGCTGCTCGACATCCTGACAGGCACCATCAATACCCGGCTGCGCGAATGCCCGGACCCGCTGAATCCCCGGTGGCTGCGGCGCGTCGTGCGGCTGGTTCTTTCGGGCGCCATCGCCGGCGGTCGCGCCAGAACGCATCGGCCTTCATGACCACCAAACTCCTCACGCTCGGACTCTTCATCGCAGCCGTCACTGGAGCCGGCTGCCGGGGTGAAAACGCATCGGCTGCTCCAGCCAAGGTCGCGCCTCCGATCGTGTCGTTCGTCACGATGACGCCCGAACCGGTCGCGATCACGAGCGAGTGGATCGCGACGCTCGACGGCCTGGTCAACGCGCAGATCCGCCCGCAGGTCTCGGGCTATCTCGTGCAGCGGACCTATCGGGAAGGCGCGTTCGTGCGGAAAGGGGACACGCTCTTCGAGATCGACCGGCGTCCCTTCGAGACCGCGCTCAATCAGGCGACCGCGCGGCTGGCGGAAGGGCAGGCGCAGCTCGCGAAGGCGGAGCGCGATCTGGCGCGCGACAA
>DATBFV010000224.1:0-3455 GCA_036558345.1 Gemmatimonadales bacterium | reverse complement strand
CGATGGCCGCGGGCTGCGTCGCGCTCGCGCTCGCCTACCTCCCTCCGCGCGGCGCGGAGCCGAGTGGCCGTCACTCCTTTTTGACGCAGGCGCCCCGTCCTACTCCGGCGCGAGCGCGGGCGCAGGCGTTGGCCGAGGACTGGCGACGAACAGACGGCACACTGCGCCTGCTGACGTCGCGGCGTCACTTGCAAGAGCTGGCTCGCGCTGCGAGCGCGCGTGGGAGCTCGCTCGTGGTGACGAGCGAGGCCTCTTCGATAGCCGACAGCGCAGCGCACGTCGCATGGCGCCAGCTCGGGTTGGGTGAGACGAAGGTGCAGGTCGCGCTCGTTCTTGAATGGGCCAAGCCGACGCCCGGAGATCGACCCCGCGGCGAGGAAGCGCGGGCGTGGTACCTCGCGCCTGATTCCACCGATCGCACGACGTGTGTCGCTGTCGTGACGCTTAATCCGTATTGGGCTCGCGCCCTGGCACCTGAAGAGCGTAGTCGCGTCCCCTTTGCTGATCTCGTGCAAACGCTGAAGGTCGGGTTCGGGCCGTGTGCATTCTATGCGGCCTATGGGACGCCGGGCAAACCGGTGCGCGCTTGGCTCACGCACCGAGGATGGGATCTCGGATTGGTCCTGGGTCCGGGGCGTCCGCGACCGGGAGGCGGTTCATCGCTCATCACGATCGCTCAGCCCGGTTACCCCTGGTACTGGAAAGCCGTGTACTCCGCGCCGCCGGCGGCGGTAGCGTGTCTCGCCGGCCGCTTTGAAGGTTGTCGCGTCGCGGTTCTCAGCGGCACGAGTGACGACCCGACGATTCCGTTTCCGGACATTCTCCGGATGGACCGCCGGTGGTGGCTTCAGCCGCAACTGGTCGAAGGACAGCGATTCCTCGGAGATGTGGCGCGAGCAGTAGGCCGCGACCGGTTCCAGACGTTCTGGACGTCGACGCAACCTGTTGATACCGCGCTCGCAACGGCGCTCAAACGGCCTGTCGGCGAATGGACGGCGGAATGGCAGCGCACCCTGGTCGCCCCAGTCCGGCTTGGGCCCACGGTGCCGATGGGCAACATGGCTCTCGCGTTTGCGATCGCGGCAGCCGCGATGCTGATCGTGACCCTGACCGCTTCGCGCCGGCAAGTGCGATGAGAGTTCTGGCGCTTCTGCTCGTCGGTGCCGGTTTGCCCGCTGCTCTCGCCGGGCAACAGCGGTGGGAACGTCAGGTGAGCGAGCGTGTCCAGCGCGCGATTGACGCGGTCGGGACTACGGCGAGCGGCGCTGTGGTAACACGTTCGGGGATGCTCAACATCGAGGAGTCTGCGGCATTTCAGACGACACTCGGGCAGGGCAAACCTTACACGATCGTCGCCGTGTGCGATGACGACTGTACGCACTTGGAGTTGACGCTGCTCACGCCCAGCGGGAGCGAGATCGCAAAGGAAAGCAACAGCGAAAGTCTACCCACGCTGCATTTCACGCCAAGCACAACGATGTCCTACGGCGTTCGCGTCCGCATGGAAGGATGTCGTTGGAATCCCTGCTGGTACGCGGTTGCCGTCATCCCGGTGGGCAAAAACCCGTCCTAGCGGATAATTTTCCGCCTGTGCAGAACTGCCTCCCCATCATTGTCCTGGCCCTCGTCGCCATCGGTGGCCTGAGCTGGACCATCATGGCCCTACGCCGCTCGCTGGCCCGCGAGCGCCGCCTGGCCCGCGTGGACGATCTCACCGGCGTGCGGAACGCCCGTGCGTTCCACGAGGCGGCGGGGGCGGAAATCGAGCGCGCCCGCCGCTATCAGCATCCCTTCAGCGTCGCGGTCGTCGATCTCGGGTCTCGCGTGGGCGATGAGCTGGTCCGGTCCGCTGCCACCGTCGTTCGGGGGGCCCTCCGCGCCACGGATCTGGTCGCACGACTTGGGCGGGACGAATTCATCGCCCTGCTTCCCGAGACATCCGCCGCATCCGCGCGGATTGTGCTCGACAAGCTCCGGTCCGGGCTGGCGGACCTCAGGACGTCCGACGGTCGCGCCGCGGCACCGAGCATCGGCGGCGTGACGTTCCTCAATCCACCGCATGCGGTCGAAGAGATCGTCCGCGCCACCGACGAGCGGATCGCTGAAGCCAAGTCGACCGGCACGCCGTCGCACATCACCTGGAACGCGGCGCCACCGCCGGTACCCGGTTTAGACGGACGATGACGCGTCAGAACATCGCGAGCGGCGCCCCGTGGGAGCCGATCGTGGGCTATTCGCGCGCGGTGCGCGTCGGACGATTCATCCACCTCTCCGGCACGACGGCGATCGACGCAACCGGCAAGATCGTCGGTGTCGGCGATCCGTACGCACAAACGGTGCAGGCCCTCCGCAATATCGGGCGCGCGCTCGAACAGGCGGGCGCCGATTTCACGCACGTCGTGCGGACCAGGATTTACGTGACGGACATCGCGCACTGGGAACCGGTCGGTCGCGCGCACGGTGAAGTGTTTCGCGACATCCGGCCGGCCTGTACACTGGTCGCCGTCACGCGGCTGGTCGATCCTGCCATGCTGGTCGAAATCGAGGCTGAAGCGATCCTCCCCAAATGAAAATCGTCGTCAGCGGGTCGACGGGGCTGATCGGCACCGCGCTGATCAAGGCGCTCGCGCAACGCGGCGACGACGTCGTGCCGCTCGTGCGCCGCGCCGTGCGACCGGGTGAGCGCGCGGTGGTGTGGGATCCGGCGCGCGGCACGATCGATCGCGCGGCGCTCGAAGGCACGGACGTCGTCATTCACCTTGCCGGCGAAAACGTCTTCGGCCGCTGGTCGGCCGCAAAGAAGCAGCGCATCCGCGATAGCCGGGTGCAGGGCACGCAGCTGATCAGCGAGACGCTCGCGACCCTGCAGCGGCGTCCGGCGACCCTGCTCGCTGCGTCGGCGATCGGCTATTACGGCGACCGCGGTGATGAATCGCTCACCGAAGAGAGCGGCGGCGGCGATGATTTTCTCGCGAAAGTCTCGCGCGACTGGGAGGCGGCGACGGAGGTCGCCGCGCGGGCCGGCATCCGCGTCGTGAACATGCGAACCGGCGTCGTGTTGACCACGACGGGCGGCGCGCTCGGCATGATGCTCCCGCCGTTCCGGCTCGGACTCGGAGGCTGGGTGGGCAGCGGCGATCAGTATGTGAGCTGGATAGCGCTCGACGACATCATCAACGCCATGCTGCTGCTGCTGGACCGTTCCGATATCTCGGGACCGGTGAACCTGACTGCGCCCGCGCCCGTCACGAACCGCGAGCTTGCCAACGCAGTCGGGAAGGTGCTCGGCCGCCCCGTCCTCGTTCCGGTTCCCGGATTCGCGCTCAGCCTGGCGTTTGGCTCGGAAGGCGCAGACATGTTGCTGAGCGGACAGCGGGTGCTGCCGGCTCGACTACGGAGTGCCGGATTTCATTTCGCATTCGAGACGGTGGAGCCGGCGCTGCGAAGCCTGTTGA
>DATBFV010000223.1:0-5559 GCA_036558345.1 Gemmatimonadales bacterium | reverse complement strand
TGTGGCGCGTGAGCGGATTCACGACGGAGTACTTGGAGCGGCTGCAGAAGCACTTGGCGCGCGAGCTCGGGACTGACCCTGCTGCGACGCCTTGCTCGCAGACCACCAGGATCCCAGGCTATCGGAATCAAAAGCGAGTGCCGGCTCATCTGGTAACCGTTCAGTACCGCTCGAAGGAGGGCAGGCATACGCCAGCGGCGTTTCCGACTCCGAACGAGCCTGCGCCACTGCCGCTAAACGCGATGGAGGTCTCCTGGACCCCGGCTCTTGGCGTCCTCGAACGCGCTCGCCGATACGTGGCGCGCATCGAGCCCGCGATCACCGGCCAGCATGGCGACCTCCACACATTCCGGGTCTGCTGCCGCATCGTGCGCGGGTTCGCGCTCAGCGACGACGAGGCATTCGCTGTCCTGAGCGAGTGGAACGGGCGCTGCCAGCCGCCGTGGACGGAACGCGAGCTGCGCGACAAGATCGCAAGAGCGCGACGCTACGGGAAGGAGGAGATTGGCGGCCTTTGTGGTGCTCGTTGATGGTCGCTGCAGATCCGCCATTCCGCCGCGCATGCCGGAAGCGGCCGGCGGATTCAGAACAGGTGGGTAGCTCCTAACAGCGCAATCTTCACGTTGGCGACCGGCATCTTCACGAACTCTCCGCACCTGTCCGGCGCCTCAAACACGTACCCAGTGCGCTCGTAGACGTTGACGAATGCGATCTCCTTCGGTGGTTTCGGGGCCTTAGGTTCCGTCAAGTGGTAGCAGGTTGTGAGCACCATCGTTTGATATTGGGACTCGCTGATGCTGCGGTCTTTCAGCACGACCCGCATCGCTCCTTTACTGTTCGTCTGAACGCTCGCAACCTGCCAAGTTGAAGCGAGATTCTCGCGGACCAGCGCATCGGTCTTCCCCCATGACGACGTGGGTTGTTTAGCCGCTGGTTTCGACTGCGCCGCCGCAGCCGCTGAGACCGCCGCGACGAGAAACGCGGCGAGGCAGATGCGCGTGAGTCTTTGCGGTGTCGCTCCCCTGATCATCCGTCTGCCCCTTCGACTGAAGTGATATGCGTCGTTAGCAATCCGCAAATCAAGCAACAATGGTGCCCTTAGCAAGCTCTTCAATGGCGTCGTCGGGGAGACGACGGCTTCTTACGGAATCTCGGTCCACCAAGAAGCTGAGCGATAGATCACGCGACCATCGAAGGCGTCCCACTTGACGGCGCTCCACAAGTCCTCGCCGTTCGCTGAGATTTTCACCAGTTTGTTTATGCTGTCGTACACCTCTTTCGAGATGTACGTATTGTACGTGGACGGCATCGCCGACAGCTTCGCAGCATAGTTCGCGGCTGTACTAAGTACGTAATCTTTGCCTGTTTTTCTTTGTAAATCGGTGGACTAAGTCGGCCCTCCGTCGTATCGACACATACCCCAATCGATCCAATGTTCGCACAATGGCCGTCCGGCGGTGCGCCCGGGTGGCCAGAGGCGGTGCGACGCCCGCTCGGGCAGTCACCGTCGCCAGTTCGCGCACGTAGCGCGCCAGGAAGCGACGCCGTTCGGCGCGCGTGATCGCCGGCGCACGGTGCCAGCGCGTCGCCGGCGTCGTCTGCGAGGCCGGGGCGAGCGGCGTGAGATTGGCCGCGATCCGCGCCGCTTCGACATCCTCCGCGGTCCAATCGTCCGGGTGCCCGTGCGTGGCGGCCTCTTCATGCGTGCGGGCCGTCAGCGCGCCGATGCTGGCTTCGATGGTGCCGTTATACGCCGGGTACCGCGGCGGCGAGTACAACAGCAGCGTCCCCGTCCGGTGTGCCCACCGCTGCAGCAGATTGCTCCCAAACGGTGATCCATTATCGACCTTGAGCACCAGGGGTGTCGGGCTGTGCGCCGTCAGGTATCGGATCACGTCACCGATCGTACGCGCCGTCGCCCGTGCCACCGGCATCGCGGCCAGATAGTACCGGCTCGCGAGATCGCGGACGTGGACGATCGCCCGATAGCGGCCATCCATCGCGCGCGGCGGGACACTACAGTCCATGGCCCACGCACGGCCGACGACGCGCCACGTCACGCGGAGGCCTCGGCGACGACGCGCCTGCCGTTCGTGATGGATCCAGGCGGTGAGGGCACGCCGACTGGCGTGCGGACACCACGCCTGCAGCGTCGACACGCCCACCGACGCGCGGTGCAGGCCCATCGCCATCCGCAGCAGCCGCCCATCCGTCCGACGGAGTGCCTGCGCCGGTCGGCCCCGCGACGCGCGCCGGCGCGCCCTCGTCTGCCACGTCTGTACCGTGCGACGCGCAACGCCGAGCGCGGTCGCCACGTGCGCGGTCGACAGCCCGCGGCGCGCCGCCCAGCGACAGCAGGTCACCACGGCGCCTCGAATCGCGTGCTCCAGGGATCGCCGCGCCGTATGTCGGTGGTCATCGTGCGTCGTCCGCGGCCCGAGGGCGGCCAACGCCTCGCGGACGCGACGCTGATGGCCGCGGACCCGGCCGCCCCTTTTTTTTCCGCCCGACCCGGTCGAGCAGAAAGGGCATCGTGAGCGCAATCTCGCTGCGCAGTTGCGTCGTGCGCAATGCCAGTTCGAGCTCGTCGATCTGCGCGCGCAGGTGGCGCACCGTCGACGTCTCGTCGACAGGGCCGCGCGGCCGCCCACGCGGACGCGTGCTGGCCGCCTCGAGGGCGCCGCGTAGCACCTGCTGCCGCAGCACATGAAACCGCGAGCGACGTACCCCGAGTTGCGCGCACGCCTCCCCGACCGACAGCTGCCCGACCAGCGTCGCCAAGACGAGGCGCACGCGTCGGCGCGCGGCCCGCGGCGCGGCGATCCCGTTGATCAGATCGAGGCCGACGATCGGACGTCCGCGTGCCATCGTCCCTCCTCAGCTCGCCGCCGGCCCCGCGCTCTCGTCCGGCGTCGTCGCGCGCAGCTGCGCAATCACCTTGCGCGCCCGGACGCCGCGCGTCCGGCGACGCGGACTGTCTTTCGTCGGCGCCACGGCAACGGCCCGCTGCGTGGTCCGGACCAGCGCCTGCAGCCGCAGCACTTCGCGTTCGAGCCGCAGCTGCTCCCGCCGCGCCGCCTCCGGCGTCGCCCCGGCCGTGCGGCCGCGCGGGCGCGGCTCGAGCGCCGCCAGCAACCCCTGCAGCCCGCGCGTCTCCAGCGCATAGTAGCGGGTCATCGACAGCCCGAGGCGGCGACTGCCGTCCGCGGGTCCGCACACGCCACTGAGCACTTCCAGCAACACCACGGCAATGCGTTTGGCCGGCGCACTGCCGGTCAACGTCCGGGGACCGAGGGCTCGCGCCTTGACGCGTCGCGCCGCCGTCATGGCTGGCCTCGCTCGTCGGTCGCGCTCGGCTCGTCGCTCACGATCGCGGGCTGCTCGATGGCGCTCGGCGCCACCGGCTCGGGCAGGGCCGTCACCTCCCCCTCGTCGACGCGGCGGCCCGTGGCCTCCAGATCGACCTCTTCCCGCCCGCCATCCGATCGCGTCAGCACCACGCGGCTGCCTTCACTGTGCAACGCAATGTCGGTCTCGCCGACGCGGCCCGTGAGATAGAAGCTCTTGCGCGGCACGCCGTGGAGCGCCAGGTCCTGCGCGTTGGCCGCCACGCGCGCCTGCAACGTCTCGCGGACTTGCGGAGCCGCCGCAAAGTACCGATCCGCCGGGACCAGGCCCTCGAGTCCCTGATGCGGCCGTTGAAAGTTGTAGTGGTCGATGAAATGCCCCACGCGACGGCGCGCGTCCTCCAGGGAGTGAAACACGGCACTCTGGACACATTCGCGCCACAGCGTCCCCCAGAAGCGCTCCGTCTTGCCGAGCGTCTGCGGCCGCCGCGGCCGCGCCACGAGGTGCCGGATCCCGCGCCGTTCCAGGAGCCGCGCAAACGCGCTCGTGCCGCGCCACGTTACATACTGCGGGCCGTTGTCCGTCAGCACTTCCTCGGGCGCCCCGAAATTCGCGATCCCCGCCTCGAGCACCTCCCGCACGAGCGCACCGCTCGCACTCGCCCACAGCCCATAGCCGACGATGAAGCGGCTGTGATCGTCGAGATACACGACCAGATACACCCGCCGATTCTCGCGCTTCAGCAGGAAGGTGAAGAGATCGCTCTGCCAGAGCTGGTTCGGCCGCGCCCGCTCAAAGTGCTGCACGGCCGGCGCATGGGGCGTCGTCTCGACGTCCTCGAGCTCGTAGCCGTTCTCCTGCAGCACGTGCGCGATCGCCCCTGCGCTGGCGCTGTACCCTTCGCCGCGCAGCAGCACTTCCCGGATCCGCTCGCAGCCCCATTCCGGGTTGCCCTGCTTGAGCAACAGGATCGCGCGCTGGGTCGCCTCCGGCAGCCGGCTCCCCCGCGGGGCGCCGTGCCGCTGATCCATCAAGCCCGCCGGCCCGTCGCGGTCGAACCGGCGTTTCCATTCAAAGAGGGTGTGACGCGCCACGCCCACCAGGGCGGAGAATTCGCGCGCCCCGAGGCCCGAGCGCTGCCAGAGATCCAACACCAGGATGCGCTCCGCGGGGGTCAAACTCCGGCGTGTCGGTTCCTCACTCGGTCTCGCCTGATCGTGGACCGCATGTTCGTCAGTCATCGTCGCTCCTTTCGCGGCTCGGCCGCAACCAGGAGGGCGATTTCGTCCACTATTTTTCAGTCAAGAACTGGCCAAGATTTCGGTAAGTAGAACAGCTGCCAAAGCTGCCCCGCGAGATGCCGTCCTCGAACACAGTGACGTTGCCAGTCGCGCCGAGGTCGATCGCATAGAGGAGGTCGGCGTAGGTCTGCGCCGTCCCGGTGCCGCTCTTGAATCCCACGGTCCGGCGTGTATTCGTCTCAACCGCCTTGAACTCGAGGTAACCGCTGCCGCTCGCCAGAGCGAACGTGGTCTGCGCACCAGCATTCCAGCCATCGCCGGCGGACTTGGTCAGGCTGTTCTCACTGACCGAGACGCCGGACACGTTCGTCCACACGAGGGGGACGAGCACGACGTCGGTCAGTGTGGCGCCCACACTGTACAGGGCCGTATCGACGACCATCGGGTACGAAGGAGCGAGAGTGCTCGTGTAGAAGACACTGCCATTCTGGGCGTAGGTGACGACGCCTGAGACGACTTCCACTCGGAATCGATCGCCGACGGCATACGAGCCGAATGTGCCGCGGGACGTACCCGATTCGATGATCTCAATCGTCGTGTCGTTATGAAGTTCGATCCCGTACGCGATGTCCTGCCAGCCTTGATCCACATCGCCGTCCGAGAGTCCCGCCGCGCGAATCGTGTTGGTTTCGGTGGCGGTAAACTCCATCGCACCGTCGCCTGACTCCAAGGTATTCGCCGAAACAGCGCCGGACGTCCACCCGGCGGCTCCCGTCTTGCGGAGGCTTGATCCGGACAGGGCCACGCCAACGTCGCGGGTCCATGTCGCGCTTCCAACACGAACGTCCGTGACCGAGACTCCCGGATCGTAGAGCTCGGCGTCCACACGCAGCGGATACGTCGGGGCCACCCCGCTCGTGTACAGCAGCTGCCCATTCTTGAAATACCGCACCAGGCCGTACCGGACTTC
>DATBFV010000222.1:0-3961 GCA_036558345.1 Gemmatimonadales bacterium | reverse complement strand
GGTGTCGGACGGTCCCTCGTGGTCCCATCGCCAAGCTGGCCGTTGCCGTTGATGCCCCAGCAGTAGGCGGCGGCATCCCGCGTGACCACGCAGCTGTGGCCTCCCCCGCTGTTCAGCATGGCGACGTTCACCAACCCCAGGGGGAGTGTGCCCACGGGAGTCGGCATCAACCGATCCGTCGTGGAGCCGTCGCCAAGCTCGCCGCGCGAGTTCCGACCCCAACAGTACGATTGACCCGCAGTCGTGACACCACAGCTGGTTGCGAATCCTGCGCTGATCGTCGCGAACCGCAAGCCATTCTGTACTGCCACCGGACTCAGCTGCGTCTGCCTGGTCCCGTCGCCGAGCTGGCCGCTGCTGTTGTCGCCCCAGCAGTAGGCGACCCCGGTCGTCGTGATTCCGCACGTGTGGAGATATCCGGCGCGCACGCGATTGAACAGGAGACCGCCCTCGACCGGCGCCGGGCTCGAGCGATCGCTCGTTGTGCTGTCGCCGAGCTGGCCGTTGAAGTTGTGGCCCCAACAGTAGGCGGTGCCACCGACCGTGATGGCGCAGGTATGACCGGATCCGGTGCTCACGCCAGCAAACTTAAGTCCACCGGCAACCAGGACCGGGCTTGAGCGCTGAGTCGTCGTTCCGTCACCCAACTGGCCGTATGAATTGCTGCCCCAGCAGTAGACATCGCCGGACGTCGTGAGTCCACAGCTGTGCGTGAGCGACGCGCTGACGGACACAAGCTCGAGTCCTCCGAGCGCCGCCTGTGGCGTCGTACGATCGCTCGTGGTGCCGTCGCCAAGCTCGCCTTCGGCGTTGTGGCCCCAGCAGTAGAGCGCGCCCAGCGTGGTGACACCGCATGTATGACGGAATCCGGCATCGAGCATGGTGAAGTGCAGATCACCGGCGACCCGCGTCGGCGTCAATCGATCGCTCGGCGTCTCGGTGCCGAGCTGGCCGTCGAAATTGTCGCCCCAGCAGTAGCTCGCGCCGTCGGTTGTGATCCCACAGGTATGCGCGTCGCCGGGGCTGATGGCCCCGAACGTCATATAGGTCAATGAGGGCGGCGATGGAGGAGGCTGAGTCGGACTCGGCTCGGTGCCACAGGCACTGATGTCTGCGGCGAATGCGACAACGGCGACGCAACCGAGAATGCGGCGAAGCATCCCCGTAATCTACCCGTTTCCGCAGCGCCGGCTGCTTTACCGCTGTGGTCTGAGCCCTGCGAGGCGCATGACCTTTCCGGCGCGCAACACGGTGACCGTAATGCTGTCTCCCGCGCGCAGCGCGCTCAGGTGATTCTGGATTTGCTCGAGTGACCCGCCATTCGGTGCGATCGCAATGCCGCCGACGGAGAGCACGACATCGCCACCAACCAAGAGGTCTTCGTCGCCGATTTTCGCGCGCAACGTCCCGGCCTTGAGGCCGAGCAGCGCACCCGGGGATCGCGCGGCGACCTGCTGCACCAGGAAGCCCGCGGGTTGCGGCAGATTGAACACTTGGGCGAGCGTGTCCTGCAGCAAGACCCCGTCGATGCCGGTCCAGAACGATTTCGACGTGAGGAGCACGCGCTTCGCCACTTTGGAGGATATGGCGAATCCCAGGCCCTCGAACCCGCCGGACTGCGTCAGAATCCGGCTGACGATGCCGACGACTTCACCGTTCATGTTGAACATCGGCCCGCCGGAGTTGCCCATGTTGATCGCGGCGTCCGTCTGAAGCATCTCCATCGGGCCGCCGCTCACGATGCCGTCGGATGGGATCCGGCCGCTGATGTGCCCGACCGTCAGCGAGTGGGCGAGGCCGTACGGCGCGCCGATAACAATGATTTCATCGCCAATGTCCAGACTGTCGGAGTCCCCGATGCGCGCCGGCGACATGGCGACGGGGAACTGGTCGAGCTGCAGCAACGCGAGATCGGCGCGGAGCGAGGAAGCCACGACGTGCGCTGGATAGACTTTGCCGTCGACGAACTGGACGGCCACGCGATCCGCCGTTTGGACCACGTGCGCGGCGGTCATGATCTGACCATCCGTGTTGATCAGCACGCCGGAGCCAAGGCCGGGGATCGTCGTCATCCCCGCGGCCGGAACTGGCGACAGGCCGCGTTCCAGCGTGCGCACCAGTACGACCGATGGACTGACTTTCCGGAACAGCGCGGACACCTGCTGCGCCGGCGCGGGACCGGGTACCGACGCCGCGGCCGCTATGACAACCACCCATGCCAAAGGCCTCACGAACCCTCCTGTTGGGGACTGGTATTCTCACCGACCGGGAGAATCGTGGCAATAAAACCAAGGGGCAGGTAGCGTTATTCCTCCATCCCCCGGGAGAGTCTCGAGTGTGCGCCATGGAAGTCGGTGGGGCCACGTGGCATCGCTGGGACCAGATGCCCATTGAACCGGTGAACGAAAAGCTCTCGCGTCGCCTGATCACCGGCGACCAGATGATGCTCACGCATGTCTATCTCAAGAAGGGATGCATCGTCCCGAAGCATTCGCACATGAACGAGCAGTTCACCTACGTGCTCGAGGGCGCGCTCAAGTTCTTTGTGGGAGACGACGATCGCCACGAGGTCGTTGTACGCGCGGGCGAGGTGCTGCACCTGCCCGGCAATGTCCCGCATGAAGCCCACGCGTTGGAGGATACGCTCGACGTGGACGTGTTCTATCCGCCGCGCGAGGACTGGCTCAAGAAGACCGACGACTATCTCAGGAGATAATCCTCCGGGATCGGCGGCGTCGCGCCCGGCTGTGAGCAGACGTAGGCCGCCACCGCATTGGCGCGCTCGCTGACCTCGGCGAGCGAATGGCCTCTGAGGAGGCCCACCAGAAGGGTGGCTGTAAACGCGTCGCCGGCGCCGATCGTGTCCGCGACGACCGTGCGGGGAGCGGCGGATTCGCAGATTTCGTGGGGCGTAACCAGCACCGCACCGCTCGCGCCACGCGTGAGTGCGGCCAGCCTGAGCTCGAACCGTTCACACAACTCGCGCAATTGATCCAGCGGGGATGATGCAGAGAGCTTGCAGAGCCGCGCCACTACCGGCAGCTCTTCATTATTCAACTTTACAGCGTTGGCCAGCGTGAGCGATGCCGTTACGGTGCCGCCGTTGAAGTACTGCTGCCGCAGGTTGACATCGAAGAGGCGCCACGCGGAGCGGCGTATCGCGCCTACGGCACGGGCGATCGTGGCGCGCGAAACGGGTGCGCGTTGTGCCAGCGTTCCAAAACAGACGGCGTCCGCACGATCCATGAGCTGCGCGACGTCGGCGGTCCACGGCACGTAGTCCCACGCGACATCCGGTTCGATATCAAACGCGGGCTGACCGGTGGCATCGATGCTGACACGCACGACGCCGGTGCGATGCTGTACGAGTTGCGCCACGGTCGTGCGGTGCACACCGGCGGCATCGAGCTGCGCTATCGCGGCGTCGCCGCGCGCGTCGCGTCCGACCGCGCTCACCATCCATGCCTCCGCACCGAGCGCCGCCGCGTGCATGGCGACATTGGCGGGGGCGCCACCGAAGTGTTCGCCATGGGGAAGCACGTCCCACAACACCTCGCCGACGCCTACCACGATGGGAGTCTGCATGCGTCTACGATGGCGCGCGCGCAGACTTTCCGCGAGGCTACGCGACCGGCGACTCCTCAGCCTCAGCCTGGGCTCGGGTGCGATGCACGGTTCCGTCCGGATGCTGCGGCGGCGCGTACAACGTATAGAGCTTCAGCGCCCTGTGTCCCGTATTCCGGATGTTGTGCCGCGTCCCGGCGGGAACGAGCATCGCCATATCGCTCTCGATCCCGGTGGCGCGCCCGTCCAGCACGACCTCGCCTTTGCCTTCCTCGACGCGAAAGAACTGATCGGTGTGCTCGTGGACCTCTTCACCGATTTCGTCACCCGGCTCGATTGACATCACGACGAGCTGCAGATTGGGACCGGTGTAGAGCACACGCCGGAAGGCGTCGTT
>DATBFV010000221.1:0-1591 GCA_036558345.1 Gemmatimonadales bacterium | reverse complement strand
GTGGCCCACAACACGGAGTTCGCGATCCCGAAGCGAACCTCTTTGCCCTCCATGTTGCCGCCGGGGTTGTCCGCGGAGGCCACGATGTCCACGCCGCGCGCCGCGTGAATCGGATTGCCGCGCGCCTCGGCCCAGTACGCCGTCGTGACGCCACCGAAGAACACCACGAACATCGCGGCCCACAGCGCCCACGCGTGCTTCGTATTCCGCACGATGCGCCCAAAGGTGTAGACGAGCGCCGCGGGGAGCACGAGGATCGCAAACATTTCGAGGAAGTTGGAGAACGGGGTGGCGTTCTCGAACGGGTGCGCCGAATTGACGTTGAAGAAGCCGCCGCCGTTGGTGCCGAGCTGCTTGATGGCGATCTGGCTCGCGGCGGGACCCATGGCCAGCACCTGCTTGGCCCCCTCGACCGTCTTCACCGTCACGTAGCTCGCGAAGTTCTGGATCACGCCCTGCTGCACCAGCAGCAGCGCGAGGACGAATGCGAGCGGCAGCAGGATGTAGAGCGTGCCGCGCACGAGATCCGTCCAGAAGTTGCCGATCCGACCCGCCGAGCGGCGCGCGATCCCGCGCGCCAGCGCCACCGCGGCCGCCATACCGGCCGCCGCCGACGTGAAGTTGTGGAAGGCGAGCTGCATCATCTGGGAGAGGTACGACATCGTCACCTCGCCCGAATACGACTGCCAATTGGTATTGGTGGTGAACGACGCCGCCGTCTCGAAGGCTTGGCGGTCGGGGACTGCCGGCAAAGCCGCGGGATTCAGCGGCAGGCGCGCCTGTAGCCGCAGCGCCACATAGGTCACGAGCATCGACACGAGACTGAAGAGCAGCAGCCCGCCAGCGTAGCGGGTCCAGTGCTGGTCTTCAGCGGGATCGATGCCGCCAACGCGATAGATCGCCCGCTCCACCGGACCAAGCCACCGCATGGAGCCGTCGTAGACCCGCAGCATGTACACGCCGAGCGGTTTCGTCAGCGCGAGCAGCAGGACCGAGTAGAACGCGATTTGCAGCCAGCCGTTGGTCGTCATAGGCTCAGAACTTCTCGGGCCGGAGCAGCGAGTAGACCAGATAGGCGAGAATCAGGACGGAAATGATCGCGCCGAGGATGGTCAGGGCACTCATGGCCGATCCTCGCTGGTCGTGTCACGGCCCAGATGCTCGCAGCCGCGGACATAGGCGAGCATGAGGCCGAAGAACGCCAGGGTCAGGAGGATATAAAGGAGGTCGAGCACGGCGACAACGTACCGCGCCGCGCGTTAAGAGAGTCTCAAAATCGGCTCAAGAGCCATTAAGAATTTGCAAAGGTGGGGAGTGCTCGGGGCAGGACTCGAACCTGCAAGGGGTTGCCCCCGAGGGATTTTAAGTCCCTTGCGTTTACCGATTTCGCCACCCGAGCCGGCCTGCGGAATGATCAATGATCATTGATGATTGATGATTGAGCAATGATTTCGGTCTGGGCCCCGCCCGATGCCTTCACGTCGCTGATCGGCGGGACACGGCCGTACGCTCGCTGGAACGCGCGCTCGATCGCCGGAATCGTTTTCTTGTCCGTCTTGGCGACGAGCACGATCGCCGCACCGCCCCACCC
>DATBFV010000220.1:0-3981 GCA_036558345.1 Gemmatimonadales bacterium | reverse complement strand
ACTTTATGTCAGTACCGATCCGCTCTTGGGCGCTAACCGCGTCCGCATCCAAACCCTGGTCATGGCGGCGCGACTCCCGACTGTTCATGTTTTCCGCGAGATGGTCGAAGCAGGAGGTCTGATGTCCTACGGACCGAATGTCCCTGACCTGTTCCGGCGCTCTGCCGACCTCGTTGATCGGATTCTGCGTGGGGCGAAGCCCGGCGATATCCCGGTCGAGCAGCCGACCAAGTTTGATCTCGTCATCAATCTGACCACCGCCCAAGCGCTCGGTCTGGAAATTCCGCCGACGCTACTCGCCCGCGCCGACGAGGTGATCGAATGACCACCCGCCGCGAGTTCATCACGCTGCTCGGCGGCGCGGCCGCGGCGTGGCCGCTCGCGGCGCGTGCGCAACACTCGGAACCGCACTGGCGGCACGGCCTGTCGCTGTTCGACGAGCTGAAATATCCGCCCGGCTTCCGGCATTTCGACTACGTCAATCCGCAGGCGCCGAAAGGCGGGACGGTGCGCCTAGCGGCGCTCGGCACTTTCGACAACTTCAACCAGGTGGTCGCCGGGTTCAAGGGCCTGTTCGCCGCCGACGCCGGCACGATCTGCGATACGTTGATGGCGCCGGCGCTCGACGAGGCCGGGACCCATTACGGGCTGATCGCGGAAGCGGTCAGCTATCCCGCGAACTTCGCGTCCACCTCCTTTCGCCTGCGCGCCGCCGCCCGCCACCACGACGGTAGGCCGATCACGGTCGAGGACGTGATCTTCTCCTTCGAGGCCTACAAGAAATACAACCCCCTCATCGGCGCCTTCTACCGCGACATCGCGAAGGTCGAGCAGAGCGGCGAGCGCGAGATCACCTTCAGGCTCGATTCCACCGGCAACCGGGAAATCCCGGTGATCCTCGGGACGCTTCGGGTGCTGCCCAAGCACTGGTGGGAAGGAAGCGACGCCGTGGGCAAGAAGCGCGACATCGGCGCGAGCACGCTCGAGCCGCCGCTCGGCAATGGCGCCTACCGCATCAAGGATTTCGTTGCCGGCCGCACGTTGACCTACGAGCGGGTGAAGGACTATTGGGCCAAGGATCTGAACGTCAATCTCGGCCGCGACAACTTCGACGAGATCCGCTTCGAGTATTTTCGCGACCCGACGGTGGCGATGGAAGCCTTCAAGGCCGACCATGCGGACTGGCGCATCGAGAACAGCGCCAAGACCTGGGCCACGGGCTACGATTTTCCCGCGGTCACCGACAAGCGGGTCGTGCTCGAGGAATTCCCTCAGCGCGACCGGGGGCTGATGCGGGCCTTCGCCTTCAACACGCGGCGCGACAAGTTCAAGGACGCGCGGGTGCGGCGCGCGTTCAATTTCGCCTTCGACTTCGAGGACATGAACAAGCAGTTCTTCTTCGGTCAATACACGCGGATCAACAGCTACTTCGACGGCACCGAGCTCGCCTCCTCCGGGCTGCCGCACGAAGAGGAGCTCAAGATCCTGGAGCCGCTGCGCGACCAGGTGCCGCGCGAGGTCTTCACCACCCCCTATGCCAATCCGGTCTCCGGCACACCGGAGAAGGTGCGCGCCAACCTGCGCGAGGGGATGCGGCTCTTGCGGGAGGCGGGCTACGAGGTGCGCGATTACAAGCAAGTCAACTCCCGAACCGGCGAGGCGCTCAGTGTCGAGATGCTCAGCCTCACCAGCGATCCGTTGGGAGCGGAACGCGTCATCCACTTCTACAAGCCTTCGCTTGCTCGTCTCGGTATCGATGTCAGCGTGCGCAGCGTCGACCATATCCAATACGAGAACCGCTTGCGCGACTTCGACTTCGACATCATGGTCGCCACCTGGCCGCAGGCCCTGTCCCCCGGCAACGAGCAACGCGACCTGTGGAGCTCGCGGGCGGCCGATACCCCCGGCTCGCGCAACTACATCGGCATCAAGAATCCCGCGGTCGACGCCCTGGTCGAGCGCGTGGTCTTCGCCAGGAGCCGCGGCGAGCTGGTGGCGGCCACCAGGGCGCTCGACCGGGTCCTGCTGTGGAACCACTACGTCGTGCCGCAATACATCTACGACAAGGTGCGCGCGGCGCGCTGGGACCGCTTCGGCCGGCCCGATCCGTTGCCCAAGTACGGTGCCGCGGCCTTTCCGGCCGTCTGGTGGTGGGAGGCCGAAAGGGCCGGCAAAACAGGCATTCCCGTCCGGTAGGGCGCCTGGGATCGGCTAACCGACGTCGGTGCATTGCGTGCACCAAGGTGATTTATCAAGAACTGCGGTGTGCCTGAATTCAACTGTGACGGGGCTCATCTTCTTGACGAAATGCCGGCCACGTTGGCGCTCATGGTCAGCGTCGGCGATCACGGGCTGCGAACTATCGAGCTCGAGGATGCGGCAACATCGCGGCAGAACTAATTTCCGCGCTGTTGACGGGGACCCACTTGGACGTCGCGGCTACCGACCAGATCAGGCCAATCGCGACCACGACGGCGAGCCCGATCCATGCTGTTCGCATTGAATCCCTCCCAGTCGCTTTGAGCTTAGCGGCATAGGGCTCGCATATTTTTTGCCGCCCAAATGTGAGGTAGTTCACACTCGGCCGGAAACGTGGATGCGCATCGACGATCTCGTCCAGCGTCAGGTCTGGCTGATCGTCACCAGATCCGGCAGCAACTCCGCGTATTGCTCCAGCGGCGACGTGCTGCCTCGCGCGCATGATGGGCGGTGATGTGACGGTGACGAGCGAGCCGGGCAAAGGTTCGGTGTTCACCGTGCGCCTTCCGGGCGGCGCGGACATTTGAGGGCGCTCCTCCGCCGCGGCGCCAAGATCAAGTGGGGACGAGAGGCACAATTAGACCGGAACCGGAAGTCATCCACATCGCCGACCTCATCGAGAACAGGCTGCAGGACATGCTCATCGATGCCCCCGGGCCGGACGAACTGTGTGCTCTCTTGCTGGTCGCGGCGCGCGTGGTGGTGAGGCAGACGCAGCACGCAGGCGAGGAGCACTTGACGGAAGGAGCGAAACTGGCGACCGCACTCTTCCTCGACTACGTCGACGACGCGGCCCGTGGGCCGGATAGGCACTGACCGACGAGCAAATCGCGGCGGCGTTCGAGGCGCTGCTCGGCGCCAACGCAACCCAGGTCGAAGCGCTACGTGAGGCACGGTGGCCCTCAAATTGTCGTGTCGAGCACGTGCATGTGAACGAGGGCGGCCAGGCACTCATCGGGAATGTGAGCAGGGCACGCTAAACCAAAGCCGTGTCGGGTGCTGCCGCCATGGAAGCGCCGCGAGTTTTCGCGCGGTCGCGGCCACGCTTGGGTGCCGGAGGCGGAATGAACAGACGAACCCCGCCCAAGAGCCCCGCTCGGGAACGCCGTGCCGGTCGCCCTCGGAGGTGGCTGAGGGCAGCTCAAGGACCAGCCGCCGGCGCGGTAGCGCTGCTTTCCATCGCCGGACGTCCCGGGCGTGCTGGTCCGGGGTCAGGTTCAGATCAGGTTCAGGGCCGGGCTTGCGTCCCGCCCGCGCCCGAACTAGCCTTTCTTATTCACCCAAATTGCCGAAATGAGCAACGGATGTGGCGGAAAGCCGCAATTTGATTCACGGTTCTGGTTGCGAGACCGAATCACGGATCGATTGAGGAGCGCCACACCCGTCATGAGCGAAGATACTCTGCTGCCGTTCGATCTTCCATCGGTTGCCGGCAAGAAATTGAGCGTCGGGTTCGACGGCGGGCAGCTCTCGTCGGATGCGGGCGTGCTTGTGCTGCGCGGCGTCGAGAAGAAGCTCGGGCTGGCGGCGCGCCTTGCGTCGTGCATCCGGGACGGGCGCAAGGCGGAGCGTATCGAGCATCCGCTCGAGGAGATGCTTCGGCTGCGGATGTTTGCGATCGCAGCGGGCTACGAGGACGCCAACGATTGCGATTCGCTCCGGTACGATCCGATCTTCAAGATGGCGATAGGCCATGCGCCGGAGAGCGGCGATCCTTTGTGC
>DATBFV010000219.1:0-3613 GCA_036558345.1 Gemmatimonadales bacterium | reverse complement strand
CGGATAAGGCAGCAGGTGCCGATACACCTGTCGCACCGGCAACCGCGACAGGATCAGGTTGCCGAATCGCCGCCTGCGACCGTCGCGCCCCGGTTGATCGACCGCGACGCCGGAAACGGCCGTATAGCCGGGGAGAAGACGGGCGAGCTCCGCGAACTGGTCGTCGCCGCGGCTGCCGGCGAGCTCGGGATCGGGAAAGTTGTCGGCGATCTCCTGCAGGCACAGCACGTCGAAATCCGCGATGCGCCGCGCCTCCGACACGATGCGCGCGGGATCGACGTTGCCGTCGACGCCGCGGCACCATTGGACGTTCCAGGTGACGAGCTTCACCCTAGCGTATCCCCGCGCGCATGAACGATTGCACGAACTGCCTCTGGAACAGCAGGAACGCGATCAGCAGCGGTCCCGTCGACAGCAGCGTTCCGGCCGTGATGATCGACCAGTCGATACCCTGGTCGGTGGCCGAGAAGACCTGCAGCCCGACGGTGACCGGACGCGTCTCCACCGAGTTCGTGATGATGAGGGGCCAGAGAAAGTTGTTCCAGTGATACGACACCGAGACGAGCGCATAGGCCAGATAGGTCGGGCGCGCGAGCGGTACGTACACCTTCCACAGCGTCTGCAGCGGCGAGCAGCCTTCGACGCGCGCGGCCTCGTCGAGCTCGCGCGGCACGGTCTTGAAGGTCTGGCGCAGCAGGAAGATGCCGAACGCGCTCGCCATGTAGGGCAGGCCGATCGCCAGGATGGTGTCCTTGAGGCCCAGCGCGGTCATGGTGCGGTAGTTCTCCACGATCAGCACGTCGGGCATGATCATCAGCTGGACCAGCACCAGCGCGAACGCGACGTTGCGGCCGGGGAAATCGAAGCGCGCGAACGCATAGGCGGCCAGCGTCACGAGCACGAGCTGCGCGGCGAGCACCATGGTGACCAGCATGACCGTGTTCGCGAAATAGCGCGCGAACGGCGCCGCGTTCCACGCCTTGACGAAATTGTCGAGCGTGAGCGGCGCGGTGAGGGAGAGGCGCGTGGAGAATTCCGGGGCGTGGAACGCCGTCCAGAATGCGTAGAGCAGAGGCAGCATCCACAGCAAGCCGAGCACCCAGGCCGCGAGCGTCTCGAGCGCGCGGGAAGCACCGGTCGGATCGTAGACGTGCGTCTGGACGGCGGACATGCGCTATCGGTAATGCGTGCGCCGCTCGAGGAACATGAACTGCGCGAGCGCGGCCAGCGCGAGCAGCACGAGCAGCACCATGGTGAGCGCCGCCGCGTAGGCCGAGTCCCAGAAGCGGAAGCCGGTCTCGTAGATGTAGTACAGCAGGAGCGCCGTCGCGTTGTCCGGTCCGCCGCGCGTCATCACGACGATGTGATCGACCAGCCGGAACGCGTTGATCACCGCGTTCACCAGCACGAACAGCGTGGTCGGCATGAGCAGCGGAAACGTGACGCGGCGGAAGAAATACCAGCGGGATGCGCCCTCGATGGCCGCCGCTTCGGCGAGATGCGGCGACATCGACTGCAGCGCGGCGAGGTAGAAGATCATGAAGAAGCCGGCTTCCTTCCAGATCGCGACGACCATCACGGCCGGCAACGCCGTATCGCGGCTGCCGAGCCAGTTGTGCCCGGGGATGCCGAGCGCGCCGAGCACCTGCGCGAGCAGACCGTATCCCGGCGTGTAGAAGAACAGCCAGATGTTCGCGACTGCGATCATCGGGAGGATCGTCGGCGTGAAATACGCGAGCCGCAGGAAGCCGCGGCCCGGCAGGCGATCGTTCACCCAGAGCGCCATCGCGATCGCGAGCGCGATCGACAGCGGTATCGTGCCGACGGCGTACCAGAGATTGTTCGCGAGCGCCTGCCAGAAGATCGGGTCGTCGACGAGCTGCCGGTAGTTGTCGAGGCCGATGAACACCGACTCGCGCGCGCCGCGCGGCGTCGAAAAGAAGCTGTGCCACAGGTTCGCGATCGCCGGATAGTGCGTGAACAGCGCGAGGAGCACCGCGGCGGGCAACAGCAGCAGCCAGGCGTAGAGCCATTCGCGGGTGCGGGTGAGCGACGAGGCGTTCACCACAGGACCCCTCTCCCCGGAGGGAAGAGGGGCTGGGGTGAGGGGCGCCGTTAGAGATTCAGGAGTATCGATTGCAACACCTGTGCGGTGTTCGCCAGCACATCATTGTCCAAGAATCGAACCACGCGCCAGCCGTTGCATCGCAGCCACTCGGAGCGTCGGTCGTCGTACCGACTGCCAAGGTGCTGGCTGCCATCCAGTTCGACGATGAGCATACGTTCCAAACACGCGAAGTCCGCGAAGTAGGACCCGACGGGGTGTTGGCGGCGAAACTTGCAACTGCAGAATCTTCGATCACGCAAGTCGTACCACAGCTTCTCCTCGGCATCCGTCTGGCCTCGCCTCAGGCTTCGTGCTCGTGCGGTTCGCTGATCGCCCCTCACCCCAACCCTCTCCCCGCGCTGCGGGGAGAGGGCGTTTGTCAGCGTAGTGGTGAGCGAGCATTCGACCGAACGACCTACTTGTACGCCCTGAGTATCCGATCCGCCTCGCGCTGCGCATCCTTCATTGCCTGTTCGGGCGTCTTCGTGCCGGTCAGCGCGGCCTGCAGGCCGTCGTTCAGCGCCTTGGTCACGCGCTGATTGTCGTGGGTGGAGAGCTCCGCCTTGGCGTAGGGAAGCTGATCGCGTGCAACGGCTGCCGCAGGGAATCCGGCGACGTACTGCTTCATCGTCGGCGTGTCCCACGCATCCTTGCGCACCGCGACGTACCCGGTGTCGATTCCCCATTGCGCGGCGCGCTCCGGCGACGTCGCCCACTTGATGAACTTGAACGCCGCCTCGCGCTGCTGGGGCGTCGATTTCTTGAAGATGTAGAAGTTCCCCCCGCCCGTCGGGCTGCCGCGCTGCTTGCTCGCCGGCAGCATCGCCACGCCGAAGTCGAACTTCGCGTTGTTCTTCACGTTGGTGAGGTTTCCGGTGGTCGTCCAGATCATCGCGACCTTGCGCTCGAAGAAATCCTTCGGCGTGGTGCCCCACTCCACGATGCCCGGGGGATGCACCTTGTACTTGTTGACGAGGTCGACCCAGTACTGCAGCGCCTGGATGACCTCGGGCTTGTCGTAGTACACCTGCGTGCCCGCCTGGTTCATGAGATTGACGCCGTTCTCGATCACCAGTCCCTGGAAGAGCCAGTACGGAAAGCCGGACGAGGGGATCTGGACGCCCCACTGCGTCACCTTGCCCGACGCGTCGCGCTTGGTGAGCTTCTGCGCGTACTGCGTCATCTCGTTCCAGGTCGCCGGCGGCTTGCCGGGATCGAGCCCCGCTTCCTTGAAGAGCTCCTTGTTGTAGTACAGCACGATGGTCGAGCGCTGGAACGGAATGCCCCACGTCTTGCCGCCGGTCTGGCTGTTCTCCATGAACGCGGGGTAGAAGCTCTTCAGCCACGCGCGGTCTTCGTTGCTGCGGATGAGATCGTCGAAGGGCACGATCGCGTCCTCGTCGATCAGGGTGAACATGTCGGTCGACAGCAGGATCGAGGTGACCGGGGGGTCGCCGCTCTTCACCGCGGTCAGCGCCTTGGCGATCGACTCCTGGTAGCTGCCCG
>DATBFV010000218.1:0-2230 GCA_036558345.1 Gemmatimonadales bacterium | reverse complement strand
GGACGCGTGCCTGTTCCTGATGGAACACTACGACGGCGACGAGCACATCAACGTCGGCGTCGGCGAAGACCTGTCGATCCGCGAGCTCGCGGAGATGATTCGCGACATCGTCGCGCCGGGAGTGGCGATCACGTTCGATTCGTCGAGGCCGGACGGCACGCCCCGCAAGCTGCTGGACGTGACCCGGCTCCACCGGCTCGGATGGCGTCACAAGATCGCGCTGCGCGATGGTCTCGCCTCGACTTACGACTGGTTCCGTGCCCGGACCACCTCCACCGCCCTGGCGGCGCCAGGCACTGCAGGTCCAGCATAGCTACTCCGTCCATTTCCCCTCCCGCGATCGACATGACCTTGGACGCGTCTCCGGAATCCCCGTCGGAGACCGGCGCGGCGGCTGCGTACAGAGCGCGCAGAATCCAGCACTGGGATGCGCTGGCCGCCAGCGGTCGAGGAAAACGGCGTTCGGGCCGGACGTATCATCGCCGGCTCGAGACGGTGTATCAGTTCCTGGTTCCTCCGGGTTTGCGCGTGCTCGAGCTCGGCTGCGCCGAGGGAGACCTGCTTGCCGCGCTCGCGCCGGCCGAGGGACTCGGCGTCGATTTCTCGCCGAAGATGATCGACGTGGCCCGCGAGCGGCACCCCGAGCTGCACTTCGCCGTGGCCGACGCGCATGATCTGTCGGGCGTGACGTCGCCGTTCGACGTGATCGTGTTGTCGGATCTGCTGCACGACGTGTGGGACGTGCAGGGTCTGCTGGCGGGCCTTCAGCGGCTCTGTCACAGCGGCACGCGCGTGGTGATGAACTTCTACAGCCGGCTGTGGGAGCTTCCACTCGGTGCGGCCGCGTCGATCGGGCTGGCCCGACCCGTGCTGAAGCAGAACTGGCTCACCGTAGCGGACGTCACGAACCTGCTCAACCTGAGCGAGTTCAGGGTGATTCGGTCGTGGCAGGAAGTGCTCTGTCCGCTGCCCGTTCCGGTCGTGACCCCGATCTGCAACCGCGTGCTGGTCCGGCTGTGGGGCATCCGCCACCTGGCGCTCTCGAACTTCATCCTCGCGCGGCCTCTCCGCGCGATGCCGAACCCACAGCCACGGGTGTCGGTCGTCGTGCCCGCGCGCAACGAAGCGGGCAACGTGCCGGCCATCTTCTCGCGAACGCCGGAAATGGGCGGAGGCACCGAGCTGATTCTGGTGGAAGGGCATTCCACGGACGATACGTACGGAGCCATCGAACGGGCACTTGCGGAGAACCCCGGCCGGTCGGCGCGGCTGCTGCGTCAGGCGGGGCACGGCAAGGGTGACGCCGTCCGCACCGGGTTCGCCGCCGCCACCGGCGACATCCTGATGATCCTCGACGCCGATCTGACGGTACCGCCGGAGGATCTCCCCCGCTTCTACGAGGCCATCCGATCCGGCAAGGGGGAATTCATCAACGGGGTCCGGCTGATGTACCCCATGGAAGAACAGGCCATGCGGTTCGCCAATCTGCTCGGCAACAAGTTCTTCAGCCTGGCGTTCAGCTGGCTGCTGGGTCAGCCAATCAAGGACACGCTCTGCGGCACGAAGGTGCTTCGCAACGATGCGTATCAGGCGATCGTGGCGAACCGATCGTACTTCGGGGACTTCGACCCGTTCGGCGACTTCGATCTCCTGTTCGGCGCGGCCAGGCTGGGCCTCGACATCGTGGAGCTGCCCATCCGCTATCGCGAGCGCACGTACGGCACCACCAACATCCAACGGTGGAGGCACGGCTGGCTGCTGTTGAAGATGTGTGTCTTCGCGGCCGGACGGATCAAGTTCGTGTAGAGCGGGAAGGAGCGGAAGTGCACGCGGATCCGGCGCGACGCTTTTGGCGGGCCCTGGCTGCCGCCGTCGTTCTCAGCGGCTGTCTGTATGTCGGGCTGCGCTGGTCTCCCTCCAGCTACGCCATCGTTCTGCAACAGTTGGGTGTCACGGATACCGGAGTCGTCGCCGGCATGCCTCGCGTCGAGCGCGGCGACGAATTCGCCTGGCAGACGCCGCTGCTGCAGATGACCCTTCGCAGCGGCTTCCATCGGTTCGACCGGACGCCGCCCTACTTCGAGGATCTGCGAACGCTGTATGCCATGCCGATCCTCGACTGGGCCATCGTCTTCAAGCCGCAGTTCTGGCTCTTCTTCGTCGCGCCAGCCGCGACGGCGTACTCGTTCTACCACTTCCTCCTGATCTCGATGTTCGTCGTCGGTTTCAC
>DATBFV010000217.1:0-10767 GCA_036558345.1 Gemmatimonadales bacterium | reverse complement strand
CGGCGTGAAGAAGATGCTGATGATGGGGATGGCGGCATGGACGCTGCGCTACGCGCTGTTCGCGCTCGGCGCTCCCCATGCCATCTTCTGGATGATTCTGATCGGCATCGCCCTGCACGGGCCCTGCTACGACTTCTTCTTCGTCACGGGCCAGATCTACGTCGACAAGAAATCGACGCCGGCCATTCGCGGCCAGGCGCAAGGCTTTCTGGTGCTTGTCACGTATGGCGTGGGGATGCTGATCGGTGCACAGATCGCGGGGAATGTGTACGATCGCTTCCTTGCTGGAGCAACCGCACTAACGTTGCCGCAGTGGCGGAGTTTCTGGATCTTGCCCGCCGCATTCGCAGCGGCGGTGTTAGTATTCTTCGCGGCGCTCTTTAAGGCTCCGGCTCGGGAAACGGAACAAGTCGGGCAGCAACCCGTTCGTTAGAAAGCGACCCATCGAGTCGACCCGCACCCGATGGGTGCTAGCCGTTATTCCAGCTCACGAACCCAAATGTTCCTGTAGCGAACCGGATTGCCGTGATCCTGCAATCTGAGCGGCAGCTTGTCGGGATGCGCGCGATAGGGCGGGCGAGCGCGGTTCGCGGTCGGTCCCACCAGCTCGAAATTGTCCTGAATCAGCACGCCATTGAGAAACACCGTCATCCGCGCCGGCCGCTCGAGCGCGCCGTCTGCCTTGAAGCGCGGCCGATGGAACACGATGTCGTACTCCTGCCATTTGCCCGGCCCGCGCGTGGCGTTTACGAGCGGCGGATTTTCGCCGTAGATCGCGCCGGCCTGGCCGTCGGGGTATGTGTCGTTCTGGTAGGAATCGAGCACCTGGAGCTCGTACATCCCCATCAGGAAGATGCCGCTGTTTCCGCGCTCCTGGCTTTCACCTTGCACGACCGCGGGCGTGGCCCACTCGATGTGGAGCTGGACATCGCCGAAGCCGCGCGCCGAGACCAGCATGCCGGTCCCCGGCTTTACTTCGACATAGCCGTCCCTGACGGTCCACTTTGCCGCGCTGCTGTCTTCGGCACGCCACTGCGACAAGTTCGATCCGTCAAACATGACAACCGCATCCTTCGGCGCCGGGGCCGAGGGAAGTTCCGGCCCCGGATCCACGACGGGTGGCCGCGGCCGGTCCATCGAGTGCTGCGGCCATTGCTGCGGAGCTTGCACCATAAGCAGTACACCTAACACGAGAATCATGGCTTCCAGGTCCCTTTCGCGACCGCGGGGACGAAGGTATCGACGCCGGGCCCGGGGAAATCGATCGTCTTTCCCTGCTCGGCGCTCATGTACGCCGTCATCAAGATTTTCACGACATGCAGGCCATCATCGAATGTGAGCCACGGCTTCTTCTTGCTCAAGAAGCAGTCTACGAAATAGCGATCCTCTGCCTCGTACCCATAGGCCCACGCCTCGCCCGCCACAACCGGCATCTGTCCCATTTCGGCGTTCTGCTTTTCGACGAGATCCTCTCCCGTTTTGCCTACGACTTCACGGCTGAAGAAGAGCTTCAGCCCGGTGTCGAGCGAATTCCATTGCAGCGAGTACTCCGGGCCGAGCAACTCGGCGGAAAGCCGAAGGCCCGCCCCAACGAAGCTCCACGATGTCGTCGCCTCGCCGAGAATCTTGTCGCCGTCGTCGCTCTCGTATTCGATGATCACGCTCGCGAAGTCTTCCGACGGCGTCTTGTCGTAATTGACGTCCTTGCCCATCGCGGCCGAGAGCTTCTTGCTGTAGGCGGGGCGGCTCCATTTCAGGCTCGCGATGTGACCCGTGACGCGCTTCGGGCGAACCGATGAGACCGGCTTGGCTGGATCCGTGAGCAAATGTTGGACGAGCAACGACGAATGGCACATCATGTCGTTGAGCACGCCGCCGCCCTGGAGCTTGCCCTGCCAAAACCAGGGCGCATGCGGGCCGCTGTGCTCCTCAGCCGCGCGCGCGAGGTAGGGTCGTCCCGTCAGCTTGGCGCCGCGCGCCCACAGCAGATTGCGTCCTACTTCGACCGCCGGCGCGAAGACCTGGTTCTCGAGATAGCCGTGCGGCAAGCCGACTTTATTGACCAGATCCAACACCTGCTTGGCTTCACGCGCATTCCTGGCCAACGGCTTCTCACAGGCGATGCCGAGGAGCTTCCCCTTGCCCCGCTCGAGTGTGCTGACGACCTCCTCGACGTTCTCGATGCGCGCGTGGTTCGGTCCCGACAGCCAGATCGCATCGATGGCGGGATCCTCGACCATGGCGGCAATGGAGGGGTACGGCTTGGCGTCGCCAACGCCCAGTTGCTTCGACGTCGCGGCGGTGCCGGCGGCGTTCTTCTGATTGGGACTCCAGACGCCCAGCACGTCGGCGTTCCGGACGCCCTGGAATCCCAACAGGTGGAATTTGGCGTTGAAGCCGCTTCCAATCATTCCGATCCCAAGTCGTTTCGTCATTCAATCCTCATATTGCACGCCGAGTTTCTGCAGGGCTTCCGGCGGACAACCTTTCCATTCCGCCACGAAGGTGTTGCCCTGATAGCCGAGGTCGTCGACGCCCATCTTGCTGGACCAGAATCCAGATGCCGTGAGGTCGCGAAACATGTTGAAGAAGGCTACGCCCTGACTCATCTCAGGTTTGGCTCTCTTGGGGTACGCGATCTCATCGAGCACCGTCGTCCGTTCAGCCTCGGAACAGGTGACGAAAGTCTTTGTAAAGCGCTCGGTGCATTCGTTGTCGAGCCAGGCCAGTCCGCCGCGCATGGGCGTCTGCCCGTCCGGCCGGTCGGTCATCATGAAGTCCATGAATTCCGGCACGCCGGCATCCGTGGCGCTGCCCGACCGTTCATCGCGCGGGATGATGAGATCGACGAGAACGCGCACGGTATCCAGCTCGTGCGGCGTGAAGAACGACGGCGCAAACGGATGCGCCGCGTCCTTGACCATCGTTGCGACGCGCTGCGCCTCCGCGGGTGTCCATTTGAATGCCGTGGCCAGCGCGGCCAGCGCCATCGTTCCTACCGCCTCGCGCCGTTTCATAGCGCCCTCTTTTTCAATTGGTCAGCGATGTACTCCGACGTCCGCCACGACAGAGCCATGATCGTCCAGGTCGGGTTCTTGTCCGCCTGCGATGTAAACGGCCCGCCATCGGTCACGAAGAGGTTCTTCACGTCGTGCGTCTGGCAGTTCGCGTTCACGACGGAGCTCTTGGGATCCGCGCCCATGCGCGCGCCGCCGAGCTCGTGGATGATCACGCCGCCCGCCGCGATGCCGTAGCCGTCCTCCTTGCTGGGCATCTCGCCCCAGGGCGTGCCCCCCATTTCCTTGATGAGCGCCCGGAACGTCTCCTGCATGTGCTTCACCTGCAGATACTCGTGATCGGTGAACTTCCAATGAAACTTCAGCACCGGGATGCCCCACTTGTCGACGACGGTGGGGTCGATCTCGCAGTAGCTGTCTTCGTTCGGGATCATCTCGCCGCGGCCCGAGAAGCCGATGTAGGCGCCGTAGTAGCGGCGATAGTCGTTCTTGAGCTGCTTGCCGTACCCGCCGCCTTGAAGGTCTTGGATTCCTCCTCCAAAGCCTGCTTCGGGTAGACCGGCGCCGCCCCACACTTCGATGTGATAGCCGCGCGGGAAGTCGAGCTTCTTGTTGTCGAGCCACCAGGGCATGTAGACGTGCATGCCCCCCACGCCGTCGTGATTGTGCATGACGGGATCCATCATTTTTGGGACGAACCCACCCGCATCCGTGCCGGTCGTGTCCGTGAGGTACTTCCCGACGGTGCCGCTGCCATTCGCCAGGCCGTTCGGGAAAGATGCGGACCTGGAGTTGAGCAGGAGCCGCGACGTCTCGCAGGCGCTCGCGGCCAACACGACGACACGGGCGTTGATGCGATGCTCGCTGCCGTCCGTGGTGTCGATGTAGATGACGCCGTCGGCTTTCCCGCTCTTGTCGAGCGTGATTTCCCGCGCCATCGCGTTCGTCTTGAGCGTGAGCTTGCCGGTAGCGAGGGCAGGGGCGATCAGCACATTCGTGGACGAGAAGTTCGAATTCGTTTTGCAGCCGCGGCCGCATTGGTCGCAGTAGTGGCAGGCCGCGCGGCCATTCAGCGGCTTGGTCAAAATCGAAAGGCGCGACGGCACGCATGTGACATTGAGACGCTTGGACGCCTGCTGCACCAGCAGCTCATAGCAGCGGGGCTTTGGCGGCGGGAGAAAGATGCTGTCGGGGGCGTTGGGAATGTTCTCGTTGCTGCCGAACACCCCGACCAGCCGCTCGAGCTTCTCGTAGTACGGCTTGACATCGTCATAGCTGATCGGCCAATCGTCGCCGAGGCCGTCGAACGACTTCGCCTTGAAGTCGCGTGGCCCGAACCGCAGCGAGATACGACCCCAGTGATTGGTCCGGCCGCCGACCATGCGGGCCCGCCACCACCGGAACTTGTCCCCCCGCGCGACGGTGTAGGGCTCACCCGGGATCTCCCAGCCGCCAATGCAGGCGTCAAACTCCCCGAACGGCCGCTCTTTCGTCGAGGCTCCGCGCCGCGGCGATTGGTAAGGCCAGGTGAGCATCGCGGAGTCTTTCGCGTTGTCCCACGGACCACCCGCTTCGAGCACGGTGACGTTGACGCCGGCGCGCGTCAGGACATAAGCCGCCATCCCGCCGCCCGCGCCTGAGCCGATGACGACGACGTCGGCCGGTGAGCTTTGATTCGTGAGGCGCATTCAGTGCCCCCATCTCGGTCGAAGGGTGGAAACTGGCGAGTAATGCAATCAGAAGCCGAGCGCACCACCGCCGTAACGTGGGTCGGCAACTCCGACCCACCCGCCGGCGGTTCTTCCTATTGCCGCGATGATCCCGCTGGTCCCACGCCGCTGGACCATCTTGTGTCCCATCGCCTCGAGCGCGCGGACCGTTGCGTCAGTCAAGCCACCGCGCTCGTAGTACGTCTCGTCTGGTAGCGCCTGGTGGTGGATCCTCGGCGCCGCGACCGCGTCGGGAAGGCTCATCTTCTGGTCGAGTACATTGAGGATCACCTGTGTGACACTCGTGATGATCGTGGGTCCGCCGGGGGTACCGATGACCATCTGCAGGTTGCCGGCGGTGTCGAGCACGATCGACGGCGTCATGGCCGAGAGCATCCGTTTTCCGCCGGCGACCGCGTTCGCCTCGCCCTGCACGAGCCCATACATGTTCGGTTTGCCGGGCGCCGTCGTGAAGTCGTCCATCTCGTTGTTGAGCAGAAACCCTGCGCCCGTGACCGTGACGCCGCTCCCGAAGCCGCCGTTCAGCGTCGTGGTCACCGAGGCTGCATTTCCCATCGAATCGACGATCGAGTAGTGCGTCGTGTGCATGGCCTCGCCCGCGGTCGGCTGCGGGGGCGTCGGTGTCGCGTGCTTTGGATCGATCTGCGCGCGCAGCGTTGCCGCGTACGACTTGGAGAGCAAGCGGTCGAGCGGCATATCGACAAAATCGGGATCGCCCAGCCAGCGGTTGCGGTCGATGAATGCCCGGCGCATCGCTTCCGTGACGAGATGCACATAGGCCGGAGTGCCGAACGCCGGCAGCGTGTCGTAGCCCTCGAGGATGTTCAGGATCTCGCCCATCGTGACGCCACCCGAGCTGGAGGGCGGCATCGAGTAGATCGTGTGGCCGCGGTAGCTGACCTTGATGGGCGTGCGCCACTTGGCGCGATAACCACGCAGGTCGTCCTTGGTAATCAGGCCGTGGCCGCGCTGCATCTCCGCGACGATCATGTCCGCGATCTGCCCCTTGTAAAACACATCGGGCCCCGAGTCGCTGATGAGCTGCAGCGTGCGCACGAGATCGGGTTGACGCCACATCGTGCCCGCCGGCGGCGCGCTGTCGTTCACCAGGAACTGCGCTCGGCTGGCCGGAAAGCGCGCGAGCAGCTCGCGGTCGGAGCGAATGTCGCGGTAGCGCGCTGTGTCGATCACATGCCCTTGCGCGAGCCGAATGGCGGGCGCGAGCAGTGAGGCCCAGGGCAGGGACCCATACTTCTTCCACGCCTCGTACATCCCGGCCACTGAGCCCGGCACCCCCGCCGCCAGATGGCCGATCTCGCTCTTGTCCGTGGGATTGCCGCCTGCATCCAGATACATGTCGTGGGTCGCGGCCGCGGGCGCCGTCTCACGGTAGTCGAGCGCCGAGACCTCGCCGCCCGCCGTGCGGTGCACGATGAATCCGCCGCCGCCGATATTGCCGGCGTCGGGCAACACGACTTCGAGCGCGAAGCCGACCGCCACGGCGGCGTCGATGGCGTTGCCGCCCTGCTTGAGGATTTCGACGCCCGCTTGGGTTGCGAGTGGGTGGGCGGAGACGACCATGGCGTGGCGCGCAGTGGCGGCCCGCGAGCGCAGCGTCCAGGTCGCCGGAATGACCGCTCTGCCGCTGATCGGCGCGGGACCCGTGGGACTGGGCGGACCTCCGCAGGCAACGAGCAGCGACGCGACGACGACAGCGAGGATCTTTCGCATTCGTAATCTTATCGTCTAATTCTCACCCATGACAAACCGCGATTTTTCCGATCCCCGAGCCACCGAGCAGCGCAACCCCCGCTCGGAGCGCATCGACGTCGCGTCGAGTCTCGAAATCGTGGACATCATGAATGCAGAGGACGCCAGCGTCGCGGGTGTGGTACGCACCCAGCGGGAGCAGATCGCGCGCGCCATCGATCTCGTGGTCGAGGCGTTCAAGGCGGGGGGCCGTCTGGTGTACGTCGGCGCCGGCACGTCCGGCCGGCTCGGCGTCCTCGACGCCTCGGAGTGCCCACCGACATTCAGCGTGCCCCCCACGATGGTGGTCGGGGTGATCGCGGGTGGGTACGGTGCGCTCGTCAAAAGCGCCGAGGGCGCCGAGGACGACGTGAACGCCGGCATGGCGGCGATGGATACAGCGAACGTCACGAATCGCGACGTCGTGGTGGGAATCGCCGCGAGCGGCACCACGCCCTACGTGCGTGCCGCGCTCGGAAAAGCCCAAACCCTCGGCGCCAAGACTATCCTCGTCACGTGCTCCGCACCGCCGAAAGTCCTCGCCGAGACGTGCGATGTCGTCATCAATCCGGTCACGGGGCCTGAAGTGCTCACGGGTTCGACCCGGCTCAAGGCCGGTACTGCCACGAAACTCGTCCTCAACACACTGACTACCGGCGCCATGATCCGGTACGGCAAGGTCTACAGCAATCTGATGGTGGATCTCGTGGCCCTGAGCGCCAAGCTGCACGACCGCGGCGAGCGAATCGTCATGGAAGTCTGTGGTGTGTCGCGCGAGGCCGCGCGGGCGGCGCTGAAGAATGCCGGTGGCAGCGTGAAGCTCGCCATCGTCATGGCCCGCCGCAAAGTGGATGCGGCCGAGGGGCGGCGGCTGCTCGAGGCGGCGGGCGGTTTCGTCCGCGCGGTGGTCGGTGACCCTCCCGCGGTGACGATATGACGCTGGCCGTGGGCGTGATGTCGGGCACGTCGCTCGACGGCATTTCGACAGCGCTCGTGCGGCTGGGTGACGGCAGGGCTGAGCTCGTCTCCTTCCGGCAGGAGCCGTATTCGGCTGCGGAGCGTGGCGCGATCATCGACGCGATTGCGCGCGGAACGCCGAAGGACGTGGCGTTTCTCCACGTGGCGTTGGGTGAGCGATTTGCCGGGGCCGTGCTCGCGCTGCTTGCGCAGGCCAAGGTCGCACCACGCGATCTCTCGTTCATCGCGTCGCACGGCCAGACGATCTGGCACGAGCCGGGACGCGCCACCTTTCAGCTCGGCGACGCGGCCGTGTTGGCCGAGCGGGTGGGGGTGCGCGTGGTAAGTGATTTCCGCGCGCGGGACGTCGCGGCGGGAGGGCAGGGCGCGCCGCTCGTTCCACTGGCGGACGTCATGCTGTTCGGACATGAGAAGCAGGGCCGCTGGCTTCTGAACATCGGCGGAATTGCCAATGTCACTTGGGTGCCGAGACGGGGCGTCGTCGAAGGGGCATTTGCGTTCGATACGGGACCCGGCGTCGGCGTGATCGATTCGGTGACCCGCCGTATCGATGCCGACACGCCATACGACGTGGGTGGTGAGCGGGCCCGGCGTGGCCGCGCCAACAGCAAGATTCTGGGCGAGCTGCTGCACGATCCGTACTTCGCGCAGCCGCCCCCCAAAAGCACCGGGCGCGAGCGATACGGTGTCGAGTATGCCGACAAGCTGCTCGCCCGCGTGAAGAAGGCGGGTGGGTCGGACAACGACGCGGTGGCCACGGCCACCGCATTAACGGCCGAGACGATCGGGGCCGCCATCGCGACGTGGGGCAAGGACAGTACGGCCGAGGTCGTGATCTCCGGCGGCGGGGCCAAGAATCCCGCGCTGGTGGAGCGGTTGGCGGCGAAGATTCAGCCGCGTCCGGTCGTCCTGTTCGATCAGGTATTCTTCAACGGCGAAGCGAAGGAAGCAGTAGCGTTCGCGTTCCTGGGCTATCAGACGGTATCAGGAAGGCCTGGGAATCTGCCGGCGGCGACGGGGGCGCGCGGGCCTCGGATCTTGGGACACATTACGCCGGCGTAACCTGCGAGGGTACCATGCGTGCTTTGCTCTTCCTTGTCGTGGTGGCGAATACTGCCGCAGCGCAGCAGCCCACGCCGCCGCCGGTCGTTACCGGCCTTGATCTTCACATTCAGCGCCCCGCTCATCCTGATACGATCGTCTACCAGCGTTCAGTCACCCGTGATGGCCGCGACAGCAGCACGGGCACGCGCACAGTCGTGATGATGGCAGTCGTCGCCAACGGCTCCACGCTGTTACAGGTCGAGCAGCGCTTTCCCGGCCGCGGCGGTGAGATCGTCGATACGGCGGTGGCGGCGCTCGGCACGCTGCGCGCAGTCGCGCACGAGTCCCATCAACCGACGCGGATCATGCGCTTCGCGTTTATCGATGACACCGCCCAGGGAAGCGTGCTGTTTCACACCGCCACGGGAGACTCGAGCGTAACCGTGCACCAGCCGCTCGGCGGACCGCTGTTCGATTCCAACGTGATCGATCTCGTCGTCGCGGCCCTGCCGCTCGAGCCCGGCTTCACCACAGAGCTCCCCTTCTTCTTTTATGAGCGCGGCGGACGCGTCATGATGCGCATCACGGTGCGCGAGCGCGCCACGGTGGCGTTCGCGAAGCTCGGTCCGCGCGACGTCTGGATCGTGAACGTCGCGGTACCCGGCGCACCCGCCACGATGTGGATCGATGCGAACGCGCATGTGCCGCTGCGTGTGCGCTACGAGCTTCCGACGGTGAGCTTCACCGACGAGCGGATCACGCCCCTGAGCTGACGCCGCGTAGATTAGGGAATGGTTCCGCGCGCGCGTCTCGTGTGCCCGGCGCTGCGCTGGCGCCGTGGCTCATTCAAGTCCGAACGCGCGAAGATTGAGCAGGCGCTCGCCGCGGGCGTTGGCGGCTTCATTCTGTTCGGCGGCACACGCCCCGCCGTTAGCGCGCTCACCAGTGCGCTGCGTGACACCGCCGGCCGCCCGCTCCTCCTCGGCTCCGATTTTGAGCGCGGCCCCGGCCAGCAAGTGAAGGGTCTCACCGAGCTTCCACCTCCCGCCGCGCTCGGCTACCTGAACGATCTCGATGCGACCTACGCGTGCGGCCAGATCACGGGCACCGAGGCGGGCGCTGTGGGCGTGAACTGGGTATTTGCGCCGGTGTGCGATCTCGACATCGAGCCGCGGAATCCCATCGTGCAGACGCGCTCGTTCGGCGCGGATCCGCAGGCCGTCGGCGCACACGCGGCGGCTTGGATCAAGGGATGTCAGGAGCACGGCGTAATGGCATGCGCCAAGCATTTCCCCGGACATGGACGGACAACCACCGACTCGCACGAGGGATTGCCGATAGTGGAGGCGCTTGGTGAAGAGGTCCAGCGGACCGACGTCGCGCCGTTCAAGGCGGCGGTGGACGCCGGCGTCGGAAGCGTGATGCCAGCGTTCGTGTCGTTTCCGGGTTGGGATGCGAGCCGCGCCGCCGCAGGGCTCTCGCCCATCATCCTTGGCTACCTCCGCGACACGCTGGGCTTTCAAGGGCTCACCGTGACCGATGCCTTCATCATGGGCGGCGCGACGGCGGCGGCGCCGGAGGGTGACGCGGCAGTCGCCGCTGTGACGGCGGGATGTGACATGCTGCTGTATCCCACAGACTGGGCGGGTGTGGTGCGCGCGCTCGAGCGGGTGGATCCGACGCGCGTCGAGGCAGCACTGGCGCGTTATGAGAAGGCGATTGCGAATGCTCCCCTCCCCGCGGCATCGGCCCAGCCGCTCGATGATGCCGAGCTCGCCGAGCATCAAAAATTCGCCGATGAAGTCGCGGATCGCGCATTACATCTGGTGCGTGGTGAGGCGCCGCAGCTCAATAAGTCTCTGAGTGTAACGATCGTCGATGATGATATCGGTGGTCCGTACCTGATTCCGCCGCGTGATGTTTTCGCAAAGACGTTGTCGGACACTGGAGTTCGTGTCAGCGCAAACCGGACACCTGACACCGGCAACCTGATTCTCGTCTACGCCGAGCCCCGGTCCTGGAAGGGGCGGGGAGACCTGGGCCCCGCATCGATTACAAAGCTCGAGCGTCTCGCATCCGGCGCGGCTCTCGTCGTGTTGTTCGCGCATCCCCGATTGGCTGCGCAGATTCCCGGCGATGTGCCGGTGCTGTGTGCATGGCATGGGCAGGCGTTGATGCAGCGGGCGGCGGCCAGATGGACCGCAGAGAGGATGCGTTAGCATGCTGATGTATCGTACGCCCGACGGAAA